>NZ_AP023416.1:0-300000 GCF_018326305.1 Vescimonas fastidiosa
AAAACACAATAAAAATCTGATTATCCGCTAAAACACAGTATCTATCAGCATTTTCAAGGAAACAAACACATCAATTTACTACTTATTTACTACTAACGAATGAGCCTTGATACGCAAGTTTTCCTAGATATGCAAAGATATGGTACAGCACATCAGTATTGAAACAAGAAAAAATTGAATAACTTATAGACTATGGAACGCCTAAAATGACGTTCCTTTTCTATTTCCAGCCGTTCTTATTGGACGGCTATTTTATTACCAAAAATGAAAGGAGCATTAAACTATGAAAAAGACATGGAAACGATTGTGTACGGGCTTCTTAGCTCTTGCAACTGTCGTTACTTCTTTACCGACTACACCCGTTCATGCAGAAAGCAAGCAATACTGGACGGAAAGTGCAGAGCGTGTCGGTATCATTGAAAAAGTAATGAATGACGGTTCTATCGGTTCGACATTCAATGAGGGCTATATGAAAGTTGAGGGCGAAACTGCCTATTGTATCGACATCAATACAGATTTCAAAAATGGTTACAAGACCAGAGCTGACGCAAGCTCACGCATGAGTACCGACCAGATTTCAGATGTGGCGTTATCCTTAGAGTATGTCAAACAGTATGGCGAAGCTCACAAGGAACTGAACTACAAGCAACTCTATCTGTTGGAACAATGTGTTGTCTGGCAGAGATTGAGCGTACATCTTGGCTGGCAATGTGATAACGTGCGAGCTTCTTATGATGAAATTCAAAAGGCTACGCAGGACGAAGTTTTCTCTGGTGCAAAAGCCTTTGTCAAAGAAAATAAAGGACGCTATGAATGTGGCGGTTATATCTACTCTGGCGAGGGGCAGGAATTAGGACAATTCTGGGCGAAACTGAATGTCGGAAATGCAAAACTACAAAAGACTTCCAGTAATACCAGCATTACCGACGGTAATGGGAATTACTATATTGCAGGTGCAACATACGGTGTCTTTTCTGATAAAGACTGCACAAAACAGCTTGCCACCCTTACGACTGATGAAAACGGAAACACAGATATTGCAGAGGTAAAAGCAGGCACAGTCTATATCAAGGAATTATACGCACCAGCAGGATATAAAGTGGATAAAACTGTATATTCCTTAAAGGTTGAAGTTGGAAAGACAGCAATTTTGAAAGTATCAGATACGCCAAAAGTAACGGACACTTTGATTGAGCTTTTCAAGATTGATATGGAAACACAGAAAGACAATCCGCAAGGGAACGCTTCTTTAGCAGGTGCGGAATTTACATGGAAGTATTATGCTGGCTTCTACAATAAAGACAATCTCCCTGCCGAAGCTACTCGTACATGGGTTACAAAGACAATCGCTGAAACAGACAGCGACGGGACAACTCATTACATCACAAAATTAGCGGACACATACAAAGTATCTGGCGACAGCTTCTATATGCAGGACGGCAAGGCGGTTCTTCCACTTGGAACACTAACCGTAGAAGAAACAAAAGCTCCAAACGGCTACTTGTTAGAGGGTGCATATATGCGATGCTGGCGATAAGTCCGAACAGATAAAAGGCTTATATGTAACACAGATTACCGAGGACGGCGACCTTGCCGTATTATCTGGAAGTAACCAGTTTTCCGTATCAGACAAGGTTATCCGTGGCGGTGTCAAAATTCAGAAACGAGATTTAGAAACGGGCGATACAAAGCCACAAGGAAGTGCCACTTTGAAAGATACTGCCTTTGACATCATTTCCTTAAATGATAATGCAGTATTGGTTGAGGGCAAGTTATACAAGAAAAATGAAGTGGTAAAGACAATTCGTACAGATATTGAGGGTGTCGCTTCTACTTCTTCTGACCTCTTACCTTATGGAAAATTCCGTATCGTTGAGAGTGAAGCTCCCAACGGTTACTTAACTGACGGTGCAAAGCCGATTGATTTTACAATCACAGAAAATGGAAAAATCGTGGACTTAACCGAAAAAGCCCATTCTATCTATAATCAGATTAAGCGTGGAGATATTGAGGGTGTAAAAATCGGTGCAGGCACACACAAGCGTCTTGCTGATGTTCCTTTTAGGATCACAAGCAAGACAACGGGCGAAAATCACGTCGTGGTAACTGATGATAACGGGCAATTCTCCACTTCTGCTGACTGGGCTTCTCATAAGCACAATACAAACGCAGGCAAGACCAGTGAGGACGGTGTGTGGTTTGGGACTTCTGAACCAGACGACAGCAAGGGGTGCATTACCTTATGATACCTATATCATTGAAGAAATGCGTTGCGATAGTAACAAAGGCTTTGAACTTATCCCACCTTTTGAAATCGTGGTATCAAGAAATAACCTTGTGATTGATTTAGGGAACGCTGACTGATGAATACGAAAAAGAAATCTCTATTCATACCACAGCGACCAGCAAAGACGGCGAAAAGACTATCCTTGCAGGAAAAGAGGTTACAATCGTTGATACTGTCAAATTAGACGGACTTACAAAAGGCACAAAGTATCAGCTCAAAGGCTGGCAGATGTTAAAGGAAGAAAACGCCGAGCTTATCATTGACGGGAAACGTGTAGAAAACGATTATACCTTTGTCGCTGATGATGAAGAAATGAAAGTGGAAATTTCCTATACATTCAATGCGTCTGCTTTAGGTGGCAAAAACCTTGTTACCTTTGAAGAATTATATGATTTCAGCAATTCAGACGAACCCGTAAAAGTTGCAGAACACAAGGACATTGAGGACGACGGGCAAACGGTACTTATCACAGAGCGTATCATCAAGATACATACTACCGTTACCGATAAGGACGGCAATAAAGAGCTTAAAGCAGGAAAAGACGTTACAATCATTGATACCGTAACCTTAGAGGGCTTAGAAGTCGGTACACAGTACAAACTTGTGGGCTGGCAGATGTTGAAAGAAGAAAATGCAGAACTTCTTATCAATGGAAAACGTGTGGAAAGTGATTACACTTTTATTGCTGACAGCGAAGCTATGAAAGTGGAAGTTGCTTTTACGTTTGACGCTACTTCTCTTGACGGCAAACAGCTTGTAACTTTTGAGGAATTATACGATTTAAGCAATCCAGACGAGCCGAAGAAAGTTACCGAGCATAAGGATATTGAGGATAAGGGACAGACGATTACCTTTAAGGAAAAGCCAGAAGAACCAGAGAAACCCGAAACACCACCGACACCGGAAAAGCCTAACAGACCTAGCGACAGTCCCAAAACGGGCGACAGTACAAATGTAATGGCATTTATCGTGATGTTGCTTGCGTCTGCTGGTGGACTGGCTGGAACATATCTTTACAAACGCCGTAAAATGAAGAAATCATAAGGCGGTAACGGTATGAGGAAAGAAAAATCACGCTCTCCGCCGAAGCTGTCAAACGGCAGATTTTTTGCTTATTCTGGCTTGTCTGCCAACAACCTGCAAGAACACGGATAGTCAAGGGTGCGTAAGCATTGATTTTACCCTTTACTATCTGGGGGGATTGCTGGTACTTCCCAAACCGCCAGAATAAGAAATCACAATTAAAAAACTTATCAAATATAGAAAGAAACGAGGTAAAACAATATGGAAATGAAATATGTCGTGCCAGATATGGCACAGTCTTTTGGAACTCTTGAATTTGCAGGCGAAAGCGAGCCAGTCTTTGAAAGAGATAAAAATAATCGCAGGGTCTTAGCCAGACGAAGCTATAACCTTTATTCCGACGTACAGAAAGGCGAAAATGTTGTGGTAGAAATTCCCGTGCAGGCTGGCGAAAAGAAGTTCAAGTATGAGCAGAAAGTAAAACTTGTCAATCCGAAGTTATACGGCAGAGGTTACGCAATCGGGGATATGGGACATACCGATTATGTATTAGTTGCTGATGATATTGTAGCAGTTGAAGAAAAGTAAAGGAGTGAAGAATTTATGAGATTATCAAACGGGTTTGTTATTGACAAAGAGAAAACATTTGGAGAATTAAAATTTACAGCGGTACGTGATGTGTTCTTGCAGAATGAGGACGGGACACCGAGTACCCAGCTTAAAAAGCGTATCTATGATTTGAAGTGCAGTCTGCACGGTGGAATTATCCCCGTGTCTGTACCGCCAGAAGTACCGTTAAGGGAATTTCCTTACAATGCAGTTGTGGAGCTTGTCAATCCAGTAGCCGATACGGTATCAAGAAAAACCTATACGGGTGCAGATGTGGACTGGTATGTAAAGGCAGAGGATATTGTATTGAAGAATAAAGGCAACCAGAACGCAGGTAGCCCACAGAACCCATACACCGCAGGGACAGCCGAAAAAAATAAAAAATTCTCCTCATAAGTTAGAAAAAATAGAGGTACTCTCCCGTTAGTAGATTGCCTACCTTATCGTAAATGGTTAAAATAACGATAGGAGGTGGCACAAATGTATCAAATCAACAATGAAAAATTTGGACAATTTTTAGCCGAAGTGCGAAAAGAAAAACAAATGACACAAAAGGACTTAGCAGATAAGTTGTTTGTGTCGGATAAAACAGTTAGTAAATGGGAACGTGGAAACAGTATGCCAAATGTTACATTACTTATCCCTATTGCTGATATACTTGGTATTACAGTAACAGAACTTTTACAAGGAGAAAAATTAAAAGAGAACAAGACATTAAATAGTGATGTGGTAGAAACTCTTGTTGTAAACTCGTTAGACTTGTCGTTGCGTGATACAATTCATCAACGAAAAAAGAACTGGATATTTGCATTTCTTATCTCAATCGGTGTGGTAGTTATAGAGGCAATATTATTAACTGTTTCTGGAATTTCCATAGAACAAATGGGAGATAGTTTGTATATATCTTTGTTAATGCTTTTGTTTGCAAGTTGGCTTTGCATTTTTGCGAAAGAATTATTACCGACATATTATGATACAAATAAAGTTAATTTTGTATCACAAGGAATTTTCAGAATACACATGGCAGGGCTATCTTTTAATAATGCAAACTGGGGATATGTATTAACAGTATTTAGAGTATTTACATTAGGAACTGCTATTCTATATCCTATTATTTGCTATATCAGTTTTTTAGTTGGTGGCATTTCATTATGGAATACTGTAAAACATCCAGCTATAATTATTTTGCTGATAGGAATGTTAGTAACAACCTATATTGTTGGGAAAAAACACGAATAATGATATAAGCAGTTAGTCTTAGGATTGACTGCTTTTTTCTTACCCAGAAAGGAGTGATTGATTTATGCGTAAGATTTGGAACAAAGGACACCGTATCAGAGCCAGCGACAAGCACCTTGTCTACCATTTTTCCATAGGAACGCTTCTGTTTATATTCGTGGCGGTTCTTCTGCTACTGAATATAAAACAGCTCATGCGTACCGATTGGGAGCATTTCAGCTTGTTAGAAAACGGCTTGACGCTCTCCCCTTACAACTTCATAACCATACTGATAGCGACTGGTGTTTGTGCATTGGTCGTTTTTCTGTATTACCGATTCTGTTACGACAGTTTCAAGAAGCTCCTGCACCGTCAAAAGCTGGCAAGAATGATACTGGAAAATAAGTGGTATGAAGCCGATACCATACAAGACAGCGTTTTTTTTACTGACCTGCAAAGCAGATCAAGGGAAAAAATCGTCTGGTTTCCAAAGATTTATTATCAAATGGAAAAGGGACTGCTTCATATCCGATGTGAAATCACATTAGGAAAATATCAAGACCAGCTTTTACGGTTAGAGGATAAATTGGAAAGTGGCTTGTATTGTGAGCTGACCGACAAGACCCTGCATGACGGCTATATCGAATATACCCTGCTTTATGATATGATAGCGAACCGCATTACCATTGATGAAGTACGGGCAGAAAACGGCTGTCTTAGACTGATGAAAAATCTTGTCTGGGAATATGACGCACTCCCTCATGCTCTGATTGCTGGTGGGACTGGTGGCGGTAAAACCTATTTTCTGCTGACGCTCATTGAAGCCTTACTGCATACCAACGCTGTCCTTTATATCTTAGACCCGAAGAACGCTGACCTTGCAGACTTAGGGACAGTTATGGGAAATGTGTATCACACCAAAGAAGAAATGATAGATTGCGTCAATGCCTTTTATGAGGGCATGGTACAGCGAAGTGAGGAAATGAAGCGACACCCGAACTATAAGACGGGCGAAAACTACGCCTATCTGGGACTGCCACCCTGCTTTCTTATCTTTGATGAATATGTGGCGTTTTTTGAAATGCTGGGGACAAAAGAAAGCGTGAGCCTACTTAGCCAGTTAAAGAAAATCGTTATGTTAGGGCGACAAGCAGGTTATTTCCTTATCGTTGCCTGCCAGCGTCCAGACGCAAAGTATTTCTCGGACGGTATCAGAGATAACTTCAATTTCCGTGTGGGACTTGGGCGTATCAGCGAATTAGGTTACGGTATGCTGTTTGGTTCAGATGTGAAAAAGCAGTTTTTCCAGAAGCGTATCAAGGGGCGTGGCTATTGTGATGTGGGAACAAGTGTTATCAGTGAGTTTTACACGCCTTTAGTCCCGAAAGGACATGATTTTTTGCAGACTATCGGCTCTCTTGCACAAGCAAGGCAGGACGGGACGGCGACGTGCGAAGCGAAAGGCGACGGCACGGACTAGCCGTTGCTGGTGTGGCGTCAGCCACGCCAGCAGGTAAAACCCCTCGGTATCTAACAGAGGGGTACGTTTGCAAATAGACAATAGACAAAAAACATAGGAAACATAAGGCTTCTGGCATGGTTTTCTAGCAAAAATCGGCTGTGAAGTCGCCTTAAAAAACTTCACACTTTACAGATTGGGGGTATGGTTCTGAATGAAGAACAACGGATAAAAGAATTACGGGAGAAACGGATTGCTTACGGTATCTCACAAGGCAGGCTGGCGGTGGCTTCTGGTATCACAAGGGAATATTTCAACAAGATAGAAAGTGGAAAAATGAAGCCGTCAAAGGAACTTCTGGAAACTCTGCATAAGGAACTGGCAAGGTTCAATCCAGAAGTACCGCTTACCATGCTGTTTGATTATGTGAAAATTCGTTTTCCCACGCTGGATATACAGCACATCATCAAAGATATATTAAAACTGAATATCAATTATATGCTCCATGAAGATTACGGACATTACAGTTATACGGAGCATTATTCTTTAGGGGACATCTTTATCTATACGTCGGCTGACGAAGAAAAAGGTGTCCTTTTAGAGTTAAAGGGGCGTGGTTGCCGACAGTTTGAAAGTTACCTGCTGGCACAACAAAGAAGTTGGTATGACTTTCTCATGGACGCACTCATAGACGGTGGCGTGATGAAGCGTATCGACCTTGCTATCAACGACCATACGGGTATTTTGGATATTCCAGAGCTTGCGGAAAAATGCAGGAAACGGGAATATATCGGAAAGTCCAGAAGTTATAAGTTTTATCAGTCGGGCGAGCTTATCAAGCATAGAGAGGACGACAGAGAATATATGGGACGCACCCTTTATCTTGGTTCGCTAAAATCAGATGTGTATTTCTGTATCTATGAAAAGGACTATGAGCAGTACGTCAAGTTAGGGACACCGCTGGAAGAAGCCGACATTATCAACCGTTTTGAGATACGGCTTAGAAATGAACGTGCCTATTATGCAGTACGAGATTTGCTGACCTATTATGACGCAGAGCAGACTGCCTTTTCTATCATCAACCAGTATGTGCGGTTTGTTGATGAAGAAGCAGACAAGCGAAAAAATGACTGGAAACTCAATGACCGCTGGGCGTGGTTTATCGGCGATAACAGACAGAGCTTGAAGCTGACGACAAAGCCAGAGCCTTACACCTTAGACCGTACATTGCGGTGGGTACAACGGCAGGTAGCACCGACCTTGAAAATGCTGAAAAGGATTGATAAGGGAAACGGAACAGACTACATGAAAACTATCGAACAGCAGGCAAAGCTCACAGAAAAGCATGAAATGATAATCAAACAGCAGACGACCCCTGCAAAAGATTTAGTAGAAAGTTAGGAGTGATGAAAAAATGTGGGAATTATTGAAAGACTTCCTGCTGGTATCTGTTGGAACGGGTATCGGCGTAGCCTTGATGTGTATTTTAAGTGTTGGCAAAGGAGCTGACTATGAAATGAAGAAATTAAAAGAAAGCGAGGACAAATAACATGAATTTCGGGCAAAATTTGTATCAATGGTTTTTAAGCAACGCACAGAGCTTAGTGCTTATGTCGATTGTGGTTATCGGTATCTACTTAGGGTTCAAGCGTGAGTTTTCAAAACTTATCGGTTTCTTGGTAGTTGCCTTGATTGCTGTCGGCTTGGTATTCAATGCTGGCGGTGTGAAAGATGTACTGTTAGAGCTGTTCAATAAGATTATCGGTGCATAAAATTTTATTGTGGGGCTGATGTATGGGTGCTATAATGTGAAAAAAGAAGTAATCGAGGTGTTCTATTTTGAATGAGAGAGAAAAAATTATTCGTTTATGGTTTGATATGTGGTTGAAACAGCAAGACTTAGGAATAGATAAAATTTTTACAGAAGATGTTGTTTATACGGAAAGCTGGTGTCCTAAATATGAAAATCTTAAAACAGTAAAACATTGGTTTAATGAATGGAATACTCGTGGTAAAGTCATTATTTGGGATATTAAACAGTTCTTTCATAAAGAAAATCAAACTGTCGTAGAATGGTATTTTTAAAAAATGAAATGAATACGGGAAGCGTTGAAGAATTTGACGGTATTTCCTTAATTGAATGGACAGAAGATAACAAAATCAAATCATTAAAAGAATATGGTTGCAATCTGAATAACTATAATCCATATCAACACAGCGATAACCCTCAATTTAGAGATGAAAAAACAAACTGGTTTTAAAACTTAATCAAATTATATCCATATACATAAAGCAGTTAGTCTTAGGATTGACTGCTTTTTTCTTACCTAAAATCAGATTGGAGTGATGAAATGAGCGATATTTTTTAAGGATATGCGAAGCAAACGTCGGCTGTGATTATATTTCTAACCTGCCCTCTTACAAGCGTAAAGTGTGGCATGAAATGAAGCGATTACCGCTTACGAATTATGATATAAAACAGTTAGAAGATTTTTTCAAAGTATGTGTTTGGTATGTCGTACCAGAGCTTAAAAGATGTGATGAAGCAACAGAAAGGACGTGAGGAACAATGCAGGAAACAAGGGTGCTGGTGGAAACGAGAGGAACAACTGGCGAAGAAACAATATCATACTGGTTCGACCTGCCGATAGATGTTGCCGAGTTTGAAGAAAAGTTAGGTATCGGTGCAGAAAGTGGGGATTATCGTATTATCGAAAAGGTGTTGCCTTATGCTGATGAAGTTCACGAACATACAAGCGTGTACCAGCTCAACGAATTAGATTTTATGTACCGCCAGCTTTCAAGCGATATGCAGGAAGAATATGTATCACTGCTTACGGTGTTTGAGAATTTAGAAGCACTTTATATTTGCAGGAACGTGATTACCGTTTATCCCGACTGCAAAAGCATGATAGATGTTGCAAGGCAAAAGCTGATGAATGACCCGACGTTCAAACATTTATCCGAGGACTGTCAAGAATACTACTTTGACTTTGAAGCCTATGCTTTTCACTTGCAGGAACACGGGAAATTTTTAGTAACAGAACACGGTATTTTTGAACTGCCAGAGTAGGAAATGAGGTGGTGCTTATGATTGATGATATGGCGGTTTACATTGCTAATCTTGGCAAATACAATGAGGGCTATTTAGTTGGTGCTTGGTTCACGTTCCCCATTGACGAGGAAGATGTAAAAGAAAAAATCGGCTTAAATGAACAGTATGAAGAGTACGCTATCCATGATACCGACAACTTTCCCATTGCGATTGGCGAGTATGTTTCCATTGAAGAACTCAACGAGATGTATGAAATGATAGAGGAACTTCCCGACTATATCGTAGAATGTCTGGACGAATTTATCAGCCACTTTGGGACGCTGGAAGAAGTCGTGGAACACAAGGACGATATTTATTATTATCCCGACTGTGAAACCATGACAGACGTTGCCTACTACTACATAGACGAATTGCGTAGGCACTTGGCGACATTCCACCCAGCTTACAGAACTACATTGACTATGAAGCCTACGGGCGAGATTTGGATATGGGCGGTTGCTTTATTGAAACAAGCCGAGGTATGTGCGAGATACCATATTAACGCTGGAAGATCAGCGACAAGCATTGTTGCTACTGACAGCGTATTTCTCTTTTAAGGGACAGTCTGAAACATGGCTGTCCTTTTCTATTTAGAAACTTACGAAAGGAGCTGAAAGAACTTGAAAAAGATTAAAAGCTACACGGGTATCTGGAACGTGGAAAAAGTCTTGTATGCAATCAATGACTTTAACTTACCCTTTCCCGTTACTTTTACACAGATTACATGGTTTGTGATTACGGAATTTCTCATCATTCTGTTTGGGGATATTCCCCCACTTTCCATGATTGAGGGAGCATTTCTCAAATATTTTGGTATTCCCGTTGCTCTCACTTGGTTTATGTCGCAGAAAACTTTTGACGGAAAGAAGCCGTACAGCTTTTTGAAATCACAGATAACCTATGCCCTGCGACCTAAAATCACTTATGCAGGAAAAGCCGTAAAACTGCATAAGCAGACCTTGAATGAAACAATCACGGCAGTAAGGAGTGTGAACTATGTTCCCGATAAAATATATTGACAATAACCTTGTCTGGAACAAGGACAATGAGGTGTTCGCTTACTATGAGCTGATACCGTACAACTATTCTTTCTTATCCGCAGAGCAGAAATTTATCGTGCATGACAGTTTTCGCCAGCTCATTGCACAGTCCCGTGAGGGTAAAATTCATGCCTTGCAGATTGCCACAGAAAGCTCAATCCGCAGTATGCAGGAGCAGTCAAAGAAACTGGTAACTGGAAAATTAAAGGAAGTTGCCTATCAGAAGATAGACGAACAGACCGAAGCGTTAGTATCTATGATTGGGGACAATCAAGTGGACTACCGCTTTTTTCTTGGCTTTAAGCTCATGGTTACGGAAGAACAGCTCAATCTGAAGAACATCAAAAAATCGGTGTGGCTGACGTTCACAGAATTTCTCCATGAAGTGAACCACACGCTGATGAATGATTTTGTTTCCATGCCGAATGATGAAATCAACCGTTACATAAAAATGGAAAAAGTTACTGGAAAATAAAATCTCCCGTCGCTTTAAGGTGCGTCGCTTGGAAATCCATGATTTTGGGTATCTCATGGAACATCTTTACGGCAGGGACGGTATCGCCTATGAAGATTATGAGTACCAGCTACCAAAGAAGAAATTGCAGAAAGAAACGCTGATAAAATACTACGACCTTATCCGCCCGACAAGGTGTGTGATTGAGGAAAGCCAGCGGTATTTACGATTGGAACATGAGGACAAGGAAAGCTATGTGTCCTACTTTACTGTCAATGCGATTGTCGGGGAGCTTGATTTTCCGTCGTCTGAAATCTTCTATTTCCAGCAACAGCAATTCACATTCCCCGTTGATACTTCTATGAATGTAGAAATCGTGGAAAACCGAAAAGCATTAACAACCGTCCGCAATAAGAAAAAGGAATTGAAAGACCTTGATAATCACGCCTATCAAGCTGGAAGTGAAACCAGCTCAAATGTGGTGGACGCATTAGACAGCGTGGACGAGCTGGAAACGGACTTAGACCAGACAAAAGAAAGTATGTATAAGCTCTCTTATGTAGTGCGTGTATCGGCTGATGATTTGGACGAATTAAAACGCCGTTGTGATGAAGTCAAGGACTTTTACGACGACCTCAATGTAAAGCTGGTGCGTCCTGCTGGGGATATGCTGGGGCTTCATTCTGAATTTCTTCCAGCCAGCAAGCGATATATCAACGACTATGTGCAGTATGTAAAATCAGACTTCTTGGCTGGTCTTGGTTTTGGTGCAACACAGCAGTTAGGGGAAACTACGGGTATCTATATGGGATATTCCGTTGATACGGGAAGAAATGTGTACCTGCAACCGTCGTTAGCTTCGCAAGGCGTAAAAGGCACAGTTACAAATGCCCTTGCTTCTGCTTTTGTCGGTTCGCTTGGCGGTGGTAAATCGTTCTGCAACAATCTTCTGGTGTATTATTCGGTTCTCTTTGGGGGACAAGCGGTTATCTTAGACCCAAAATCAGAGCGTGGCAACTGGAAAGAAACGCTCCCAGAAATCGCCCATGAAATCAATATCGTAAACCTTACCAGCGACAAGGACAATGCAGGACTTCTTGACCCATTTGTGATTATGAAAGACAAAGAGGACGGAGCGACGCTGGCAAAAGAAATTTTAACATTCTTAACGGGTATCTCTACCCGTGACGGAGATAAATTTCCTGTGCTTATTAGTGCAATCAGCAATGTATCTGAAAGCGAACACCGAGGGCTGTTAAATGTTATCACAGAATTACGGAAAGAAAATACGCCGATTGCGAACCATATTGCAAATCATATTGCCAGTTTTACGAACTATGATTTTGCACATTTATTGTTTTCAGACGGGACAGTAAAAAATACAATCAGCCTAGATAATCAGCTCAATATCATTCAAGTAGCGGACTTAGTATTGCCAGATAAAGACACCACTTTTAATGAATACACAACCATTGAATTATTATCGGTGTCTATGCTGATTGTGATTAGTACCTTTGCACTCGACTTCATTCACAGCGACAGAAGCATTTTTAAGATTGTAGACCTTGATGAAGCGTGGGCGTTCTTAAATGTGACACAAGGAGAAACGCTCTCTAACAAGCTGGTTCGTGCTGGACGAGCTATGCAGGCAGGCGTTTATTTTGTTACCCAGTCTGCCTATGATGTTTCAAAGGAAAGTCTGAAAAACAATATCGGCTTGAAATTTGCCTTTAGAAGCACGGATATAAACGAGATAAAGCAGACCTTAGAGTTTTTCGGTATCGACAAGGACGATGAGAACAACCAGAAACGCTTGCGTGATTTGGAGAACGGACAATGCTTATTGCAGGACTTATACGGGCGTGTCGGTGTGGTACAGATACACCCCGTCTTTGAAGAACTGCTACACGCCTTTGATACCAGACCGCCCGTACAGAGAAATGAGGTGGAGTGATGAAAGAAAGGATAAAAGGTGCGTTCACAAAAAAGAAGATTTTCCACTTTCTCAAAATGGCTCTGTTCGTGGTGGCACTCTCCCTTATCCTGCTTTCACTTCTGGGGACGGTGGCTCATGCAACGGGGCTTGTGGACGATACCATAAACGCAGAAAATCTTTACTCAAAATATCCCCTTTCCAACTACCAGCTTGATTTTTATGTGGATAATAGCTGGTCGTGGTTGCCGTGGAACTGGCTGGACGGGATTGGAAAATCGGTGCAGTACGGGCTTTACTGCATTACCAACTTTGTCTGGACGATAAGCCTTTATTTAAGCAATGCTACGGGCTATGTGGTGCAGGAAGCCTATAAGCTGGACTTCATTAACGATATGGCAGACAGTATCGGGCAGAGCATACAGACCCTTGCAGGCGTAACACAGAACGGCTTTTCTTCTACGGGCTTTTATGTTGGTTTCCTGCTTCTCATTATCTTAGTGGTGGGACTTTATGTTGCCTATACGGGACTTATCAAACGGGAAACCAGCAAGGCACTTCACGCCGTTATCAACTTTGTAGTGGTGTTCGTACTGTCCGCTTCGTTTATCGCCTATGCTCCCGATTACATCAAGAAGATAAATGAATTTTCATCAGACATCAGTACCGCTTCATGGATTTGGGAACAAAAAATCATGCTCCCCTAACTCCGACAGCGAGGGCAAGGACAGCGTGGACTTGATACGGGACAGCTTATTTTCTATTCAAGTGGAACAGCCGTGGCTACTTCTGCAATTCGGGAACAGCAACGCAGAGGAAATCGGGACAGACCGTGTGGTCGCTCTTGTATCGGCAAGTCCAGAGGACGAGGACGGGAAAACCAGAGAGGAAGTCGTGAAAACAGAAATCGAGGACAACGACAATAACAATCTGACAATACCGCAGGTTGTAAACCGTTTAGGCATGGTGTTCTTCCTACTGTTCTTCAATTTAGGGATAACAATATTTGTATTCTTACTTACGGGCATGATGTTGTTCAGCCAGATACTTTTTATTATCTTTGCAATGTTTTTACCTATCAGTTTTCTACTTTCCATGATACCGAGCTATGAAAGCATGGCAAAGCAGGCAATCGTGAGAGTATTTAATACCATAATGACACGGGCAGGAATAACGCTCATTGTAACGGTGGCATTTAGTATTTCCAGTATGTTTTACAACATTTCCACAGACTACCCATTCTTTATGGTGGCGTTCTTGCAGATAGTATGTTTCGCTGGTATCTACATGAAGCTGGGCGACTTAATGAGTATGTTCTCACTTAATGCTGGCGACAGTCAAAGCATGGGACGACGCATATTCCGCAGACCGTATCTGTTTATGCGACATCGGGCTAGGCGTATGGAACACCGTATTGCAAGGGCGGTAAGTGCTGGCGGTATTTCGGGCGGTGTAGCTGGTGCGGTGGCTGGAAGTGCCGTTGCTGGCAAGAGAGCCGAAAGAAAAAATACGGCTTCTAAAGAAAATCGGGGCAATACCACTTCCAGCATGGGACAGCGTGCAGGTTCAAAAGTCGGTGCTGTTTTAGATACGAAAAATAAAGTGAAAGACAAGGCAAACGCTGTCAAAGAGAATATCAAGGATATGCCGACACAGACCGCTTATGCGGTGTATTCCGCAAAGGAAAAGGCAAAGTCCAGCGTGTCCGACTTCAAGCGTGGCATGGTGCAGGAACAGCAGTCCAGACAGACGGGACGCTTGGAAAAGCAGGAACAGCGTAAGAAAAATATCGCTGACAAACGTATGGAGCTTCAAAAGGCACAAGAAGCAAGGCAGGTACAGCGAAAGGCTGACGGATCAGCGACAACGGGAGCTACCCGTCCCCATGAGCGACCAGTCACAGCTTCAACCATTCCAAAGCCGAGTGTTGAAAAAATGCAGGAAGTCAAACGCCCAGCCACAGCTCCAACTCCGAAAGCAAGTGAGCCAGTCAAGACAAATGTTATCAAAGAGCGTCCGTTATCTTCTGGTGCTTCTGATAAGAAAGCACCCCAGCCTACACAGACAGTACATAGGCAGAATGTAGAAAAAGTGGTATCGCAGGAAACACGCCAGAATGACACCAAAGACCGCAGGATAAAGGTTCAGCAGACCCAGAGCGTCCAGAAGAACCAGCAGACCATAGAGAAAACCCGTAACCTTGTAACGAAGAAAGGACAGAAGAAAAAATGAAACTGAAACATATCGCTATCATTGGCAGTCTGTTTCCTATCCTCTTTTCTCTGGTGCTTTTCTTTGGCGTCCTCATTAGTGCGGACAGCGACGACGAGAACAGCAATTTTTCTTCTGGCATTACGGGTATGAACCTATCCGCAGAAGTCTTGAAACATCAGCCTATGGTAGAAAAATACGCCAGAGAAAACGGTATCTCCGAGTATGTCAATGTGTTACTTGCTATCATTCAAGTAGAAAGTGGCGGTACGGCAGAAGATGTTATGCAGAGTTCGGAAAGTCTTGGTTTACCGCCTAATTCCTTAGATACGGAAAGCTCAATCAAGCAGGGGTGTAAGTATTTTGCGTCCCTGCTTTCTTCCTGCAAAAATCAAGGTATCGACGACTTGAATGTAGCGATACAGTCTTATAACTATGGCGGTGGCTATGTGGGATATGTGGCAGGAAAAGGAAAAAAACACACTTTTAATCTTGCAGAGAGCTTCGCCCGTGAGAAATCGGGTGGAAAGAAAGTAACCTACACCAACCCGATAGCCGTTGCTAAGAATGGGGCTGGCGGTATGGCTATGGAAATATGTTCTATGTGGAAGTAGTCAATCAGTATTTAGCAGTTCCGCAGGTATCGGGAGAACTGGCACAAAAGGTAATGAATGAAGCGTTGAAATATCAAGGCTGGAAGTATGTGTATGGTGGCAGTAACCCGAATACTTCCTTTGATTGTTCGGGATTGACGCAATGGTGCTATGGAAAAGCTGGTATCTCCTTACCGAGAACAGCACAAGCACAGTATGACGCAACCCAACATCTGCCACTCTCGCAGGCAAAAGCAGGCGATTTGGTGTTTTTCCATTCCACCTATAACGCTGGTTCGTATGTAACACACGTCGGTATTCTTGTTTCGCCGACACAGATGTACCACGCAGGCGACCCGATAGGATATGCAGACCTAAGTAGTAGTTACTGGCAACAGCACTTAATCGGTGCAGGACGAGTAAAACAATAGAAAGGACTTGAAAAATATGTTTAAGAAGAATAAGAAACAGACAGAAACTATCAAAGAACCAAAAGAAAAAAAGGTGCGTACTGTCAAGGTAGGCACACATAAGAAAACCGTGATTGCGTTGTGGGTGGTGCTTGTCGCAAGCGTGAGCTTTGGGGTGTATAAGAATTTTACGGCTATCGACCAGCACACCACCCATGAAAAAGAAATCATTGAACTTTGCTTGCAGGACACCAACGGGATAGAAAATTTCGTGAAAAACTTTGCGAAGTCCTATTACACATGGGATAACAGCAAAGAAGCTATCGAAGCAAGGACGCAGGCAATCAGCGGTTATCTGACAAAGGAATTGCAGGACTTAAATGTAGACACCATTAGAACCGATATACCGACCAGCTCCACGGTTACAGATGTGATTGTATGGCATATCGAGCAATCGGGAGCGGACACTTTTTCTGCTACCTACGAAGTAGATCAGCAGATAAAAGAGGGAGAACAGACAAGCAATGTGAAAGCAACCTATACTGTAAAAGTCTATGTGGACGCAGACGGGGATATGGTAATCGTTCAAAACCCTACCCTTGCACCAGCAGTTGAAAAATCAGACTATGAGCCTAAGACACCAGAAGCAGACGCAAGCGTGGACGCTGATACGGTAAATGACGCTACCGCTTTTCTGGAAACATTCTTTAAGCTGTACCCAACAGCGACGGAAAAAGAGCTTGCTTACTATGTATTGGGAAATGTGATTGAACCTATCGGCAGGGACTACCTTTATTCTGAACTGGTAAACCCTATCTTTATAAAGGACGGCGACAATGTGAAAGTCAAGGTTGCGGTAAAATTCATTGATAATCAGACAAAAGCGACGCAGGTATCGCAGTATGAGCTTGTGCTACATAAGGATAGTAACTGGAAGATTGTAGGATAAATGATATAGCGTGCATTTCCTATCAGATTTGCACGCTTTTACAAAACGACAAGAAAACTGTGCAAAAATATTGACTTGTAATGACCGAATGCTATAATATAAATGACAAGTGTACTTGGTATTATTTGAAGGGAGCGTTATATAATGGATAAAGAAAAAATACTATCACAAAACAAAAAAGAGAATCTATATCTTGATGAATACGAAAAACATATTAAACTTCAAGGGAAATCTTTTGGCTTAATGTTTGTTTTATTTATCTGCATTTTAATTCTTTTCATTAAAGCAGTTTGTAAAGAACCTTACTATGACATAATGACAATTATTGGGTCTGTGGCATTTGGCTCTATGGGTTATGAAGCACATATTTCAAAAAATAAATCCAAATTTGTTATTGCTTTATTCTTTTTTCTATTTATGGGGTATTACTTTTATAAATTTTTAATGGTAGGTTTATAGAATGGACGAACATTTAATTTTGCGAAACAGATTAAAAACTGTACGAAAAGAAAAAAATTATCACAAACAGAATTAGCTGAACTAGTCGGGGTTTCTCGGAATACAGTTAGTTCTATTGAAACTGGACAATTTAATCCAACAGCAAAATTGGCATTAGTGCTTTGTATAGCTTTACATTAAAATACGCATCCCTTAGCCGAGCGTAAAAGCGTTACACTGGCGGACATCCAGCAGTACCCGTTTATTTCTTATGAGGAGTGTCACCCGTCCTCGGCCCGATTCACGACGAGCAGACGCCAGTGGAACCCCCAGCAGCAGATCATCTCGGTGTCCGACCGGGCGATGGCGTATTCACTGCTGGCACTGGGCGATGCCTATGTGACCGGCTCCGGCTATCTGACGCAGGAGGACCGCCGCCGCTCCTTGGTCAGTGTGCCCATCACGGATCTGGGGCAAATCGAGATCGGGTATATCTGTAACCCCTCTCGAGTGCTGTCGGAATTGGCCCTGGAATATATTGAGTGGCTGAAGATAATTACCGTGTAACAGGTGCTATTCGCCCTATAGGCAAAGCGTATTTTTCCGCAAGGGTGAGGATAGGCGGCCACCTCGCTTCATGCCCTCACACATAGAGGAAAAATAGGCAAAGAAAAACCCCCGGGGCCTCTTGTCATGCAAGAGGCCCCGGGGGTGCTGTTTTATTTTGCCGCTTAGGTTTTTTCTTTTTGGCTTACGCCTCCCGCTCCTTGCGCTTCAGGACGAAGGCAGCGGCCAAGGCCGTCACGGGCAGGGCGATGACCCAAACCAGCACGCCGGTGTCGCCGGTGGCGGGGGTATTGCCGGGGGTACCTGCGCTGTTATCATCGGGCAGGAGGCTCTCGTTGGTGCTGCGGCAGAGCTTCACAGCGTCCTTGCCCAGAGGATCGTCGGTGCGGTTGTGGTTCTTAAACTCCACGCCCGTAATGCCGGGCAGAGCCTTGGAGGTATCGAAGTAGATGGCGCCGCTGGCTGTTTCATGGGACGCACAGTTGGTGTCCACATACTGCACAGAGCCAATGCCGCGCACCGCGCTGCACTGAGCGGAATAATAGTTCCCCTCCACGATGGTATACTTGTTCAGGGATGTCATGTTACCAATGATACCGCCCACATGGTCTCCCGAAGCGGTGAGCTTACCGTCAAAGGAATTTTTGAAGATCTCGCCAATGCCGTTGTCCCAGCACTGGACCGCGCTCTCATTGCCGAGGATACCGCCTACATAGTCCTTCCCCGTGACGGTGCCGCCGCTCTTGCAATTTTTAATAACTACGCACATAGTGTTGGGGGCAGACGGCGCTGAATAGCCGGAGCCAACAATGCCGCCTACATAATCGCCAGAGGCAACCACTTTCCCGTAAAAGGCGCAGTCGAGCACATTGAAAAAGCCCATACTCTGGCCCTTGTACCCAATGATACCGCCCACACGGTTGACGCCGTAGACCTCGGCGTAGCTGACACAGTCTTTGAAGGTGCCGCTGACCATTCCGGCAAAGGAGCCTACATGGCTTCCCTCAGCGGAGGTGCCGTCTGCGTTACATCCGATCTTGACGCCTTTCTCCACTACGCAGTCGGTCATATTGACCGTATTTCCGCCGGAGGCAAAGCCGCCGATGAAGCCGCCGTTTTTGATAATGGAACCGGACAGGAGCGTCACGCGGCTGATATTGATGGTGTCGGGCGCACCCGGTGCGTAGCTTCCGCCGGTACCATCGGAATATCTGCCATCCTCGCCGTAGTCAACGGTATACTGGTCTACCAGCGCATACCCATCCATATAGGGCGCATAGATTTTGAAGCTACTGACGCTGGCCTCCCGGACATAGTTAAATAAAGGCTTTGACCCAGCAGCAAAGGTGAGGATCTTGCCGCCGCCGTCAATGTTCCCGGAAAACGGAAGCATATTGATGCCGTTCTCTGCAGAGGATACCCCGTCTTTCAGACAGCCGATAGGTTCCCAATCTGCCGAGAAAATCACATCCTGCGTAATTTTGAAATAGCTTCCCTTAAACGAGTTGCCGTAGCTGACTTCCCGACGCAGGCGCGCAAAGTCCTCTTCGGATTGCAGGAGATACGGGTCTTCGCTTGTTCCCGTGCCGCTCAGGCCGCAGGAAACAGTGATCTTCTGCGTTGTTTTAGCTCCCTTGTAGGCAACCTCGATCTCCTTGATGACCGAGGTGAGAGGCCCGGTGGGGCTGCATGTCAGCGCATCACTCCCGATGATCTTTTCGGAACTGTCGGTAAAATATGCCTTGACCGTCATGCCGGTGGCGTCAAACATATCCCCGGAATTATATGCGGTCTTTACCGGGAGCGTCACGATCTCTATGCGCTCGACCTCCGGCTCCTGCGTCAGGGTCAGCGTATATTTTGTGCTTTGAGCCGCTCCCCCGCTGACCTCCACCACAACGCTGGCTGTTTTCTGCGCGTTCCACTCCGGCTTAACAGAGGTATCGCCGTTTTCCCACTTCGTGCCGTTGACCGTGACCTGGGCGGATTGGGGAACGGACGCTGCGGGCGTGATTTGCAGCGTGGCGTCCTTGTCCATGTGCAAGGAATAGTCGTAAGTACCGCTCTTAAAAGCCGGAGTCAGCTCCAGGGCATTGGAGTTTTGGTCCGTTACCGCCAGGCTCTTCAGCGTAGCGCAGCGCACAACGGTTATCTCATACGCGGTCACATCGCCCACATTGATTTGCAGGGTGTTGCCAACAAAGTCGTTGGCGGCGAACAGTCTGCCCAGGGGCTGGCCGTTGGCCTTACCGGAAGTCAATGTTATTTTCATGGCATTACTCACACCGACAGGAGTATAGTTCGCGGTGATTTTCCCGCTTGCGCCATCCGCCAAGGTGGCCCACGCAGCAAACCCGTTCAGTCCGTTCACGGTATCAGGCACGACAACTGTGTAGGCTTTTCTCCCCGGCTCAAACTGCGGCTCCAAGGGAAACTCTGCCGCTGTGGCCATCATGCCGTTGCGGAAAACAAGCTGTGAAAGCTGCTTATCAGCCGGCACTTCCTGTGCCGCACCGAGAGAAGCCGGAGCCTCCGCCACCGCGCTCACAGGCAGCAGCGAAACCGCCAGCACCAGCGCCAGCAGCAGAGAAATGATTCTTTTTTTCATCTCTTTTTCCTTTCATTTGTTTACTATATTTGTGAACGCCCGGGGGCGCTTGCACACGAGGAAATATTAGCCTCCCTTGCCTAAAGGGGGGGACAGGGGACGCGGATGTCCCTGTTGCGGTGCCCAAAATTTCTGCGCTGCCTCACGGCGGACACTTGAAATTTTGACCGCGGCCACTCGCTCACCTCGCTTCTTCTGCCACTGGCAGCGCTCGGTTTGCTCCCCACGGGCGCGGTGCGCCCTCGCAATGACATATTTTTTACATGGGGTGCGCTTTAGCGGGCCGATGTGGGCATCGGCCCCTACGCAGGGAGGCTTTTTATGTCTTCTGGAAAGCGGGGCGGAGGGGTCTGCCGTCCTCCCCCGCCCCGGCGGCTTGAAATGGCTATCATGCTTTCTATAGAAAGCATGAGGCAGTACTGCCTCGACAAAAAATCACCCAGCCGCCAAAAGCAGCCGGGTGAAGCGTTCGTATAACAGCTTTGGCCCCGGTACTGGCAGCGGCCCGGGAGCAGCGTATTGCGTATCTGGCTTAGCCGAATAAATCGGCATCACAGTGACCGTCTCGCGGGGCCTCTCACCCCATTCCGCCGCCGGGATAAACCCGGCTCACGCTGCCCCGTTATTTGTTTTTTTTATTATACTACGCAATGCACAATATTTCAACAGAAAAAATATAGGCTGCTCTGTGTAATGCCACTATAATTAAACACATTCTAACGAAATAAAAAGCCGAAATTAGAACGCTTTAGCCCCGTCAGCAAGCAGTACGTCAAGAACCCCAATGGGGAGTTGACACTCTCGCGCCCCAAAACGGAGACATCGGTCAGAGCAGTATGCTGGGGCACTACGATGCGGGGTTCACTCTCCGCACCTACACCCACGCCACCCGTCAAAAGCAGGACGAGGCCGCACAGACTATGGGCAGCTTCATGGCACAGGTGATGTGAGCTGATCAAACTGCACCACAATAACAAACTATAGCTCCTGCCCATGGGGCAGGAGCTCTAATTTACTCATTTCACCGCATCCAGAGTGTCATGGCTACCAACAGGACGCCTAGAAAACCGAAGCTGATGGCGGAGAACAGCACCATGAACCGCCCCGTCTGCCCCTTGACGTGCTTTGTGTATTCCCGGAAAGTGATCAGGCTGGCCAGTGACGCCACCAGCGTCCCCCGCGCCGCCGATATTCACGCCCACCAGCAGTCCTCGATAGTCGTCGGTGAACCGGCTCAGCAGGATGGCTGCCGGTACGTTGCTGATGACCTGACTGGTCAGTGCCGCCACCGGCATGGCCCCGTGGGTGAGCAGCTTCCGGAACAGCTCACGCACCGGCTCAATCCGCGCCATGTTGCCCGAAAAGGTGAAAAACGCCGCAAACGTCACCAGCAGTCCCCAGTCCACGCCCAGCAGCGCACGGCGATCCAGCACCAGCAGAGCCATCACGATAACGAGCAGTCCCAGCCAGTAGGGGATTCCCCGCAGCACCATAGCCACCGCCACGCAGAACAGTACGCCGTATACCGCAGTACGACGCTTGTCCGGCAGTGTCTCCTGCCGGAGGGCAGTCAGCCCTTCACGGGGCAGAAACAGACAGCACAGCAGGATCAGCGCCGTGGACAGCAGGAACGGCGGCAGCATAATGGACAGGAATTCCCCGTTAGGGATGTTGTAGTGGTTGAACAGATACAGGTTCTGGGGATTGCCGAAGGGCGTCAGCATACCGCCCAGGTTGGCGGCGCAGTTCTGCAGAATGAATGTCAGCGCCGTCCATTTCGTCTGGCCGGTGCGCTCCAGCACAAACCAGTTGAGGGGCAGGAACGTCAGCAGTGCTGTGTCGTTGGTCAGCAACATGGAGCCCACCAGCGTGATACCTACCAGCGCCGTCACCGCGCCGCGGGTGGTGTGGAACACCTGCACCAGCCTCTGCGCCAGCAGCGGAAACAGTCCCACGCGGCGCAGCGCACCCACCACTGCCAGCACGCACAGCAGGCAGGATAGCGTTTTCACATCGTAGTAGCCAAGATAGGCCGCGTCAGGCGGCACGAACACCGCCGTCACCGCCGCGGCCAGCACCGCAATCACCGGCATGGCGTTGGCCTTACACCATCGTAACAGCTTCATAAATACCTCGCACAGCCTCGTAAGAGGCAGAAAGAATCAACGGCAGGTACTGTAGCATATCCTGCCGCAAAATACAAGAACGCGGCGAAACAAAGAAAAGGCCTTTCAGAATAACGGCTTTTCCGTCCGCTCATCTTTTGCCCTTTCCGCGCATTTCCCCGTGTGGGTCACGGTGTGGGTCAACTTTTGGCGGGGCGAAAATCGTTCCATTTTGCGCTGCTGTAGACAATAAAAGGGCACCTTGCTAAAAGTATAGAGCCACCGGGCGGAGAAAAGCTCTCCCGCCCGACGGCTTTTTATTTTCGCAGTCGTTTTCCGTATGGGTCAAAATGTGGGTCAAGCGGAAAATGCGGGCCGGATATTTTGAGGGATTCCGGATTTTTCCTCCTGTTGCTTTGCCCAAGTGACACGGGTCACTTCCTCCACAAAATAGCGCTCTTTCTTGGTCGCCGTATAATAGCGGATGCCAAATTGCTGGCAAATATCAAATAGCAGCTCCGTATAAGCCATGCTGTCTTCGGAGGGCAGCGAAAAATACCCTCCCGCCCGCTCGGCCAGCTCATCAATTTTCTTGCGCTCGGGTGACATATTCAAGCATCCTCCTCTTCCAGATATTTTGAAAACAGCTTCCACGCATCTTCATCAGCCAGCATGAAGTGCTTCAGCACAAATGCTGCCACAAGTGATTCCCGCGGAATATATCCCGGCTCATAGCATCACTCTTTCTCACCCTTGATCCGCTTTTGAATATCCTCCACAGACGGCAACTGCCTCTCCAGTTCCTCCGGCAGGCTGCTGGTAATCTGGTAGGCGCTGACGCCGATGGGTTTGCTCATGTCCTTGAGCGAATACTCTGCTACGAGGTCATTCTTGCTCTTGCAAAGCAGCAGACCAATAGAGGGATTGTCCTGCTCTTTCTTTAGGATGCCGTCCACCGCCGAGAGGTAGAAGTTCAGCTGTCCTGCGTATTCCGGCTTGAACTCGCCGGTTTTCAGCTCAATTACTACATAGGAGCGAAGATTGAGGTTGTAAAACAGCAGATCGATGTAAAAATCATCGCCGCCCACATTTAAGTGGTACTGATTGCCAAGGAAGGCAAAGCCCGTCCCCAACTCCAGCAGGAGCTTCGTCACATCCTTGACCAGCGCCTGTTCAATGTCACGCTCCACCATGTCCGCTTTGAACGGGATGAAGTCAAATATGTAGGGATCTTTCATGGTCTGCGTAGCAAGCTCACTCTGCGGAGAGGGCAAGCGGTTTCCAAAGTTGGATACCTTCTCTGCCAGCACCTGCCGCTGATACAGGCCGCTTTCAATCTGATGAACCAGCACATTGCGCGACCAGCCGTTCTCGGCACTTCTCTCTGCATACCACAGGCGTTCCTCGGGACTGGAAAGCTTGTCCAGCAGCACAACATTGTGTCCCCACGGAATTTGTGCAACAGGCTGTTGCACAAATTCGTCGTTAGGATACGCCGCTGCAAATTTCGCCATATATTTCAAGTTTCTCACGGAGTAGCCGGTGGCGTCCGGAAAGGAAAGCTTGATGTCGGCGGCAAGGTTTTCCACGAATTTGCTGCCCCAGGTCTTGTGGGCGTTGATGACATCGCCGATGGAGTGATACAGCACCAACAATTCCCGATTGACGCTGACCGCCGCGCGATACTGCGCTGTGCGGATCTCCTGCTTGACCGCCTCGACGATATGCAGATATTCATTGGAATTCATCAGCATGGTATTTCTCCTCCCGTCACATACGATCTCAGCCAAGTGCTCTTTCCCAGTATACCAGATATTCTGTCTCCCGTCGAGAGGAGAAATGCTCCTCTCTCCTGTACTTGCTCAAAATATTCTTCCCCTCCAACACATTATTTTTTACAACTGCATGTGCAAAAAAGCCCTGGGGCTCCCTGCATAACAAGGAGTCCCAGAGCTTTTTTCATTATACTGCGGAGGTTTTCACTTTTGCCTTACTCCTCCCGCTTTTTGCGCTTGAGGACGAAGGCTGCGGCCAAGGCCGTCACGGGCAGGGCGATGACCCAAACCAGCACGCCGGTATCGCCGGTAGCGGGGGTATTGCTGCCGCCGGTCTGAACGGTCACATCGGTCATGTCATAGAGCCGGGTCTGGGCGTTTGCGAAGCGGTAGTAGGCCGCCAGGGCGTAGTAGCCCTGCTCGGTGGCCATGCCGTTCCGCTCGCCGCCAGCGGTGTGCCGGAAGCCGCCGCCGGTGACATAGAACCCGGCCAGAGCGTCCAGTACGGTGTTGCCGTTCTTCACGAAGCGGCTGTCCGCGGTGGGGTCGATGCCCAGGGCTGTAAGGGCCACGATGACCTGGGCGCAGGACTCGCTATTGATGGTGCCCCAGCTGCCAAAGCCGCCGTCATTACGCTGCAGGGCGGAAAGGGCCTCCAGAGCCTTATCCACAGCAGCCTTCACGGTCTCGTTGGTCTTGTAGTAAGGTGCCAGGGCCTGGATGGCCATAGCGGTCATATCGGTGTCGGCGTTCTCAGCGCTGAGATCCCAACCACCGTCGGTGAGCTGGGCATCCAGGATCACCTGAATCAGCTTCTCCCGGGTCACATCACCGGAGGTCGGATAGTTGTGGCTGTCCAGAGCGATGAGCGCCCAGATGGGGCCGTTGATGCCCTGGGTCTGGATATAGTCCATGCTGTCCAGCCCCTTCAGCAGGTTGTGGCCGCCCACATTGGTGACATCCTTGCCGATAGAGGTCAGGGCCAGGATCACCCGGGCGTTGTCGGTGACTTTGGCCGGGTGCAGACGCTCGTTCTTGTCAGCCTTGGCCTTGACATAGTCGACCACATTGTCATAGTACCCGGCGGGCACGGTGCGGCCGCTGCGGGCCAGGCCGATGACCATCCACTCGCCGCCGATGGAGTTCACGGTGGGTGTGCCGAGCTTGCTCATGAAGTCGCCGGTGGTCTTATAGATGGTGTCCAGGTTTGCCATGAGGTCCGCGTGCTTGAGCCGGTTGAGCTTGATAATCGCGGCGTTCAGAGCGTCCACCTTGTCAGCGTCCACCAGGGCCTTGTCCTCGTCGGAAAGGGCATCGTAGGCGGACTTGGCGGCGGTGATGGCGGCCTCGCTGTCCAGGGTGACATCGGTGCCGATGGCGTCAATAAGGTCCTCCACGGTCTCGATGTCGCCCTTCAAAACGGTGATAGTCAGGTCGCTGATCTCCCGCTCATAGAAGAATCCATATTTATCCAGGTAGTCCTTTTCGCCGTACCGATAGGTGGCATCCAGATACCCGCCGTACACCTTATAGGTACCTGCCGGTGTCGTTTTGGGCACGGTGAAGGTGATGCTCTTGAGGGCCACCTCGGGGCCTACGGGGGTAGTGCCCTCGCCCTCCCAGGAGTCCGTTCCCCGGGACCACTTGGAGAAAATTCCGGACAGGCCGGGAATGGTAGTGGCATATTTCGTTATCACATACATCAAATACAGCTCTTTGTTCAACTGCTCAATAGGCAGAGAGGGCACGGAAATGGTGAGCTTATCCCCGGCCTTGACCTGGCCGCCGTTCTCGGCCACGGTTTCATACTTAGGCTCCAGCTTGTAATTGGGATTTTCCGCTACCTGGAGCACAACATCGCCGAATCTTCCGTAGCCAAAGCTGGTGGAGCTTGCAATACCGCCGGTGTTGCCCTGATCGCCCTCGCTGCCGGGGGCAGAGCCGTAACCTCGGAACTGCGTAATGCCGTTTGTCAGTCTTACTTCCCCGGATTCAGTCAGCACAGCCTTGACCCTGGTATAGTCGGACACTTTCATCCACTGCATGTCCTTCCATTCCACAATTATGCTGTCGTCAGCATAAGCCTGGCTCTGCAAGTACATATCCGTTTGGAAAGTGACCTTCCCGCCCATATTGTAAATGCGGAGGATTTTATGAATGGGGATGGGTTTGCCAATGATCCAAACGCCCGCCGTATCGCCGGTGCGCAGGGGCTCACCGGGCCGGGAATTATTTTCAAAGACATAGCGGGTGACCTTACCCTTGAGGGAGTATACCTGGGTGACAGTGTGGCCCTGGTAGTCGGCGGTGACCTCGATGCCATTGTAGCCGTCCTTGAGGAGGATGGTCACATTGCCGCTTTCGTCGGGGGTGTAGTCGGTCTTGACGGGGGTGCCGTCTTTGTTGTACTGGAGGTAATTATAGACGCTGACCTTGGGATTCTTGCCGTTCACCTTGAAGGTAAAGGGCGCGCCCTGGGTGCCGTAGTCATAGGTCCAGTTGTCGTATTTGCTGGTGTTGCTCAGAGAAGTGAAGTTTGTCAGGTTCTTATTCAAATCCTGGATAGCCGTCTCCTCGGGGCTATTGACATGGACGGGAATTTCCGGAATCTGGCCATAGAATTTGCCCGCCTTATCCGTAAAGGTGACGGTGAAGGTGGTGGTGCCCGCCTTCTTAGGCACCAGGTAATACTTCATAGCGGGTACGGTGCCAAATCCACTCAATCCCTTATCCTCATAGACACCTTCCACTTCCTTGATCTCGAAGATACTGTCGTCCTTGATGTCGAACTTCAGTATGCCGGGCAGCGTATAGGGCAGACCCTTTTCGGTTGAGTAAGCCGGATACAAAGAGGTTGGGCGATTCGTCCAAATCTCCCGGAATACGGCGGGGTAATAGGTATCCTCGTGGCCCAGGTCCAGGTTGAAGTGGTTGGCTGTCATCATAAAGTCATCCGGGTAAATGGTGGGCTTGCCGATGGAGCTGCCGTCCAAAATAGACTGCTTTGTAACCAGTTCAACAGCGTTGTCAAAAACGGTCTTTTCCTTCTTGTCCTCGATTTCTTTCCGCTGGGCATTGGTAAGCCGCAAATACTCTACCTCAGAATCTTTCACCGCGTCATAATATGTAGAATAGTTTTTATCGGTGATTTTCCCGGCGTAGGTATTCACCAGGTCGAGCCAAGCCTGTATGCCGTTCTCGTGGCGCTTTTTCAGCTCCTCCATCCGGGCCACGGAATCCAGCAATTTCTTCACAGTTTCCGCAGAGAGCCGGGCTTTCTCCTGGTCGGTGTAGCCCTGGTAAGCCCGGTAGTAGCTCTGCACGACCGTGTAGTGCTCCGAATATACCAGGCTGGAGGTATCGGGCAGCGCGTCAACAAAAGCCGTCAGCTCTTCGGGCGTCGTTTTCACCACGACTACCGTAATGGTGGTGTGAAGCTCGACATTCTGGTTTGGCGTGTTCGGCTTGCCAGTAGCAACGATGTCAATGACCGTTTTATCTCTGTCCAAACTGATAGGATTCGCTATAAATCTCTGTATCACCTGGGTCATAAATCTCTGGGGGGGGGACAACTTTTCTCCCATTTACAGACATATGCCCGCCATACTGTCTGGAGCCAGGGTTAAGGTCTATAATCTTTGTGATACCAAATTCCTTTATATTCGGGGAGACATAGATAATGTAGTTCCAGCACTCTTTGTCATAGCCGGTCTTTCCCGTGCGGTTGCCGTTTTCATCCGCCTGGAAAATCGTTCCCTCGGGATAGCCATAGTAAATATTGCTGGTATCGTACTGTGCAAGAGGGAAGCTAAACTTATACCAAAAATAGTCGCAGGTTTTATTCAGGGTCAGCTTATAATTCTCCGTGCGGCCCTGGGCGGTGACGGCGATGTAGAAATAGGCCGAGCCGCTGCCGGTAAACTGATTCGCCGGGGTGGAAGCCACGCCGTTTTCAAAGTTCGCCAGAACCTTGCCGTCGCTGCTCTTGAGCTGGGCGGTGGCCCCTGCGGGCAGGTTGGAGAGAGTCACGGTGAAGCCGCCGTCGTTATACTGCTTGAGATGGGTATAGTTTGCCAGCTTGCCGGTGAAGGCGGCGGTTTTCTCGTCAAAGGTCAGGGCCACTTCGGTACCGGGGGAGCTGTCCTGATGGATGGAGGTGAGGGATACATTGTCGCCGGAGAGGAGGGTGCCCGCCGCCTGGAGGGCGATGGTGTAGGCCTCCGGGGCGGCATCGCCGTCATTGCCCACCTTCAGGGTGATGACGGTGCCCACCTGGACGGGAATGGCATCCTTGCGGCCATACTCCGTGCCGCCCACATAGATGCGGACGCGATTCTGCTTGTTGCTGGCGGTGGGCGTCACCGTCAGGCTGTCCGTCCCGTCGGGCAGAATCATGGTATAGGCATGATTGTCGCTGGAAAACGCCGGGGTCAGCTCACCGGCGCTGAGGGCGATGGCCTTGAGGCTCTTGTCGCTGGTGTCGAAGGAGCCGCCGATGTCCGCGCCCAGATTGCAGGTGTGCTGCACAGCGATCTCGTCCCCGGCCTTCAGCTTGCCATTGGCCACGGTGTAGTTGGCGAAGCCCTCGCTGGTGAACCAGTCGTTGAGGGTACCCATCCAGCCGGAGCCCTTGGCGGCGGCCTTCTCCTCGATGCCGTTGATGTTGCTGATGTAGCCGGTGTCCGCGCCGGTCTGGGAATAGCCCTTGGCCGTCAGCGCGTCCACGATGCAGCTCATCATGGTGGAGTCAGCCTTGAGGGTGACCCATTCGTCCACCAGCGTCCCCTCCCAGGGCGCGCCGTCGGTCTTGGCCCAGGTGGTGTTTTCCACCGTCACATGGACCTGACCTGTGTGGTCGTCTGCCGCCAGCACGCTCACGGGAAGCAGCGACAGCGCCATGATAAGCGCCAGCAGCAGAGAAATGATTCTTTTTTTCATTTCTTTTTCCTTTCATTCTTTTTATTTATGTAAATGCCGAAGCAATCACACACAATTTTTTCTGTCCTCCGTAGGGGCGGGGTTCTACCCCGCCCGCGGGAGGGGCAGAGCCCCTCCCCTACTACGCATTTCCTGAACGCGTCGGTAGGGGCGGACGACCCTGTCCGCCCACGCCAGACCTCTTGAGAATTGTCATTGCGAGGGCGCACCGCGCCCGTGGCAATCCGTAATATCCCATATCCCACGCCCCCTGTTTCCCGTCCCCCGGGCCGCGTCCTCTACAGCACGGCCCGGGTCTCGGGAACATGAAAGGAACGACAAATAGCACAAAATTTTTCTGGAAAGCGGGACGGGAAAGGTCTGCCGTCCTCCCCCGCCCCAGCGGCTTGAATCTTTATCATGCTTTCCCTGGAAAGCATGAGGCACCATGGTGCCTGGCAGCAAAAAATCACCCGGCTGCCAAAAAGCAGCCGGGTGAAGCAAATTCTATACGACAGCTTCGGCCCCGGTACTGGCAGCGGCCCGGGAGCAGCGTATTGCGTTCCTGACTTAGCCGAATAAACCGGCATCACAGTGACCGTCTCGCGGGGATTTTCACCCCATTCCGCCGCCGGGATAAACCCGGCTCACGCTGTCCCGTTATATAGTTCATTTGCATTGTACCACAGAATTTTCTATATTTCAACACAAAAAACCGGGGCCGCCGCCATAGAGGCCACCAAGGGCGTCGATGTCAGCCGCGCCGACGAGTATACCGTCGCCACCTGGCTGCGGAGCTGGTACGACATCTACGCCAAGCCCAATGTGCGGGTGGCCACGGCGGACCGCTACCGCCTAATGATCGAGCAGTACGCCATTCCCCGCATCGGCAGCATCAAGCTCACGAAGCTGATGGAAAGTGGCCGCACCAACCGCAAAAGAGGCCACGGCAATCCGGGTCTCAGCACCACCGTCCGCAGCCTGCACCTGATGCTGCACAACGCGCTGAACCGTGCCGTGAAAGAGCGCTTGATCCTCCGCAACCCCACTGAGGACTGCATCGCGCCGAAAGTACAGAAATTCGAGATGCAGATCCTCCAGCCGGAACACATCAAAACTTACCTTGACACCGCAGAGAAACGGGGTCTGCTGCCCATGTTCTATCTGGAACTGGTCAGTGGACTGCGCAAGGGCGCGCTGACCCTCTCCCGCCCCAAACAGAGACATCGGTTCGCAATGTATCCATCCCGCAGGAAGCCGTTGACCTGCTGGTCGCCAAGCATAAGAAACACCCCGATAACCCTTACATGTTCCCCTCACCCATCACGGGAGATCTGAAGGATGCCGGGCTGCCGCACATACGCTTCCACGACCTCAGACACACCTCTTTGCTACGCTGGCTCTGCAAAACGGCGTAGATGTGAAAACCGTCAGCAGTATGTTGGGCCACTATGACGCAGGCTTCACCTTACGCACCTACACCCACGCCGCACGACAGAAACAAGATGAGGTTGCACAGACCATAGGTAGCTTCATGGCACAGGTGATGTAAAACATAAATAGTAAAAACGGAGCGGAGAGGATGCAAAATTTTCTCTCCGCTCCTCTTTCGCCCTTTCCGCACATTTCCGCGTGTGGGTCACGGTGTGGGTCAGCGCCGCAAAGCGCATCGGTGTGGGTCAACTTTTGGTGGAGCGAGAATCGTTCCATTTTGCGCTGCTGTAGACAATAAAAAACCAGGACCTCTTACACATAGCAAGAGGTCCCGGTTACTTATTTAATTTTGCGGTTTAGGATTTTGCCTTACCCCTCCCGCTTTTTCTTACCCAGCACGAGGGCTGCTGCAACCGCTGCCGTGGGCAGGGCGATGATCCACATTGTCACGCCTGCATCCCCGGTGGCGGGGGTGCCGTTGCTGCCGGTCTGAACGGTCACATCGCTCATGTCATAGAGCCGGGTCTGGGCGTTTGCGAAGCGGTAGTAGGCCGCCAGGGCGTAGTAGCCCTGCTCGGTGGCCATGCCGTCCAGGTCGCCGCCAGCGGTGTGGCGGAAGCCGCCGCCGTCCACAAAGAAGCCCGCCAGGGCATCCAGGGGCGTCTTTCCGTTCTTCACAAAGCGGCTGTCCACGGTGGGGTCGATGCCCAGGGCTGTAAGGGCCACGATGACCTGAGCGCAGGACTCGCTATTGATGGTGCCCCAGCTGCCAAAGCCGCCGTCATTACGCTGCAGGGCGGAAAGGGCCTCCAGAGCCTTATCCACAGCAGCCTTCACGGTCTCGTTGGTCTTGTAGTAAGGTGCCAGGGCCTGGATGGCCATAGCGGTCATATCGGTGTCGGCGTTCTCAGCGCTGAGATCCCAACCACCGTCGGTGAGCTGGGCATCCAGGATCACCTGAATCAGCTTCTCCCGGGTCACATCACCGGAGGTCGGATAGTTGTGGCTGTCCAGAGCGATGAGCGCCCAGATGGGGCCGTTGATGCCCTGGGTCTGGATATAGTCCATGCTGTCCAGCCCCTTCAGCAGGTTGTGGCCGCCCACATTGGTGACATCCTTGCCGATAGAGGTCAGGGCCAGGATCACCCGGGCGTTGTCGGTGACTTTGGCCGGGTGCAGACGCTCGTTCTTGTCAGCCTTGGCCTTGACATAGTCGACCACATTGTCATAGTACCCGGCGGGCACGGTGCGGCCGCTGCGGGCCAGGCCGATGACCATCCACTCGCCGCCGATGGAGTTCACGGTGGGGGTGCCCAGGGTGGCCATGAAGTTGCCGGTGGTCTTGTAGATGGTGCCGAGATTTGCCAGCAGAGCATCACGGCGCAGCTCAGCCAGCTTCTTCACAGCCGCCAGCAGTTTGTCCGCATTGCTCACCTGAGCCTTCTGCTCATCGCTGAGGGCATCGTAAGCAGCCTTGGCAGTGTCCACTGCATCAGCCTTCTCCAGGGTCACCTCGCCGATGGCGTCGATCTTCTCCTCCACATGCTTCACAGGGTCTTGGAGTATCCGCGCCATTTCAGCCAGCACATCTTCCATCTTTTGCCGTTCAGCCGGTGTCAGGCACGCCTTCTGTGCCTCTGTAAGAGAATTGAACATTACCTCTGCCGCAGCCACAGCGTCCTTATCCTTAATGGTCAGTCGGTTGGCTTCCGGCAGCTTCTCAAGGATGTCGGCCTTAAAGGCATCCACAGGTGTATACTCCGCAATAGCCTGTTCGCAGCGTTCCAGCTTCGCCAGGCCAGTCACCTTTTCCCTCTCCGCCTCAGTCAATGTCCGATAGGCTGCCCGGGCCGAAGCGACTGCATTCGCATATTTTTTGTAAGTGTCGTATGTGATGGAATCCGGCAATGCTGCAATCAGCTTATTCACCGAATCTGCATCTGCATTTTTACTTACAATATGCAGGGCGTACCATGTGCCGTCGCTATCCTGGGTATTGCCCTCCTGGTTGTTCATACTCAGCCAACCCTTAGCACCGCAGCCCACATAGACGGTGTCGCCAGCCTTCACCGGGAGGGTCTCGGTACTCTTGAAGAAGTTCACGCCCTCCGTTCTGTCCGTCACTTTCTCGTTGAGGAAGGTCTTGACCTGGAAGTTCTTGTTGGTCGCAGTGGGGGTCAGCTTAATGTTACCGTTGTTTCCGTCAATGACCAGCGTGTAGTCATACTGCGCGCCGGGTCTGCCGGACTTGAACGCCCGCTCAAGCTGTCCGCCCTCCACCAGCAGGGATTTGAGCGTGGTATCCGAATTGCTCCAGCTGCCACCCAAATCAGCACCGTAGCCGTTGAGGGTGAACATAACGCGGATCACATCGCCGTCGGCCAGCTTGCCGCTCTTTACGGTAAAGGCACCGAAGCCCTCATTGGTAAACCAGTCGTTCAGCGTACCCATCCAGCCGGAGGATGCACTGCCGTCAAATTCCTTCAGTCCATTGATGCTGGAGATATAGTTTCTCTCAAAGCCCTCGCCGGTGGCCTTTACGGTTTTCAGCGCCGCCTCCACGCAGGACATTATCGTGCTGTCCTCCGTCAGATTCACCCAGGTGTTTACCAGGGTGCCGTCCCAGGCAGCGCCGTCCTTCTTGGCATAGGTGGTATTCTCTACGATGACCTGTACCTTGCCGTAGCTGCCCGCCGCCTTGCGCATGGCCACCACAGCAGCCTGATATGCCTTTTCTACAGCAGCTTTGTCCTTAGCCGCAGATACGGTCGCAACACCCTGTTTGTAGGCGCTTTCCGCCTTGCTGCCCAAGGTATTGCGCAGCGTCTCCAGCCGCTGGAGAGCAAGCTGTCTAAGGCTCTCCAGGGACAGATCCCGGTCGGGCTCAGCAACCAGCTTATCGTAAGCAAGTGCAGCGTCCACCAGCGTCTGATAGTTTTTTACCAGTGCTTTCTGATCGTCCGTCAGTGCATCATAAGCCGCCTGGGCCGCATCAATGGCGTTCTTGCTGTCCTTGGTCGCAGTCCCAATGGCTTCGATTTTCTTGATAACGGCATCTGCCGCTGCATGGTCCTCCAGGAGCTTCTTGTAGGCTGCCTGGGCCTCCGTGAGAGCCTTGGCATTGCTCACCAGCGCCTTTTGGGCATCCGTCAGCGCATCGTAAGCCGCCTGGGCCGCGTCGATGGCGTTCTTGCTGTCCAGGGTCACGGCGCCGATGGCCGCGATCTTCTCGATAACAGCGTCAGCCGCCGCCTGGTCCTTTATGGCATGCAATGCCTCATAGAGGCCCTTGCCCACGGAATCGGTACGGTCCTTGAGCATTTCCATCAGTTCGTCAGCGGTCTTTCCCGTGCCGATAATAGGCTCGTCGCCGCTGCCATGTAGACACCCGGCCAGGAAGTAGTTTCCGCCGCCGTCCGCCTGCTTCTGCTTGTTGCTCGTGTTGGTAACGGCTCCGGATTTGCCCGCGCCCGTAACGGTGCCGACATTAAAGCAATCCTTCATTACGCCGCCCCTCGCAAGGAACATAGATGCTACGCTGGCAACGCCGCCTGCGCAGCCGGCCTCGTCCGTAGCTGTAATCGTGCCCGTATTGCCGCAGCCGGTAATGGCGGGCGCGTTCTTGGCCGCAGCCGCTTTACTCACCATTCCGTCGGCCATACCCACAACACCCGCAGCACTGGAAGCGGCGGTAACATCCGCCCGGTTCAGGCAGTTTACGATGGTGGTTTTTGTCTTGGCCTTGCCCACGATACCGGCGGCATCCTTGCCGGTGGTGATAACGCTGCCGGTCACGGTCAGGTCATGCACCTTGCCGTTGGTGTTCAGCAGGCCGATAAGGCCCTGGTCGTTCTTAGTGCTGCTGATGTAGAGGTTGCGAACGGTATGTCCGTTGCCGCTGAGTTCACCGGCAAAGCCCTTGGTGGTGTCACCGATGGGCGTCCACAAATATCCGGCCAGCTCAATGTCCCCGGTCAGCAGGCCCTTGATGTTGTTCTTCGTGCCGCCGTTCACCGTCTGGGCAAACCACGCCAGCTCCGCGCCGGTACCGATTTGGTATACGCCGCGCTCGTCCTTTGCGGGTTCCTTTGTCTCCTTGCCGTCCCAGGCACCCTCGCCCGCCTTCGCAAGAGGCAGCGCAATGGTCAGCACGCCATCCTTCACCTGGTTCGCACTGGAGGTTTTCAAGGTAAAGGAGCCGGATGCGCAGATATAACCAGCCGTCCGGACATAGTAGTAATAAGTGTCATAGGGCAGGTCTTTGTAAATGCCATTCTCAGCGGTAAACTTCGTGCCGTCGTTGTTCGTCAGCGTCACCGCCGCCCCATCTATGGCATTGCCGTCTTGATCCTCTGCGCAAATGCGGACATCATAAGTCAGCTTCTGCACCGGGATGGAAATGTCCATCAAGTGGGCCATCAAAATGCGCAGGCTCAGGGCTGCAAAGTTGGTGGGCATACCCTGGTCGGTCATCTTATACATGAAGCCGAAGGGGTTGGAGGCGCTATACATATAGCCGGAAACATAGCCGCCGCTCAACACATAGTCCACCGAATCCGCGCCGTCTTCAAACTTAATGTCTTTGGGGATGGTAACTTTCATCACGGCGTTGTCCATCTCCATGTACTGTCCGACAGCTGTAGCCGCATCGAGCTCTTGGCCGTCGGGTGTGTTATAGGTCACATTTAAGGCCAGGGGATTGAACACGCCGGACGCCTTGTTGATGCCCCGGTACAGGCCGTCGAAGGTCACCCGAATCTTGGTGCCGGGCGTAAAGGGCTCGCCGGGGTTGGAGAGATTCTCTATTTTCACCGTGACCGCAGCCACCCGCACAAGGCGATAGCTTACGCCGGTGGAGTCGGTCATGCGGAGGATCACCGTGCCGCCTCTCCCGTTGCCCAGCGTGTTAAAGGCGGACAGAGGCACCATATACTTGCCGCTTTCATCGGCAGAGACCACCGTGTAGTCCGTCAACTTGGCTTGCAGATTTGTGTCGGCAGCCACAAAGGCATACTCCACCTGGGTGCTGCCGGTGCTGTCCACGGTAAAGTTCAGGGTGGGGGCCGCATCCTTGTCGTTATAGAACCAGGTATCAAAGCTGTAATCCCACTCATTGGGGCGGGCAGAGCTGGCCCCGGCCAGCGGATTGTAGCGTACCACAGCGTCTGCCGTGCCGTGCTTGGTGTCCGTACCGGCCACCACCGAAACAGACAGGCGCTCGGGGCTCGTGGCCGGGAACAGGCCGCCCATATTGCCATGATTCAGGGGGTCTACATCAATGCTGTCATAATAAGCGGCAAGGATCGTGTCCTGGGTGCCGGGCTTCACATCTACCCAGTTGCTGCCGGCATTGCCGCCGTTGAGGGCCTTGAAGGTGGCGTTGCCGGAGAGAATATTCCAGTGGAAGTCCGGCTCCACCATGATATTGGCGATATCGCTGTTAATAAGCTCCCAATAACGGTAGGCACGCAGGCGGGTCACGCCGTCCAGCACCTTGTATCCGCTGGGATCCAGGTTCACTTGGATGTCCGCCTCATCCCGGGCTTTCACTGTCGTACCCAGGCTGCCGCGGTCATGGGACAGTCTCTGTGTGTTGTCGGGATTGACGCCGTCCGCGAAGGACAGGCGGAAGGTATGCTCGTCATTGACAACATCCTTTTGGGTCAAGAAACCGGCGCGAGTCACATGAGTCGCGTCGCTGAGCCGCCAGGTATACATATCGTCTGCCTTATTCATTTCAAAGGTAGCAGACTTTGTCCCGTCGCCATTGTCCTTCCAGGCCACAGCGGGTTCTACGGCTGCGGTGTTGAAGTTGTTGCGCTGCATGTACAGGCCGAAGGTGGCATCCGAAGGCACCACATAGGTCACCCGTGCGGGGGCTTCCAGGGTAGTCAGCGTAGACTGGGCCTCCGTATTGGGGTCATACATGGCCGTGGGCGAAAGCTGGAAGCTAAGCCCCGGCACATTGGAGGACAGATAAATGCTGTATAGGCAGCCTCTGCCCACGGCATAGACCATGCAGGGATAATAGGTGTACCCGTCGTCCTTGTTGACATAGGGTGTGCCGATCTCTACCTCGCTCTTTGTGCTGGGAGAGGTCAGTTCCAGGTTGATGTCTTTAGCAGTAAATTTGCTTCCGTCCTCTTTCTTGTTATCCACGCCATAGGAGTGGCACAGGATGGGCACCGTCTGGCTGCCGCTGGAGCCAGAAACGTCCGAAGCGGCCATGGGGAACGACATAGCCATGCCGCCCAGGGCGATGTCGTAGGCCTTGGTCTCCTCATTGTAGCCAAAGGCGCGGTAAGCGTAGCGCCCGCTCGCCAAGCTGGTATAGAAGGTCTGATACCCATTGTCGGACACCTTACCCATGGCCGGGTCATACGCCGTTTCGCCCTCCGGGAGTGTGGAGGTGAAGTTGCTGTAAAGGAAGCAGTTTTTCAGTTCCTCCCCCAGCACTTCCTTGCCGTTCTCGTCCTCTTTGACTTGATACAGCTTTAGGATCGGGTAATTGCCGTTGTAGTCCTTGCTTATGGTAAAGGTATAGTTAAAGGTCGGATTATCCCGCACATGGAGCGTCAGCGTCCATGTGTCCTCGGAGAAATTCACGCCATCTGTTGTGGCCCGGACCCGGTACATATAGTCGCCCGCCTTTGTCTCCAGCAGGACGCAGTCCGTTACGCCATCGTGGTAATTGTCGGTAAAATTGCGAAGCTCGCTCCAGGTCTTTCCTCCGTCAGCAGAGCGCTGATAGTAGTAGCTCTCTCTGAACGCGATCGGGAAGATCTTCGCCATTTGCAGGTCGCTTAGAACGAAGCTCATTCCGGTCTGCACCGTGGCCTCAGCCGTGGGCGATACGCCTGCTTTAAGTTTCGGGAGTTTTGTGCTGTCAGCTGCCCATGCCGTGGCCGTGGTCCCCAGCAGGGAGAAAACCATCACCAACGCCATGAGTAATGACATTGCTCTTTTTTTCATTCTTTTGATTCCTTCTTTCTCGTTTTTATTATAAACGCCGTACACGGCGATTGATTTCAGAATCTGCAAGAGAGGTGTGCATCGTTCCGACCTCCATAACCCCTAATATCTATTATCCACATCCCCCCTGTTTCCCGTCCCCCGGGTCGCGTCCTCTACAGCACGGCCCGGGTCTCGGGAAAAAGAAAGGAACGACAAATAGCGCAAAAATTTTTCTGGAAAGCGGGACGGGAAAGGTCTGCCGTCCTCCCCCGCCCCGGCGGCTTGAATCTTTATCATGCTTTAAGCTTAAAGCATGAGGCGGTATTGCCTCCACAAAAAATCACCCGGCCGCCATAGGCAGCCGGGTGAAGCAAATTCTATACGACAGCTTCGGCTCCGGAGATGGCGGTGCCCGGGAGCAGCGCCTTGCGTATCTGACTTAGCCGAATAAACCGGCATCACAGTGACCGTCTCGCGGGGCCTCTCACCCCATTCCGCCGCCGGGATAAACCCGGCTCACGCTGTCCCGTTATTCAGTTTAAGTGCATTATAGCACAGGATATGACATATTGCAATGGAGAAAACCTCCGTCATTCGCCCCGACTTGACATCTCCCGGTGCATATCTTATATTGTTCTTAGGCGAAAGCCTAATCTCGCAGCCTTCCGGTGAGGTCCACACCCCGGTGTGGTCTCAGGCATTCATGGGCCCCGTAGGGCATTCTGACCCCCTGTACGAAGGCAGTCCCATGGAGGCCGACAGTTTTTGGCGCTGTACCGGCAGCGCGGGTGTGCGCCCTTCCGTTGAAAGCGGAAAGGACACAAATGAACGACTCAGTCGTTATCATCTACAACGGTGCGCAAGTATCGGTGCCAAAGGAGGTCGCAGACTTCCTGGAGCAGGATCGGAAGCGGGAACAGGCGCAGGAAAAGCAGGACGCAAGGCACCTGAGTAAAAGTGCGTTTGAAACGGTGCTGTCCGGCTGGGATGGTGTCAAGCGGCCCGTGGAGGATGCGGCGCTTAGGAACCTCCGGCTTGAAAATCTGCGCAGAGCCATTGCGGGGCTGGATGTGCAGGGTCAAAACCTGCTCTCTCTCCGTTACGGCGAGGAGCTGACCATGGAGGAGATCGGCCAGATCTACGGCATCTCCAAAATGGCGGCATCAAAGCGACTGAAAAAGCTGTACCAAAAGTTAGAGGATTCTGTCTTATGACAGGGTCCTCTGACTTTTTTGGTTTACAAATCCGCTCTAAGTGTCCTATAAGGTGAGGGACTATGGCTGGTGGCCGCAGCCGAAAGTGTCCCATCTTACAGACAAGGAGTGATCTCTATGGACCCATTCACCCAGAGCCGGGAGCTTCTGTACTTCCTGGCCGCGCACACCGGGCAGGAAGCCGTTCGCTACATTCGGGAAGAAATGCGGCAGGCTGCCCCGGGCCGCATCCCCACTGCATGGGAGCTGCGCAGCTATTTTCAGTTCCCGGACCGTCCAACGGCCCTGACGGCATGGCAGCAAATCCTCGCCGTGGACAAGCTGCTGGAGTATGCGGAAATCAACCTCCGCACCCTGTGCGACCTGCTCCGCTATCGGCAGCTCAAGGGATTCGGCGTCGTCCATTCCGTGGATGAATTCACCGCGCTGTGCCATCCCCATGCAAAGGAGAGTGAAGAATGAAGCGATCTCATTACACAAACTATGACCAACTACCCCTGTTTCTCAATGCAGAACTGGTGTCCAAGACGCTGGGCATTGCACCCTCCAGCGCCTATGAGCTGATGCACGAAAAGAACTTCCCCACTCTGCGCATCGGCAGCCGCATGGTGGTGCCGAAAGACAAATTTATCGAGTGGGTGGTGCAGCATACGAAAGGCGGTGGCAGCGAGTGAGCAAAGCCAGGCCGCCTATGGGCTGGGAGCGGGCGAAGAATTGTTTCCCCGTGCCCAACGAGCTGCTGCAACTCAATCTGCCTGCCGGTGCTGTCGCCGTGTACATTTACCTACTGTGCCACGCCGACCGTCGAACGAATCGGTGCCATCCCAGCGAAGCGACTATGGCAAAAGTCCTGCATCTCTCCCGCAATACCGTAGCCAAGCATGTGCGCCTGCTGGAGGAATACGGGCTCATCATCACGGAGCGGACGCAGGTACAGATGAAAAATGGTATTAGGAAAAACGGAAACCTGCGGTATACCATCGTCCCTATGTACGATGTCTTGGAGCAGCGTTACCAGCGGCAAATGGCCGAGCTGGAGCGTCAGCAAGTGCAGCAGAAGCTGGCGGCACAGGTCGCAGAAGCCCCGTGTTCGCCCCTGTGAGCCGCTGTGCGGCCTCCTTCGGGGTGGGGCAGCGTCCCTGCCCTGGAGAGGGATTCAGAGCCTCTTTCGGGCGGATTTTTGTGGACTTCCCCGGCTCTGCGGAGGACGAAGGAAGAGGCAGGAGAAAGGCATTGGCGCTTTTCTGCGCCAACGCCGTTCGCGGCAGCCCGCAGTGCGGACTGCCACGAGGGTTTGCGGCGTTTTGAGATTGACGCTGATTATCGGGGCCCGAATGTACTTTGGCGCTATTCTTTGTAAAAAAGCCGTCAGTCCCGTGTTTACAAGGCTTTCGGCGGGCGCATATCTGCCTCGTGCACTGCAAGAGGTGCTGGAGGGTACGCTGGGTGTGTTCGGTGAACGGCTGGGCAGACTGCTGCTCAAGCTGGCGGTGGAGCACAACATGACCAACCATCTGTTGGGCGGCGACATGGATATGGCACGCGACGAGTACAGCAAGATGCGCGGCAGCAGCGTCCGCGAGGTGTCGGCGACCCATGGAACGATCTCCTTCAAGGATGTGCTGCTGTTCTACAAAGAAGACTGACCGACGCAAAACCTGCGTCGCAGTAAGCAAAGAGAAACACGAGAACTAATTGATAACTTTCCCTTAACTCTTAATTTCGGCGGTGGCTATTTAGACTGCAGTGTGGTATGTATGTTGGCTAACAAAAGAAAAGGAGCTGATTCAATGGCCAAGAAACGCGCCAACGGTGAAGGTAACATCCGCAAACGCAGCGATGGTCGCTGGGAGGGCCGCTATACCGCTGGCTACAACCCCGAAACCGGCAAGCGCATCATCAAAAATGTCCTGGGCAAGACCCAGGCGGAGTGCAAGGCGAAGCTGGCCGCCGCTATGGAAGCCACCAAGGGTGTCGACGTCAGCCGCGCAGATGAGTATACCGTGGCCACATGGCTGCGGAGCTGGTACGACATCTACGCCAAGCCCAATGTGCGGGTGGCCACGGCGGATCGCTACCACCTGATGATCGAGCAGTATACCATCCCCCGCATCGGCAGCATTAAGCTCACGAAGCTGACTGCCCACGACCTGCAAAAGCTCTACAAGGAGCTGATGGAGAGCGGCCGCACCAGAGGTAAAAGCGGTCACGGCAATCCGGGACTCAGCAGCACCACCGTCCGCAGCCTGCACCTGATGCTCCACAATGCCCTGAACCGCGCCGTAAAAGAACGCCTGATCCTCCGCAACCCCACCGAGGACTGCATCGCACCGAAGGTGCAGAAATTCGAGATGCAGATCCTCCAACCGGAGCATATCAAGACCTACCTCGACGCCGCAGAGAAACGGGGACTGCTGCCCATGTTCTATCTGGAACTGGTCAGCGGGCTGCGCAAGGGCGAGTTGACTGCCCTCCTGTGGAGCGACCTCGACATCACGGACAAAACCATCTCCGTCAGCAAGCAGTATGTCAAAAATCCTAACGGAGAGCTGACCCTCTCCCGCCCCAAGACAGAGACATCGGTCAGAAAGGTCAGTATTCCACAGGAGGCTGTTGACCTGCTGGCTGCCGAACACAAGAAGCATCCCGACAACCCATATATGTTCCCATCGCCCGTCACAGGGGAGATGTATTACCCCGATTCCATTGTGAACCTGCATAAGAAAATTCTGAAAGACGCCGGGCTGCCGCATATACGCTTTCACGATCTCAGGCACACATTTGCCACGCTGGCTTTACAAAACGGCGTGGACGTGAAAACTGTCAGCAGTATGCTGGGGCACTACGATGCGGGGTTCACTCTCCGCACCTACACCCACGCCACCCGCCAAAAGCAGGACGAGGCCGCACAGACTATGGGCAGCTTCATGGCACAGGTGATGTGAGCTGATCAAACTGCACCACAATAACAAACTATAGCTCCTGCCCATGGGGCAGGAGCTCTAATTTACTCATTTCACCGCATCCAGAGTGTCATGGCTACCAACAGGACGCCTAGAAAACCGAAGCTGATGGCGGAGAACAGCACCATGAACCGCCCCGTCTGCCCCTTGACGTGCTTTGTGTATTCCCGGAAAGTGATCAGGCTGGCCAGTGACGCCACCAGCGTCCCCGCGCCGCCGATATTCACGCCCACCAGCAGTCCTCGATAGTCGTCGGTGAACCGGCTCAGCAGGATGGCTGCCGGTACGTTGCTGATGACCTGACTGGTCAGTGCCGCCACCGGCATGGCCCCGTGGGTGAGCAGCTTCCGGAACAGCTCACGCACCGGCTCAATCCGCGCCATGTTGCCCGAAAAGGTGAAAAACGCCGCAAACGTCACCAGCAGTCCCCAGTCCACGCCCAGCAGCGCACGGCGATCCAGCACCAGCAGAGCCATCACGATAACGAGCAGTCCCAGCCAGTAGGGGATTCCCCGCAGCACCATAGCCACCGCCACGCAGAACAGTACGCCGTATACCGCAGTACGACGCTTGTCCGGCAGTGTCTCCTGCCGGAGGGCAGTCAGCCCTTCACGGGGCAGAAACAGACAGCACAGCAGGATCAGCGCCGTGGACAGCAGGAACGGCGGCAGCATAATGGACAGGAATTCCCCGTTAGGGATGTTGTAGTGGTTGAACAGATACAGGTTCTGGGGATTGCCGAAGGGCGTCAGCATACCGCCCAGGTTGGCGGCGCAGTTCTGCAGAATGAATGTCAGCGCCGTCCATTTCGTCTGGCCGGTGCGCTCCAGCACAAACCAGTTGAGGGGCAGGAACGTCAGCAGTGCTGTGTCGTTGGTCAGCAACATGGAGCCCACCAGCGTGATACCTACCAGCGCCGTCACCGCGCCGCGGGTGGTGTGGAACACCTGCACCAGCCTCTGCGCCAGCAGAGGAAACAGTCCCACGCGGCGCAGCGCACCCACCACCGCCAGCACGCACAGCAGGCAGGATAGCGTTTTCACATCGTAGTAGCCAAGATAGGCCGCGTCAGGCGGCACGAACACCGCCGTCACCGCCGCGGCCAGCACCGCAATCACCGGCATGGCGTTGGCCTTACACCATCGTAACAGCTTCATAAATACCTCGCACAGCCTCGTAAGAGGCAGAAAGAATCAACGGCAGATACTGTAGCATATCCTGCCGCAAAATACAAGAACGCGGCGAAACAAAGAAAAGACCTTTCAGAATAACGGCTTTTCCGTCCGCTCATCTTTTGCCCTTTCCGAGCATTTCCCCGTGTGGGTCACGGTGTGGGTCAGCTTGCGATGGTGTGAGAATCGTTATGTTTTGCACTGCTGGAAGCAGTAAACGAACACCTTGGAAACAACATCAAACTCTTGCAACTCATATGTATCCACAACTTTGACCAAAATACGATGCAATTCCTTCACAGAGACTTTCCTTTGATAATAAGTGTACCATAAATGCAGGCAGTTCACAAGTTTTTACGCTGTTCATATTTTGCGCTACAGTAAACAAAGAAAAAGTGTTGTCTCTGTCAGACGCGCAGCTATGTACTGACTTCTCCTCCAACAAAATATTTACATTTTCTTTCTACAGAAAAATGCCAGGAAGCCGCCTGTCTCAATGAGACGGACGGCTTTTTGGCAAAGAATCAGTAAGAAGAGAGCAATGTCAATCGTGCGGCATCTTTGCAGTCTTTCCTCTTCCAAAGCAGAGGTAGTACCCAGATGCTGCGGCATAGACCACGACCACCCATTTCAGAGCGGACAGGTTCGTGACCAATACGCAGATGAACAGCAGTACCACAAGCACCATGGCGATACCCGGCACCACAGGATGCGGTATCTCAAAGGGGCGCTCCAATGTCGGCTCCTGCCGGTACAGGCGGATATTGGACAGGATGACCAGCGCATACATGAGGAGCGCCGCAAACACAGAGATCGTCACCATTAGCGCAGTTTTTCCGGTCAGGCACAGGCAAAGCGCCAGCGCTGACGGGATCAGCAGTCCAAAAGTCGGTGCACCATGACGGTTCAGCCGCGCGAACAGCTTCGGCAGATAGCCCACGCGTCCCATGGCATACGCCTGACGGGAGAACGCCATCACGATAGAAGAGAAGGACGCGACCATGGCAAAGAGCGCGATCGCGGCAATTACCTTCGGAAGAACAGAGCCTTCCCCCAGCGCCAACTCAAGAGAGCGGGCCAGCGGATAGTCCACTTTGGCGATCTCGTGGTAGTCGGCAATGCCTGCGGGCAGCAGCAGGTCGATGAGCGCCGTGATAAACAGCGTAACCAGCGCAGGAACATAGCCCCGCAGGATGCCGGTTTTGGGGTCTTCCATCTCCTCAGACTGCATAATGGGGCCATCTACCGCGAAGTAGAACCACATGGCAAAGGGAACGGCTGCGGCCACGCTGGATAATCCCGCCGCAGGCGGTTCGTCCAGCATCAAGCGCTCCGGCTGAAAGTGCAGCAGCGCTACCACCGCAAACAGCACCAGTCCCGCCAGTGCCGCAATGGTGGCGATCAGTTCAAACCGGGAGGATGATTTCGCGCCCAGCAGATTCAGCGCCACAAACAGGCAGAAGAACACCACAGTGGCGGTCATGGCGGGGATCGCCGGAACGAGGTAATGCAGCAGTTGGCCGGTGGTGATCGCCACCGCGCAGGGCGCGACAATGTACGCCACCAGCACGGAAAAGCCCGCAATAAATCCCGCAAAGCCACCCATGGAGCGGCGGGCGTACTCAGAGGCGCCACCTGCGCTGGGTCTGCTGACCGCTAACTCCATATAACAGGCCATGAAGCAGACGTACATCGCCGTTACCGGCAGAAACGCCAGCAGGAAGGAGCCGGGGCCGCCGGTCTCAAAGCCATAGCTGAAGCCGTAGTAGTTGCCGGAGCAGACCGCCCCTACCGCCAGCGCCCACAGGTGCCGGGGCTTCAGGACTTTTTGCAGCTTACTCTCCGGCATAGGCTTTTTGGAACAGTTCTTCAAACGCCTCCACGGTCATTTCGCGGGGATTGCTGGGGGTGGAGACATTGGCCATAGCCGCCACTGACAGGGCGTGGAAGTCCTCCGGCTTGATCTCCGGGTGCTCGCGCATAGGCTTGATGTCCACATCGGTGCACAGCTGGCGCAGACCGTCCACACAGGCGGCAGCGGCTTCTTCCGCAGTCTTGCCGGTGACATCAAGTCCCATAGCCTCGGCCACATCGGCGTATTTCTTGGTGTTGGTGGGCAGATTGTAGGCGGTCACAGTGGGCAGCAGGATAGCGTTGGCCACGCCGTGGGGCAGGTCGTAACGGCCACCCAGGGCTTCTGCCATGCAGTGAACGGCGGCCACATCAGAGTAGCCGAAGGCGATACCGGCGATAGTGCTGCCCAGCATCATGCCGGTGCAGGCGTCCAGAGAACGGTTATTCACCGCATTGCGGAGATTCTTGGAGATAAGCTTGATAGCGTAAAGCGCATAGGCGTCCGTGTGGGGAACGGCCAGCTTGCAGGTGTAGGCTTCCACCGCATGGGTCATGGCGTCGATACCGGTGGCGGCCATGATGTGGGGCGGCAGGCCCATCAGCATGGTGGGGTCAACCAGCGCTATTTTCGGCGCGGCCTTGGCGTCGAAGATGTTCAGCTTCACATGGGTCTCGGAATCTGTCACCACGGCGAAAGGCGTTACCTCACTGCCGGTGCCGGCGGTGGTGGGAATAGCGATCAGCGGTGTGATGGGACGCAGCAGCTTGTCCGCGCCGCACCAATCCTGCACCTTGCCGCCGTGGGTCAGCAGCGTGCCGATAGCCTTGGCGGTGTCCATGGAGCTGCCGCCGCCTACTGCCACCAAGCAATCGATGCCTGCGGCCCTGGCGGTCTCATAGCCCTCGACACAGTGATAATCTCTGGGGTTGGGAACGATCTTATCGTAATAAGTATAGGGAATGTCGGCGTCTCGCAGACTGGTCTCTACATCACGGGTCAGACCGGCACGGATGACACCCTGATCGGCCACGATCATCACATGAGTAGCGCCCAGAGACTTGGCGCACACACCGGCTTCCTTGACAGCGCCCACACCGAAACGAATGGTGGTGGGGAGTGAAAATGTATATTGCAGCATATTCATATCCTCCTATGGAACGAGGCAGGGACAGGCATCGTCCCTGCCTCACTTGTTATGATACGATTGGTTGGATTTCCGCTCAGCGGTTGCGGGCCAGCTCGGCCACGGTGTTCAGCACACGGTCGATGTCGCTCTCGGTGCAGTAGGGAGCCATGCCCAGACGGATCAGGCCGCCGCTCTCAGCAAGGCCCAGCGCAGCCACGGCTTCCACGGCGTAGAAGTCGCCATGCCAGGAGTTGATGCCCTTGCTGCCAAACACCTCCGTGACCTGTTCGGGTGCATAGCCTTCCATGGTAAAGGAAACGGTGGGGGTGCGGGGCTGACCCTCAGCGGGGCCGTAGACCGTCACACCGGGGATAGCCCGCAGGCCCATACGCAGCTTCTTGGCCAGCTCCATCTCGTGGGTGTCCATGGCCAGCACACCGGCCACGATGTTTCTGCGGCGACCGGTCAGGCCCTTCAGCTCATCCTCAAAGTACTCAGCGTATTTTTCGCCCTCGGCGGCGATGAAATTCACGGCGGCGGTGATGCCTGCCAGCGTCTCGTACTGAGGCGTACCCATGTGGAAGCGGCGGCCACCCTTGGCGATATCGTCACACATGGTGTTGTTGAAATCCAGAGAGGCGATGTATTCCTTCTTCAGATAGATGACGCCGCTGTGAGGGCCAAACCACTTGTAGGGGCTGCACAGCAGAGCGTCGGTGCCGATGGCCTTCACATCCACGGGACGGTGGGCGGAGTAGTGAACGGCGTCCACCACAGTAAACGCGCCGTACTCGTGCGCCAGATCGATGAACTTCTTCACGTCGGTGATGGTACCCAGGGCGTTGGAAGCCCAGTTCACGGCAACGACCTTCGTTTTGTCGGACAGCTTGGACTTGAAGTCCTCAAAGTCCAGCTGCTGGGTGACAGGATCCAGCCGCACGGTCTTGACCACGCAGCCCAGCCGCTTCAGGGACATCCAGGGAGCGCTGTTGCAGCGATGGTCGATCTCGGTGATGATCAGCTCGTCGCCGGGCTTAAAGGTCTTGGACAGGTTCAAGGCCAGATTGTAGCTGTTCTGCGTGGAGGCCATACTGAAGCCTACCTCCTGCACCTCGCAGCCCAGGAAGTCCGCTACGGCGGCGCGGGCCGTTTCCTCGGTATAGCGGGCCATGGTGCTGGCACGGAAGTTGCCGTCTTCGTTAGCGTTGTCGTTGACCATATAGCCCACCATGGCGTCCAGCACCAGCTGGGGGATCTGCGTGCCGCCGGGGCCATCCAGATAAGCAATGGGTGCGCCGGCGATCTCCAGCTTGCAGGCCGGGAACTGTGCGCGGATCGCGTCTACGTCGTACTTGAAACCGTTTTTCATGATATTGTCCACCTTTCTATGCACAAATTATTTGCTTTTGCCTTTGTGTCTTAAGTGTATCACTCTATGCTCAATATCTTCAATGACACGAAATCCAAAAAGGTCGTTCCCAAATTGTAGTTTTTACAACTCGGCCTGCCTTTGTAAATTCTTATGTCTGAAAATATTGCGCTAAAGTCTGAAAGTGGATATAATAAAGGCAATATAATCAGAAACGGAGGGATCGCTTGTGGTTTTGCTGCGGGATATACTATCGGCCCCGTTATTCTCCAACTTTCGGATCGTGTCAGGCTTCAACGGCATCAATACGCCTGTCACGCAGGTAGGCTTTTTCGAGTGGGAGTCCGGCGCGGATATCGAAAGAAACTTTGAAAAAGGCGAGTTTATTATCACCACATTGACGGCGATGAAGGACGATCCCAGCCGTGCGGAAATGTGTCTCCGGACACTAATTCGCCATCAGGTATCCGCCATCGCCATTAAGGATATCTATTATAAAGAGGCTTCCGCGCAGCTAAAGGAGTTTTCAAACACGTGGAACGTGCCGATCCTGTTTTTCAGTGACACGTTTATTGACAATATTATTTTCTACATAAAAACGGCGCTTCTAAAAGAAGACTCCGCCATGCAGGAGCGGATCGTGAAAAGCCTTCTGGCCGATCCTGCTCCTGCACCCGAACAATGTGAGGAGTACGCCCGCAAGCTGAACCCGTTTTTTGAGAAGCAGCTCCTGTTCTGCGCCTATATCTCTGTCAGTGATCTGACATCTGCCACACCTGTAAGAAAACCGCTGCGCTTTGATACTTACGGGAATTTTGAAACGCGAGGCGCACAGGCTTGGCAGCAGAGCTCCGGTAAAGATTCCCTGCCGCCGCTGAAATATTCTATCCTTCCTTACCGACAGGGCGCCTTTCATATCTGTACCACAACGGACATAACTGCGTTTGAGCACGACTTCCCTTTGAAATTCGTCAAGAGCTTTTTCCCGGATTTTGGCAGCGACTACCGCATCGGCTTCTGCACAGAACCGGGAACACTGGCCGACCTTGCACGATCCATGAAAAAGGCGTTCTTCGCCAATATCACATGCACGATCGACGAAATATCTTCTCTGGATTTTTTCGAAACGGGTACGGATCAGCTTCTCTGCCCCGCTTGTTCCTGTAGTTGGAGCAAACAGTACTATCAAAAGCTTTTGGAAAAGCTTTCTGACGCCGGAGATAATTTGGGGGTGTTGATCTCCACCATGATCACCTATACCAGATGCTGCGGAGATGTAGCGCTCACCTCGAAGCTGTCCTATCAGCACGGCAACACCATACGCTACCGATTGCAAAAGATACGCAAAGCATGGGGGATCAATGACGCGTTGAGTTTCGATGCCCAGATGGTCATGTTCTGCCGGCTGCACCATATCTATCAGTTGCTGGAAGAGACACAATTGCTGGAAGAGACAATGCCCTCGTAATGCTTTCAACGAAAAAGTTCCCTGGTTCAAAATTTGAACCAGGGAACTTTTTGGTACATGACAAGTCCGCAAATAAAGCATGCCGGGCCACTACGATGCCGGATTCACACTCCGCACCTACACCCACGCCACCCGCCAGAAGCAGGACGAAGCCGCCCAGACCACGGGTAGCTTCATGGCACAGGTGATGTAAACGCCGAAAATGATAAAAACACCGGAGAGGAAACCGAACTTCCTCTCCGGTGCTCTTTGGGTCTATCGGGACATTTCCGCGTGTGGGTCACGGTGTGGGTCAGGCGGTTGACCCACATTTTGATCCGGACATAAAAGTGCGTTTTTCCAACAAAAAAGCACCGAAAACCGAAGTTTTCGATGCTTTTTGGAGCTGCTGGGCGGATTCGAACCGCCGACCTCATCCTTACCAAGGATGCGCTCTACCTACTGAGCTACAGCAGCATATGGCGACCAAGATGGGGCTCGAACCCACGACCTCCAGCGTGACAGGCTGGCGTTCTAACCAACTGAACTACTTGGCCATATACTGCGCTTTATTGTCGCAATCGAGCTTACTAAGTATAGCAAAAACAACGCAAGTTGTCAATAATAAAATGGCAGGGGCAGAAAGATTCGAACTCTCGACACGCGGTTTTGGAGACCGCTGCTCTACCAGCTGAGCTATACCCCTGTATGGTGGGCCTTCGGGGACTCGAACCCGGGACCGGACGGTTATGAGCCGTCTGCTCTAACCAACTGAGCTAAAGGCCCAAATAGATCGATCTCTGAGGCAAAAAGAGTTGTGCCGCCACCTTTAAAGATGGCGGCACATCCTTTTTTATGGCGCCTTCTGTAGGGCTCGAACCTACAACCCTGCGGTTAACAGCCGCATGCTCTACCATTGAGCTAAGAAGGCGTGTTGGCGCTACCTATTTTTCCGGGCCGTCTCCAGCCAAGTATCGTGGGCAGAAGCGAGCTTAACTTCCGTGTTCGGGATGGGAACGGGTGGACCCTCGCCCTAATCAGCACCAACTATTGAAACCGTGATTCGCGGTAACAAACAGTAGTATATTCACTTTTCCGTACTTTGTCAAGAAAGAAATGGTGACCCGTACCGGATTCGAACCGATGTTAAAGGCGTGAGAGGCCTCTGTCTTAACCACTTGACCAACGGGCCATGTCCGTCTCTCTATCTTCATCAGCTTGCGCTGTCTGAATTCTGGTACACCATCAGGGACTCGAACCCTGGACACCCTGATTAAGAGTCAGGTGCTCTACCAGCTGAGCTAATGGTGCATATTGCACTTACGCGCTCGATTGCACCTTCAAAACCGAACAATGTATTATCGGGAATCAGGAAGGCTTATTGCCTGCATAAATTGTAGGTCAAGCCCTCGGGCTATTAGTACCGGTCAGCTGCGTACATTACTGCACTTCCACCTCCGGCCTATCAACCAGATCGTCTTTCTGGGCCCTTACTCCATAAAGGATGAGAGATCTCATCTTAGGGGGAGTTTCACGCTTAGATGCTTTCAGCGTTTATCTCGTCCATACATAGCTACCCAGCTATGCCCTTGGCAGGACAACTGGTGCACCAGAGGTATGTCCATCCCGGTCCTCTCGTACTAAGGACAGCTCCCTTCAAATCTCTTACGCCCGCAACAGATAGGGACCGAACTGTCTCACGACGTTCTGAACCCAGCTCGCGTGCCGCTTTAATTGGCGAACAGCCAAACCCTTGGGACCGAATACAGCCCCAGGATGCGACGAGCCGACATCGAGGTGCCAAACCTCCCCGTCGCTGTGGACGCTTGGGGGAGATCAGCCTGTTATCCCCAGGGTAGCTTTTATCCGTTGAGCGATGGCATTTCCACTCACATACCACCGGATCACTAACTCCAACTTTCGTTACTGCTCGACCCGTCGGTCTCGCAGTTAGGCTCGTTTATGCGTTTACACTCAATGCACGATTTCCGTCCGTGCTGAACGAACCTTTGAGCGCCTCCGTTACTCTTTTGGAGGCGACCGCCCCAGTCAAACTGCCCGTCTAACAGTGTCCCCCGACCCGATTCAGGGCCGCAGGTTAGGAAACCAGCAATCCAAGAGTGGTATCCCACCGGTGACTCCACCGAAGCTGACGCCCCGGCTTCCTAGTCTCCCACCTATCCTGTACATGAATTACCGATTCCCAGTATTAAACTGCAGTAAAGCTCCATGGGGTCTTTCCGTCTAGTTGCGGGTAACTGGCATCTTCACCAGTACTACAATTTCGCCGGGCGGGCTGTCGAGACAGTGCCCAAATCATTACGCCATTCGTGCGGGTCAGAACTTACCTGACAAGGAATTTCGCTACCTTAGGACCGTTATAGTTACGGCCGCCGTTTACCGGGGCTTCAATTCAATGCTTCGGATTGCTCCTGACATCTCCTCTTAACCTTCCGGCACCGGGCAGGGCGTCAGCCCATATACGTCATCTTTCGATTTAGCATAGACCTGTGTTTTTTGGTAAACAGTTGCTTGGGCCTATTCACTGCGGCCTCTTTCGAGGCTCCCCTTCTTCCGAAGTTACGGGGTCAATTTGCCGAGTTCCTTAACAACCCTTCTCCCGTTGGCCTTAGGATTCTCTCCTCATCTACCTGTGTCGGTTTGCGGTACGGGCACCTTAGCATACACCGGAGCTTTTCTCGCCTCTGAGCATCGCAGACTTCCCTACTATATTTCAGTCCCTTACGCCCAGCTCAACCAACGGCTGGGTTCTGCTATCTCAAAGTGTCCTTCCGGTTTAAGGTTCGGTGGCTACGGAATTTCTACCGTATGTGCATCGACTACGCCTTGCGGCCTCGCCTTAGCTCCCGGCTTACCTTGGGCGGACGAACCTTCCCCAAGAAACCTTAGATTTTCGGCCATTATGATTCCCACATAATTCTCGCTACTCATTCCGGCATTCTCACTCGTGTACAGTCCACCGCTCCTTCCGATGCGACTTCACCCCATACACGACGCTCCCCTACCACTGTTCTTGGAACAATCCTAAGCTTCGGTTATACGCTTAGCCCCGTTACATTTTCCGCGCAGAGTCACTCGACCAGTGATCTATTACGAACTCTTTTAATGAATGGCTGCTTCTAAGCCAACATCCTGGTTGTTTTCGCAACTCCACATCGTTTTCCACTTAGCGTATATTAGGGACCTTAGCTGTAGGTCTGGGCTGTTTCCCTTTTGACAATGAAACTTATCTCACACTGTCTGACTGCTGATCATCAATTAGCCGGCATTCTGAGTTTGATAGAGTTCAGTAAGCTTATCGCCCCCTAGCTCATTCAGTGCTTTACCTCCGGTAATCTAAATCAACGCTAGCCCTAAAGCTATTTCGGGGAGAACCAGCTATCTCCGAGTTCGATTGGAATTTCTCCGCTAACCACAAGTCATCGCCGGTCATTGCAACGAACGTGCGTTCGGTCCTCCATGAGATTTTACTCTCACTTCAACCTGCTCATGGTTAGGTCACCCGGTTTCGGGTCTATGGCAACGAACTTTATACGCCCTATTCAGACTCGCTCTCGCTTCGGCTTCGGTACTGAATACCTTAACCTTGCTCGTTACTATAACTCGCCGGACCGTTCTACAAAAAGTACCTCATCACCCTTTAACGGGCTTTGAGTGCTTGTAAGCACAAGGTTTCAGGTTCTCTTTCACTCCCCTCCCGGGGTCCTTTTCACCTTTCCCTCACGGTACTGCTCCTCTATCGGTCATCAGGTAGTATTTAGGCTTGGATGGTGGTCCACCCGTTTTCCCACGGGGTTCCTCGTGTCCCGCGGTACTCTGGATACTCGCTGTCAGCTTCCTCTTTCAAATACGGGGCTCTCACCCTCTATGGCCGGCCTTCCCATGCCGTTCTTTTAGATTCCTCTGATCGTGATGCAAGTCCTAACCCCGGAGAATAAATCCTCCGGTTTGGCCTCCTCCGCGTTCGCTCGCCACTACTAGCGGAATCTCGGTTGATGTCTTTTCCTGCCCCTACTTAGATGTTTCAGTTCAGGGCGTTCCCTTCGTACGCCTATTTGATTCAACGCACGATACTGGAGTATTGCTCCAGTGGGTTTCCCCATTCGGAAATCTCCGGATCAACGGATATTTGCTCCTCCCCCGAAGCTTATCGCAGCTTGTCGCGTCCTTCATCGGCTCCTGATGCCAAGGCATTCCCCTTGCGCTCTTTATAGCTTGACCTATTAGAGATATGGTTCTCTATAGTTGAATTATGCAGGCAATCACAGATTACGCAAAATTGTTATTGTTACCCTCATCTTTCCAGATGTTGTCCACAATTAAAATCAACTTACTTTCTTTCAAGTTTCCTTGAAAGACCTCTCTGTTGCCTTGCTTTCATCACTTTAATACATTGTTCAGTTTTCAAGGTGCAATCTCCAGCCTTTGTTAAGGCCAGAAATAAGTACTCAATTTCTTTGAATACTTATTTCCGAGCTTACTCAGATTGGTGGGCCCGAGTGGGCTCGAACCACCGACCTTACGATTATCAGTCGTACGCTCTAGCCAGCTGAGCTACGGGCCCATATTTCCTTTTTGGTGGAGATAGTCGGGATCGAACCGGCGACCTCCTGCTTGCAAGGCAGGCGCTCTCCCAGCTGAGCTATATCCCCGTCCTATCTTCAAGGGTGTGTGCCCTCTAAATTAAACAACGACAAAACGAAATCTTAAACGGTCTGACCAGGATGTTACAAGTCAAGCTCTTGGCCTGCTTGAGGTCTCCTTAGAAAGGAGGTGATCCAGCCGCTCGTTCTCGAACGGCTACCTTGTTACGACTTCACCCCCAATTATCGAACCCACCTTCGACCGCGCCCTCCATAATTGGTTAGGCTACGGGCTTCGGGTGTTCCCGACTCTCATGGTGTGACGGGCGGTGTGTACAAGGCCCGGGAACGTATTCACCGCGGCATGCTGATCCGCGATTACTAGCGATTCCGACTTCATGTGGGCGGGTTGCAGCCCACAATCTGAACTGGGACGGCTTTTAGGGGTTCGCTCCATCTTGCGATTTTGCATCCCTCTGTTAACCGCCATTGTATTACGTGTGTAGCCCAGGACATAAGGGGCATGATGATTTGACGTCGTCCCCACCTTCCTCCGTTTTGTCAACGGCAGTCTCGCTAGAGTGCTCTTGCGTAGCAACTAACAATAGGGGTTGCGCTCGTTGCGGGACTTAACCCAACATCTCACGACACGAGCTGACGACAACCATGCACCACCTGTCTCTACTTTCCCCGAAGGGCACCTAACATATCTCTATCTCGTTAGTAGGATGTCAAGCCCTGGTAAGGTTCTTCGCGTTGCTTCGAATTAAACCACATAATCCACCGCTTGTGCGGGCCCCCGTCAATTCCTTTGAGTTTCAACCTTGCGATCGTACTCCCCAGGTGGAATACTTATTGTGTTAACTGCGGCACGCAGGGGGTCAGTCCCCGCACACCTAGTATTCATCGTTTACAGCGTGGACTACCAGGGTATCTAATCCTGTTTGCTCCCCACGCTTTCGCGCCTCACCGTCAGTTGTCGTCCAGCAATCCGCCTTCGCCACTGGTGTTCCTCCTAATATCTACGCATTTCACCGCTACACTAGGAATTCCGATTGCCTCTCCGATACTCAAGAAGAACAGTTTCAAATGCAGTTCACGAGTTAAGCCCGTGGATTTCACATCTGACTTGCCCTCCCGGCTACACGCCCTTTACACCCAGTAAATCCGGACAACGCTTGCCACCTACGTATTACCGCGGCTGCTGGCACGTAGTTAGCCGTGGCTTATTCGTCAGGTACCGTCTTCTACTCGTCCCTGACAAAAGAAGTTTACAACCCGAAAGCCTTCTTCCTTCACGCGGCGTTGCTGGGTCAGGCTTGCGCCCATTGCCCAATATTCCCCACTGCTGCCTCCCGTAGGAGTCTGGGCCGTATCTCAGTCCCAATGTGGCCGTTCAACCTCTCAGTCCGGCTACTGATCGTCGCCTTGGTGGGCCGTTACCTCACCAACTAGCTAATCAGACGCGAGGCCATCTTTCAGCGATAAATCTTTGACATTAAGGCCATGCGACCTCAATGTGTCATGCGGTATTAGCAGTCGTTTCCAACTGTTGTCCCCCCCTCTGAAAGGCAGGTTCCTCACGCGTTACTCACCCGTCCGCCACTGTCCTCTGCTTCAATTGGACGAATCCTCTTTCCACAGATTCTCGTTCGACTTGCATGTGTTAAGCACGCCGCCAGCGTTCGTCCTGAGCCAGGATCAAACTCTCTATAAATGGTATCTAAACAACTCTATCGAGCTGCTCAAATCTTTACAGAGCTATTTGTCATAGCTTCAAAAACTTTTTATACTTAGTTCCGCGGGTAATTGACTCAACCTCGCTTTCCCAAGTTTTAGTCGCACTTTTCAGTGCTCCCGTCTGGTGCTTTTCGTTTCGTTCGTTGTTTAATTTACAAGGTACACGCCCCGTGCGGAACATTTGTTATTATACTGCGCAGTTCTGTCTTTGTCAATCCTTTTTTTGAAGTTTTTTGCAGATTTTTCTTCCATCGCAAGATGACATTCCCCGACGCCTGTGTTATAATACCATATTATAATTATACTACCATGGAGGTGTACCGTTTTGCAGCTCTTGCACGCCAACGCCACATACGGAAAGCTGGACCAAGCCCGGCTGGACCTGCAGCCGGGGCTGAATGTGATCTGCGCCCCTAACGAGGGCGGCAAGTCCACCTGGTGCCGATTCCTGCTGGCTATGTTCTATGGACTCAACACCCGCCAGCGGGGCGATTTGGCCGATAAGAACCGTTTTCAGCCCTGGAGCGGCAGCCTTATGCAGGGCAAGCTGGAGCTGTCGGTGGGGGACAAGGAGCTGACTCTCAGCCGCCGGACCCAGCGCCCCGACGCTCCTCTGGGCGTTTTTTCCTGCACCTATTCCGGCACCGACACCTCTGTCCCCGGCTTGGATGCCGCCCGCTGCGGCGAGACGCTTCTGGGGGTGCCCCAGTCCGTCTACCAGCGCTGCGCCTTCATCCCCTCCGGCAGCCTGGCCATTGACGCCGACGCCGACCTGGAGCGGCGCATCAGCGCGCTCATTTCCACCGGTGACGAAAAGATCTCCTTTTCCCAGGTGGAGAGCCGCCTGAAAAAACAGCTCCGCCAGCGAAAATATAACCGCTCCGGCTCCATCCCTCTGCTGGAGGCCGAGATTGCCGGTCTCCGAGCCGCCCAGCAGGAGGCACAAACCCTGACCGGGCAGCTGGAAAACCTGCAACAGCAGCTATCCCAAGCCCGGGAGGACCAGGCCCGCCGCCGTCAGGCCCGTCTCCAGGCCGCCCAGGAGGCTCTGCGTGAAAAAGAGAGCTGCCTGCGGGCCCTCCCCGACAGCAGCGACCTTCAGCGCATCAACCAGCAGCTGGGCGCCGTCCGCTCCCTGGGCGATCAGGTGCAGCAGGCCCAGGAGGCCGTATCCCGCCAGGAGAGCGCCATTGAGGATCAGCTCCAAGAGCTGAATCGCAACCCCCTGCATCCCATGACCAAGGCCCAGCTGGAGGCGCAGCTTCAGATTCAGCCCCCGGCCCCGCCCCAGGTGGCCCAGCTTCTCATTTCCCTGGCTTTGGGCCTGTGCGGCGGCGGCTTCCTTTGGTATGAAATTGACCGCCCTCAGGTTCTGTGGCTGTGTCTGGCCTGCGCGGTCACGGCCCTGGCCGCCGGGAACTTTCTGCGCCTGCTGATCCGCCGCATCCGCTTGCAGCAAAGCCGCCGCCGGGAGCTTTCCCGGCAGGAGGAGCTGCGAAAGCTGGCGGAAAGCTATCTGCCTGCCCTGGAGGAGCTGGAGGCCCAGCGCGCCCTTCTGCGCCAAAAGCAGCAGATCCTGTCCGACGGGGATCGCCGTCTTCGCACCCAGCTATCCGACCTCCTTTCTCAGGTGAGCCGCTGGGATGACAGCGTGCAGTCCGCCGGGGATATCCGCCGCTTCGTCCGGGAAACAGCCCAAAATCGCGACCGCCTGGCCCAGGAGCTGCACCAGGCCCAGACCCAGCTTCTGCAGGCGCAGATGTCCGATGCCGACGACACCGTCACCCATCTGCAGCAGCAGATCGCCCAGGTTCAGGGCCGTCTCGACGCCGGGCGGGATGCCCAGACGCTGGGAGACCAAATCTCCCGCCTGGAGGAGGAGCTCGTCCGGCAGCAGGCGGAATACGACGCCCTCCGGCTCTCCCTGGATGCGCTTCAGGCCGCCAACACCACCCTGCAAAACCGCTTCTCCCCGGAGCTGGGGCGCCGGGCCGCGGAAATTTTCGCGGACATGACCGGCAGCACCTGGAGCCACATTCTCCTGGACCGGGAGTTCCATCTCTCCGCCGAGTCCGGCAGCGACCCCACCCGCCGCAGTGTTCAGCTTCTCAGCGCAGGCACCGCCGACCAGCTCTATCTGGCCGTCCGCCTGGCTATCTGCGAAATGATCCTGCCTCCGGAGCAAAATCCGCCCCTGATTCTGGATGATGCCCTCCTGACCTTTGATGACGCCCGGCTGGCCACCACCCTGGACTATCTGACCCGGCTGGGCGCACAGCGGCAGATCCTCCTTTTCACCTGTCAGGGCCGGGAGGCCGCTCTGCTGGAGGGCCGCCCGAGCGTACACATCACAAATCTGACATAATCGACATAAGCGAGGTTTTCTATGTTTCCCCTGAATACTTTCAACAATCTCTGCGTATTCTTTCTGCTGATCATGATTTACAGCGCCGCCGGATGGGTGGGCGAGATGGTCTACTGCTCCGTGGGCAAGGGCCACATTTGCGAAAAGCGCGGCTTTTTGAACGGATTTATTTGCCCCATCTATGGACACGGCGCCCTTTTGGTGTTATATGTATTACATGGTGGCCTGAAAAACCCCATTCTCACCTTCCTGGGCGGCATGGTCCTCACCACCGCCCTGGAGTATTTCACCAGCTGGTTCATGGAAAAGCTCTTTCATATGCGCTGGTGGGATTACAGCAAGAAAAAAATTCAGATCAACGGCCGAGTCTGCCTGCTCAACAGTGTCCTGTTCGGCTTGGCCTGCGTGCTGCTGTGCCATGTGGTGAATCCGCCGGTGATGGCCTGGCTGTTCCGCATCGGAGAAAAATACACCGTCCCGGCGGCCTCCTTCCTCTTTGGCATCTATCTGATGGATAACATCCTCTCCGTCCGCAGCGCCATTCAGCTGTCCAATCGTACCGAGAAGCTCCACCAGCTGCAGCAGGAGGTGCGCCAGCATCTGGCCGCCGCTGCCGAGAGCTTCGGGGACAGGATGGCCCAGGGCCGGGAGCGCTATCTACAGTCCGTGGACAGCATGACCCGGGACTTTATGGAGGGCTCCCGCACCCAACAGCTTATGGATAATTATGACGCCTACCTGGCCGAGCGCCAGCGCCAGGTGCAGATGCTCCGCAGCGGCCAGGATATGTTTGAGCGCCGTCTGCTCCGCAGCCACCCCAATCTCCGCTCCCGCCACGACGAGCAGCTGGATCAGCTCCGCCGCCGGCTGGACCGCATCAAGGCCGAGGCCAAGGCCCGGGCCGGGAAAAAGTAAGTAATATATAACATATATGGTATAAAGTAAGTTTGAGAATGCAGAAAAGGAGCTATTGTTATGAGCGAATGTACCCATGATTGCAGTACCTGCAGCGAGAGCTGCGGGGAGCGCAAGGAAGCCAATGTATTTGAGAAAAAACCCCTCCACGAGGGCTGCCGGGTGGGCAAGGTCTACGGCGTTGTGTCCGGCAAGGGCGGCGTAGGCAAGTCCATGGTCACCAGCCAGCTGGCCGTGACCATGCAGCGCGAGGGCTATCGCACCGCCGTGCTGGACGCCGACATCACCGGCCCCTCCATCCCCAAGGCCTTCGGTGTCCATGGCCGGGCCGTGGGCACGGAGAACGCCATTGTCCCTGTGCAGACCCGCACGGGCATCCAGCTTATGAGCGTGAACCTGCTGCTGGAGCACGAGACGGACCCGGTCATCTGGCGCGGGCCGGTCATCGGCGGCGTGGTGCAGCAGTTCTGGAGCGATGTGCTGTGGCAGGATGTGGACTATATGTTCGTGGATATGCCTCCCGGCACCGGCGATGTGGCGCTGAATGTGTTCCAGTCCCTGCCGGTGGACGGGGTCATCATCGTCACCAGCCCCCAGGAGCTGGTGAGCATGGTGGTGGAAAAGGCCGTGAAAATGGCGCAGATGATGGACATTCCCGTTCTGGGCCTGGTGGAGAACATGAGCTATCTCCCCTGCCCCGACTGCGGCAAGAAGATTTATCTCTTCGGCGAAGGCAAGACCGACGAGGCCGCCCAGCGGTATAACCTCCCAGTCCTGGCCAAAATGCCCCTGGACCCCACCCTGGCAGAGCTGGTAGACGCCGGGGAAATCGAGAATTTCCAGGGCCACTGGCTGGACGGCGTGGTGGAGAAGATTATCGGGTGATTCTAAGTGCATACAAAAAGGAAAGGCGGACTGGATCCGTCTTTCCTTTTAATATTTGGCCAATTCACTTTCAGCGATTCTTCAACTCCAAGATTTTTTCTTTCTTCTTCTCAAATTCAGTTTGTGTGATTATTCCCTTATCCAGCAGGCTTTTCAAGCCTTCAACTTTTTCCAGCGGATCATCCATTCCTTTTTTGTCCTTTGCTTTCGGATACCGAACTCCATTCAAAATTAGAGCTGCCAAAAGCAGCAAACACGTAATAACCTCCGCCCCGGACATCACAGACGCAAATATTGCCCAAAAAAACGCTCTTACAGCAAGGCCCAGCACCACTACAGCCGCAGCCGCATAGCTCAAGTATTTCATTTTGCTGTACACTGACGACGCAAGCAGCAAAAGCGCTCCGGCATCAAAAAAAACAATGACCACCCCCATCATTCCCGATCCTCTTGCAACGCAAATGACCACAGACAGCACAGCCGTTATAACCAGTAAAACACAGGCAAGAATATCCACTTCCTTTATGCCCAACACTGCCGTAACCGCCATAGCGCAGTAGCTGATTATATGAAGCCAAAACGAAGGTTTTGACCCGTAAAATGGACTCACATAGGGCTGAGCCGCCAAAATAAATATTGCAGCAATAACAAATAGTGCTGAACAAATATATGTCTCTCTTGATTTATTCACGGTTAGCCTCCTCGTGCTCATACTAATAGCAAATTTCCATTGCGGAACGCTTTCCCTTTTGTCATATTTTTGCAAGCAAATCCGCCTTTATTTTTGAATATTCTTCGTCTGTCAGTGCGCCGCATTCATGCAAAGCCGCCGCTTTCTCCATATCCTCAAAAATGCCATGCGCTTTCTTTTCACTCCGAACCACCATCGAGCCGCCGTCTTCTTCATAAGGGGTTCCGTCAGCCGGGCCAAGCGTTCCATTGGCAATGTGAATAATATCAAGTAAATATAGAATTCCAAAACCACCCGCCGTCAGAAGTTTCAGTACTCCCATACCCACATACCCAAGGTAAAACCGATCCACACCAATTCCGCCGGTTAAAATGGATAGTATCAGCGCTGTCATTTTATTTTTCATGTTTTCTCCTCCCTTTTATACAATTATAGTCTCTTTACCGTCTATAGTCAATATCAAAATCACATCCTAAGATGATAGTATCATTTTAGGGGGATTTGCCGATGATAAGCTATGCCGCATTTTGGGCCACATTGAAAGAATCGCAGGAATCCACTTATACCCTTATTAAAAACCACCACATCTCCAGCTCCACCCTTGATAAGCTCCGCAAAAACAGACCCCTCAACACCACGACCATCAACGACCTGTGCCGCATATTAAACTGCCGTGTCCAAGATGTAATGGAGTATATTCCATCCGATAACGACCAAATTCTATAAAAAAACCGAGAGGGATCGCTCCCTCTCGGTTTTGATTGTCTTGCTATTACTTATTGAAGTACCGCTTCAGCAGGCCCTCAAAAGCCTTGCCATGGCGGGCTTCGTCGCGGGCCATCTCATGCACGGTGTCGTGGATGGCATCCAGGTTGTACTTCTTCGCCAGCTTAGCCAGCTCGAACTTGCCCAAGGTGGCGCCGTTCTCGGCGTCTACGCGCATCTGCAGATTCTTCTCGGTGGAGTCGGTGATGACTTCGCCCAGGAGCTCGGCAAACTTGGCGGCGTGCTCGGCCTCCTCCAGGCCGGCCTTCTCCCAGTACAGGCCGATCTCGGGATAGCCCTCGCGGTGAGCCACACGGGCCATAGCCAGGTACATACCCACCTCGCTGCACTCGCCCTCGAAGTTGGCGCGCAGACCGTCGATGATCTCCTTGCGCACTTCCTCGGGGACATCGTTGCCGAAGGACTTGCCTACGCCTACCACATGCTCGGCAGCCCAGGACTTATCCTCCTTCTGCTCGACAAACTTATCCGCACCCACATGGCACACGGGGCACTCGGCGGGAGGATTCTCACCCTCGTACACATAACCGCAAACAGAACATACCCATTTCTTCATTGTAAAGTTCCTCCTTATTATGATTTGGGCCGCAGCCCGTTTTTTCTTGCTGTGCTTGTAGTATACCACAAGAATCCAACTCTCAAAAGTTGCATTTGCAACTTTAATGAAAATTTTTTGTGAATTTGAGAAAATATTCCACCATCTCTTAAGAAGGCCCCCCTTGCACCCCCTCCCCTACGCACCGCCAAGGAAACACGACACCGGGCGGACAGGGTCGTCCGCCCCTACAAAATAACGCCTTGTAGGGCGGGACCCATGTGTCCCGCCGCCCGCCGCACTCCTTGTAAAAATGTCATTGCGAGACCAGCGCGAACGCTGGTCGTGGCAATCCGTACCCCCCCGCCTAAAAGCCTCCCCTGCGTAAGGGGAGGTGGCGCGAAGCGCCGGAAGGGTCGCCAACCACCACACCTTTTGTTCCGCACGCGGAGAGCCAGGGGGCAGCCCGCCCTGCCATATAAAGCAAAAACGCCCGGCCCGCCGATTTTTTTGGCGGGCCGGGACGGTATGCACTTATTCCGTCGGATTCTCTTACTCTGCCTCTGCCATGGCCTTGGCCTCGGCAATGGCCTTCTCCTGGGCGGCGGCGGGGCAATCCTCGTAGCGCACGAAGGAGAACACAAAGGTGCCTCTGGACTGGGTCATGGAGCGCAGGTCGATGGCGTAGGACATCATCTCCGCCATGGGCACCTCGGCCTCCAGCACGGTCTCGCCGTCGCCGGTGGGGTTCATGCCCATGACGCGGCCCCGGCGCTTGTTCAGATCGCCCATGACATCGCCCACGAAGCTATCGGGCACGGTGACCTTCAGCTCGCCGATGGGCTCCATCAGCACGGGCTTGGCCTCGGGCAGAGCCTCCTTGAAGGCAAGGCCCGCTGCCAGCTGGAAGGCAATATCGGAGGAGTCAACGGGGTGATAGGAGCCGTCGGTCAGGGTGGCCTTCAGGAACACCACGGGGTAGCCCGCCAGCACGCCGTTGAGGCAGCACTTGCGCAGGCCCTTTTCCACGGCGGGGAAATAGTTCTTGGGCACGGAGCCGCCGAACACGGCCTCCTCAAAGATCATATCCTCCTGCTCATTCTGGGGCTCAAAGGTGATGACCACATCGCCGAACTGGCCGCTGCCGCCGGTCTGCTTCTTATAGCGGCCGCGCTTTTCCACCTTGGAGCGGATCTTCTCCCGGTAAGCCACACGGGGGGCCGAAAGCTCCGTCTCCACGCCGAAGCGGCTCTTGAGCTTGGCGCACAGCACATCGATCTGAATATCGCCGGTGCCGGAGATAACGGTCTGGTGGGTCTCGGCGTTGTTGGACACATGGAAGGTGGGGTCCTCCTCGTTGAGCTTGTTGAGGCCGGTGCCCATCTTCTCCACCTCCTGCTTGACCTTGGGGGCAATGGCCCGCTCATAGCAGGGTGCGGGATACTCGATACCCTCCAGGATCACCACATTCTTGGCGTCGCACAGGGTGTTGCCGGTCTTGACCCGGTCCATCTTGCCGATGGCGCCGATGTCGCCGCAGCAGATTTCCTTGATCTCCTCGCCCTTCTTGCCCTTCATGCTGTACAGGCGGCCCAGCTTCTCGGTGTTGCCGGTGGCGGGGTTATACAGGGACATATCGCCGGTGACCTTGCCGCGCACGACCTTGATCATGGAGAACTTGCCGTACTGGTCGGAAATGGTCTTAAACACGATGGCAGCGGTGGGGCCATTGGGATCGAAGGCCACCTCCACCTCGTTGCCGCTCTCATCCTTAGCCTTCTCGGCGGGCATATCGGTGGCTACGGGCACCAGGTCCACGATGGTCTTCAGCAGCATATCCACGCCCAGACCGGTGACGGCGGAGCCGCAGAGCACCGGGCACACACTGCCGTCCCGGACGCCGATCTTCAGGCCCTTGGCCATGTCGGCAGCGGACAGCTCCATGGTCTCGAAGAACTTCTCCATCAGCTCCTCGTCGGCACCGGCGGCGGCCTCCATCAGCTCGGCGCGCAGGGCCTCCACCTCGTCGGCCATGTCGCCGGGGATGGCGCACTCGCCCTTGGCGTCGTAAGCCTTGTTGTGCAGCAGGTCCACAATGACGGTGACGGCCTTGTTGGCGTCGGCCTTGGTGGCCACGATGGGGGCGATGGCGGTGCCGAACTTAGCCTTGACGGCGTCCACGCAGGCGGCATAGTCTGCGTTGGCCTCCTCCACGCGGTTAATGAACATCATCCGGGGCTTCTTGCCCAGCATCTTCCAGGTGCGCTCCATGCCCACGCTGAGTCCGTCCTTGGCATTGCCCACGATGACGGCGCACTCGGCGGCGCGGATAGCGGACAGGGCCTCGCCGGAGAAGTCGAAGTTGCCGGGGGCGTCCATAACATTGATCTTGACATTATTATACTTCACGGGAGCAAAAGCCAGAGAAATGGAAATCTGGCGCTTGATCTCCTCGGCGTCGTAGTCGCAGGTGGTGTTGCCGTCCACGGTCTTGCCGAAACGATCGGTCCCCTTGGTCATAAAGAGCATCTGCTCAGCCAGGGTGGTCTTACCGGAGCCGCCGTGACCCAACAGGCAAATATTGCGAATTTCATTGGCAGTCATAGTTTAGATTTCTCCCTTCGTTTTTGGAAAATGTGCCAGGCCGCACATATCACTCAATAAAGGAATTATATAATATTTTTCAAGCTATGACAAATACAATTTTCCGCCCGTTTTTTGTGAAAAGTGCCAGTTATTCCTGTGTTTTTCGGTAAATTCAGACCAAATCCGGCCGCAAGGTCTGCTTTTCACCCTATCAGCCACAGAATAACCCCGTAAACGGCGCTGGCCAGGGTGCCGAACACGATCACAGGCCCCGCCACCAGGAACATCTTGGCGGCCATTCCCGTGACGAAGCCCTCGGCCTTAAAGTCGATAGCTGGGGAGACCACGGCGTTGGCAAAGCCGGTGATAGGCACCAGGGTCCCGGCCCCGCCGTAGCGGGCAAGACGGTGGTAGAGGTTCAGGCCCGTAAGCAGGGCGGAGAGGAAAACCAAGCTGACGGAGGTGGCGGTAGCCGCCTCCTCCCGAGGCAGGCCCGCGGCAATATAGCCGTCCGAAATAAGCTGGCCCAGCACGCAGATGAGTCCGCCGATGAGGAAGGCCAGGGCCATGTCCTTGCCCAGGGGCGACTTTTTTTGCTTTTGCCGCACATAGGCCCGGTACTTTTCAGGTGTTGTTTCCATGGGTACACATCCTTTCCGAAACGCTACCTCTATTTTGGTCCATTGCGCGCAGGCTTATTCCCGCAAAAGCGCGCAGGTCTCCCGATTTCTCACAAACGGGCCTTGAAAGGCAAAAAAGGCAAAAAAATAAACGGCGTTCCCGCCGACGCAGCTATTAAAAAAACCTCCCGGACCTTGCTGCACCCAGACGGCAAAATCCGGCTATAAAGAAGGTAGCCCTTGACTGCTTGGATCTCGCTGCAGTCAAGGGCTACCCTTCACTCTTGATATCTAACATCATTTTTTATACCTCGCTTTCTTCGGATTCATGGCACCTGTCTTTTGTCTGTTGCTCTTACGCCCTACCTATATGTAAACACCGCCGTGCGATGATCCTGCCGTTTATGACGGCTTTCATTAGGCGACTACAGTTTTTTTGTCGGTGCCATCTTCCCCATACTCCAGCGGTTGGGGGTACTTCTTAGGTCATTGGACTCACCCTTTCTGTATCTAAAGCATAGCAAATATCGCAGCAGAAAGCAAGAGGGATTCTATACGGAATCCCCACGGAAAATCTATGCATTACTACGAAAATAGTCCGATTACCGCCGGAGCTATTGACTATTATGCAAATAAATTATATAATGATAGTGTTGTGAGTCGGGGTGTCGAAAGAGTTTTTTCGACACCCCGACCCAATTTTTGAAGCCTTGAAGCTGTCAGGCAAGGGGCTTTGCGCTCCGGCGCAGCAGGGAGAGGCTGGCCTTTACCACACGACTGACAAAGCGAATGGTTTCCTCCTTGCTGTATTTGTCATAGCCCTCCACGACCACATGCATCAGCCCGTTTGACAGATGGGTATACATCATGGCAAGCTCCGTCTCGCTGGCCTCGGGCAGCTCCCTGCGCCAGTAGGCAAGGCTGTCCTCCTTGGCCAGGGCAATCATGCGCATAAGCACCGCCGAGCCGGGATCGTCCAGGATCAAGACCCGGCAGGCCTCCTGATTCTGCTCGACCATGTCGTAAATGGCCTCGATCAGGGCCGTTACATCAAAGGAGTTGACATAGCGCAGAGATTTTTCAAACGCCACGATCAGCTCATTTTCAATGCTCTCCTTCAGAGCAAAGCAGTCGCTGTAATGGGCATAGAAGGTGGCGCGGTTGAGCTGCGCCAGTGCGCAGACCTCCTTCACCGTGATCCGGTTGACAGGCTTCTGCTGCAGCAGCTTCAAAAAGGACTGCTTGAGCATCATCTGCGTATAGCGTTTTCTGGCATCCAGCTTCTCCATACAGAGCCCTCCTAAAAAAGTTTACAAAGTACGGCAACACTCCGCCGTCCACTGTTGCTTTTCTTACAACCCCGGGGCAAGTGCCGATTGTTCCCGGTCTTTTCTTTCAGTATACTGTACTTGTGAAAGATAAGCAACACTTGTATTTCTATTTTCGGGGAGGAGGTTTTTGTATGTACAATAAATATCTCGTTACCGGTGCCACCGGCTTCCTGGGCAGAGCCGTTGTGGAGGAGCTGGCCCGCCGGGGCGCACAGGTACACGCCCTTGCGCTGCCCGATGACCCCTACGCCCACTTGCTCCCGAAGGAGGTTCGCACCGTCACCGGCGATGTGTGCCAAAGCGATGGGCTGGCAGACTTTTTCGCAGATGCCGACAGCCGCACCTGCGTGATCCACTGTGCAGGCATCGTCTCCGTCGCCTCCCGGCCCGCCCCCAAGCTCTATCAGGTCAATGTAGGCGGGACATGGCGGATCCTCCGGCAATGCATAGCCCACGGCGTGGGGAAAATGGTCTATGTCAGCTCCGTTCACGCCATACCGGAAAAGCCCAGAGGCTGCCCCATTACAGAGGACTGCAAGCTCGCCCCGGGGCTTGTGGACGGCGACTATGCCAAGAGCAAGGCCACCGCCACCAATCTGGTGCTTGACGCGGCGGCTCAGGGGCTGAACGCCAGCGTCGTCTTTCCCTCCGGCATCATCGGCCCGGGGGATGTGCAGGGCGGGAGCTTCACCTCCATGGCCGAATCCTTTCTTGCCGGAAGGCTGCCCTTTGCCGTTCGCGGTGGGTATGATTTCGTGGATGTGCGGGATGTGGCCCAGGGTCTTTTGGCCTGCTGCGAAAAGGGTCTGCCTGGAAAGGGGTATATCCTCTCCGGACACTACTCCACCATCGGCAGGATGCTGCAGATGGTGGGGGCGGCAGCCCAGCGGCGCTATCGCCCTCTCTGCCTGCCCCTAAGCCTTGCAAAATTGGCCGCTCCCTGCTACGAGCGCCGAAGCCTGCGAGCGGGAAAGCAGCTGTTCTTCACCCCCTACTCCGTCTCCGTTCTCGGCTCCAACGGGCAGTTCAGCCATAGCGCCGCCACGGAATGCTTTGCCTATGAGCCCCGGCCTATGGAGCAGACCCTGCAGGACATGACAGCCTGGCTCCTGAGTCGGGAAAAGCGGACTGCCGGCGGCAACTGAGGCCGCCGAAGGAGCCTGCCCTGCCGAGATAATATCCGTGTTTTTCTTGCCAATCGGTGAAAAAAAGGGTATACTATGGGGAACAAACGGTGCCAAAAAGGTGCCGACTCGGTGAAGGACAAAGGTGGTTTTGATTTTATGGCTGACATGATCCATCCTTTTGGGAAGAAGATCCATGATCTGGCGGAGGTGATCCCGGTGAACTGTACCGGGTGCGGCATCTGTGCCATGTGGTGCGTGATGCACTGCATTGACCAGCAGCCGGACGGCATCTACAAGGTCCGCACCGAGGACTGCATCGGCTGCCGCTCCTGCAAGGTGAACTGCCCCAGCGACGCCATCCGTCTATACCGACCCCAGCAGGAGGACTGAGCCATGAAGAAAAACACAGTACAAAAAGATCTGCCCTTGGGCCTCTATATCCACATCCCCTTTTGCCGGAGCAAATGCGCCTACTGCGACTTTTACTCTCTGGCAGGCGCAGAGGAGCGCATGGACGACTACTGCCGGGCCCTGGAGCGGCACCTGGCGGAGGTGGCACCCCAGGCGGAGTGCCACAAGGCGGACACGGTGTATTTCGGCGGCGGCACCCCCAGCTATCTGGGAGCGGAGCGGCTCTGCCGTCTGCTGGGCAGCATCCGGAAATTATATAAGGTGGACAAGCACGCGGAGATCACCCTGGAGGCAAATCCCGACTCCGCCACGGACAGAAAGGCCCTGAAACGGCTGCGCAAGGCGGGGTTCAACCGTCTTTCCCTGGGGGTGCAGTCTATGGATGACGCGCTTTTGCAGACCATCGGACGGATTCACACCCGGCAGCAGGTACAGGAGGCCGTGGCGGCAGCCCGGAAGGCGGGATTCAAAAATCTGAGCCTGGACCTGATTTACGGGCTGCCGGGGCAGACCATGGAGGGATGGGAAAAGACCCTGTCCGATGCAGTGGGCCTGCACCCGGAGCATCTGTCCTGCTACGGGCTGAAGCTGGAGGAGGGTACGCCGCTGTACCGGCGGCAGGGAGAGCTGACCTTCCCGGATGAGGATATGCAGGCGGATATGTACTTATATGCCGTGGAGTTTTTGAAGCAGTGCGGCTATGAACAGTATGAGATTTCCAACTTCGCCAAGCCCGGCTTTGCCTCCCGGCACAACCTGAAATACTGGCTTATGCAGGAGTACGCCGGATTCGGCCCCGGGGCACACTCGGACTTTGGAAATGTGCGCTACGGCTATGCGCGGGACCTGGAGCGATATTTGAAGGGAGAGCTTGTTCTGCAGGAGTCGGAGACGGTGGATTCCGACGAGCGGGAGCGGGAATACCTGATGCTCCGGCTGCGCACGGTGCAGGGGGTGGATCCCCGGGAATTTGAGTATCGGTTCCGGCAGAGATTTGCGCCGCTGGCGGCGCTGCTGCAGCAGTGCGCCCGGGAGGGGCTGGCAGAGCAGGACGGAAACGGCTGGCACCTGACAGCCAAGGGCTTTTTGGTGAGCAACCGCATTATCGGCCTGCTTCAGGATGAGCTGGCCCGGGAGAAAAACCGGCGGCTGGAGGCCGCAGCCCGAGGGGATTACCGGGTGGTGTAAAAAATACATAAGCTAAAAGGGAACGCCCGGGTGGGCGTTCCCTTTTTTTGTGGGGGTGCGTTGGGTAGCGGGCGGACAGAGGCGTCCGCCCCTACGGATGACAAGGAACTTTGTGCAAGTCCGGGAGCGGGGCGATGTGGGGAGCGAACTGAGCGCTGCCGGTGGCAGAGGAAGCGAAGTGAGCGAGTGGCTGCGGTCAAAATTTCCAGCGTCCGCCGCAAGGCAGCGCAGAAATTTTGGGTACCGCAACAGGATCATCGGCCCCTACGGAGTGTTTACCGATAGGATTTCGTAGGGGGCGATACCCACATCGCCCCGGTCGTACCAGCTTCCCTGTTATGCGTAGGGCGGGGGTGCCCCCACGCCGCCGTGATGGTGCGGCGGTTATCGGGCGGCGGGCCGAGGGGAGCCCGCCTCTACGGAGGGTTACAAGGGGCGTGGAAGAACGGGCGGGGTAGAACCCCGCCCCTACGGAGGGTTACAAGGGGTGCGGTGAGGTGAGGAATCCCCCAGTCAGCTTCGCTGACAGCCCCCTTTAGGCAAGGGGGCCGGGGGACGGGGGATGCGGATTGTCACGGATGCTTTGCGCCCTCGCAATGACAGCGTTTTTTCATGAGGAGGGAAATGAAAAACGCCCCGCTTGGGCGGGGCGTGGGGTTCCTTATGTTTTTCAGTTGTCGGTGCGGTGGCGCCACTCCAGCTCCTGATCCAGATCGTATTTCAGCTTCTTATTTTCCTCTACCAGGTCGTCGTAGTGGCGGGACTGGACATAGTATTTCACAAAGGTGAAGGTGGCCTCGTTGAACTCCTCCTCCGTATACTCCGGCAGGAGGGAGCCGCCCTTGCGGCGCAGGCCCTGGACATTGATGACCACCAGGCGGCGGTGCTGCTCGGAGAGCTGGAACAGCTTCAGCTCCTGGGGTACATCCAGCCCCAGGTCGAAGGTCTCGTTCACAATTTGCAGCAGGCGCGCCTGCTCGGGCTTGGCGGAGACGATGACGCCGTACTTCCCAAACAGCTTTTTCAAATAGTCTACGGAGACTTCCTCACGGGTGATGGTGCCCTTGCCGATGCCGGTGAGCATGGTGTTGGACAGGTTCAGGCTAACATAGACCTCCTGACCGGTCTTGGGATAGCTCATACAAGTACCTCCTAATTTAATATGTCCCATAGGGCCGCCGGAAACGGCCTTTTTTCTTGTACTTTTACCGTACCACATTCCGGGTGGGATTGCAATAGGCATTCTGTTGCGGATGTGGTTTTTATGCGAAAAAAGCTTTATTTTTTGCAAAAAATCCTGTTTTTATGATTCCAAATGTACCAAACAATACGAATCTGTCAGACCCCGGCGAGGTCGAAGGGCGGTGTGTATTCCTCCCGGGCGGAGGTGCGCTCCTGGGTGAAGCCGTCCGTGATGCCGCAGTTTTCCATGTAGCGGACCGCCCCCCGGTACTCCGCCGCCGTGACAGGACGGGCCAGGCTTCCCCGGGCCCCGGGCTGGGGCGTATACTGGCTCATCAACGACACCAGCACCTCCCCAGGGCGGAAGGTGCGGGCGATCCAGTCCAGACAGAGACGGGTATTCTCCGGATGACCGGGAAGCACCAGATGGCGGATGAGGACGCCCCGCCGGAGAAGGCCCTTTTCCATAACACAGGGGCCAGTCTGGCGGAACATCTCCCGGATGGCGGCGGTAGCCACGGGAAAATAGTCCGGGGCACAGGAGAGGTCCCGCGCCAGGTCTGCATCGGCGTATTTCAGGTCCGGCAGATATACCTGCACTTTCCCGTCTAATAGCTTCAGGGTCTCCACACTCTCGTAGCCGCCGCAGTTATATACCACCGGCACCGGCAGAGGCGGGTCCAGCGCCGGCAAAATAAACGGCACAAAGTGAGTGGGCGTCACCAGGTCGATGGTGGCGGCGCCCCGGGCGATAAGCTCCTCAAAAATCTCCCGCAGCCGGGAAGCGGACACGGGTCTGCCGAAGTTATCCCGGGAAATGGGGGCGTTTTGGCAGTAGGAGCAGCCCAGGTTGCAGCCGGAGAAGAACACGGTTCCCGCGCCCCGGGGGCCGCAGAGCACCGGCTCCTCCCAGGGGTGCAGGGCCGCCCGGGCCACCACCGGCGTGGCGGGCATCCGGCAGAAGCCGCGGCCCTCCCTTTCCGTTCTTTCGGCCCCGCAGCGGCGGGGACAAAGCGTACAGATCATCCCTTTAAGGGCTTGAAGTCCGGACCCAGATCCCCGGCCATCCAGTGGCGGCGGCAAAGGCCGATATACTTATCATTGGCTCCCAGCACCACCTGGGCTCCCTCCTTGACCACACGGCCGTGCTCGTCAAACCGGGCGTTGAAGGCGGCTTTTTTGCCGCACCAGCAGATGGTTTTTACCTCCTCCAGCTTATCCGCCAGGACCAGGAGCTGGTAGCTGCCGGGGAAAAGCTCCCCCTTAAAGTCGGCCTTCAGCCCGTAGCAGATAACGGGGATATTGCAGTCGTCCACCAGGTGGACCAGGTAGTAGACCTCCTCCTTGGTGAGGAACTGAGCCTCGTCCACAATGATGCAGGCGAATTTCTGCAGGTCGGAGTCGGCCATCTGCTGCATCTCGTGGAAGTAGATGCAGGGATGCTCCAGGCCGATGCGGGAGCGGACCATGTGGTCCCCGTCCCGTGTGTCCAGCTGGGGCTTCACCAAGAGGGTGTCCTGACCGCGCTCCTCATAATTAAACCGGGCCATGAGGGCGTTGGCGGATTTGCTGGAGCCCATGGCTCCGAATTTGAAGTAAAGCTGTGCCATTTACTTTATTCTCCTTCCCATTTTTGCAGGATGCGATTGGCTTTTTCAAAGGCGGAGGGGATGGCCTTTTGTCGGCGCTGCTCCTCCGAATACCACGACAGGTCCCCCTCGCCGGAAACCAGGACGGCATAGCCCTGCATCTGCCAGCGGACATGGGTGAATATGTGGACGGCCTGCCAGGACTCCTCCCAATGCAGGGGCGTAAGCCCCCAGGCGGCCAGCTGCCGGGCAGCCTGGGCTTCCGTGAGCAGGCCCGGAACATTGGGGTACTCCCAAAGCCCCGCCAGGAGGCCGGTCTTAGGGCGCTGCCCCAGGGCCACGGCGCCGTCCGGGCGGCGCAGAAGAAACACGGTTTTTTCCTCCGGACGCTTGTCCTTTTTAGGGGCGCGGACCGGGATACGGGCCTGACTTCCCTCCCTTTCGGCGGTACAGAGGCCCCGGAGAGGACAGTCGGGGCAGCGGGGGGCGGCAGGCAGGCACAGGGCTGAGCCCAGGTCCATAAGGGCCTGATTGAAGGCGCCGGGGCGATCCGAAGGAACCACCTCGGTCATCCAGCGGGTGATCTCTTTTTTGGTGGACTGCACATCCCGGTCCCAGCCGGTTATGCGGCTGGCAATGCGCAGAACATTGCCGTCCACCGCCGGAACGGGGAGTCCGAAGGCGATGGAGAGAATGGCTCCGGCGGTATAGTCCCCGATGCCCGGGAGGGCGATGAGCTCTTTATAGTCTGCCGGAAATGCACCGGCGTAGTCCTCTGCCACTATCCGTGCGGCCTTTTGCAGATTGCGGGCGCGGCTGTAATAGCCCAGGCCCTCCCAGAGCTTCAGCAGCTCCTCCTCATCGCCCCGGGCCAAATCCTGCACCGTGGGGTAGCGGGCCATGAAGCGCTGAAAGTAGGGCAGCACGGCGGCCACCCGGGTCTGCTGGAGCATGATCTCCGACACCCAGGTGCGGTAGGCAGACACCTCCTCCCGCCAGGGAAGGACGCGTCGGTTTTCGTCGTACCAGGTCAGAAGGGGGCTGACGATGGCTTGCAATTTTTCAATATTTTGTTCCATAGCTTATTTCAGAAAACGGCGGGCATAGCCGCAGCGGCGGCACAGATCCTCGGAGGGCCGGCGAGCGGCAAAGCCTGCGGCCATGGCGGCGGCTCGAGAGCTTCGGAGGATCTCCGGCAGGGCTTGGGTGAAGAGATTTCCCAGGGCGATGGTGCCCTCGCTATCCAGGCAGCAGGGGGTGACGGTGCCGTCGCACAGCACCGCAAGCTGCCGCGTGAGGCCGTGGCAGAAGTTGGCCCCGGTCTCCGGGGCGCTCAGGTCCGGCCAGGCAAAGCGCTCCGCCCGCTCCAGGAAAAGATTTGGGGACAGGGTGCGGTTTCCACGGGCGTCTTGGGGCAGGGCTTCCGCATTTTGGCCGATTTGCCCGGATAGAAAGCGCAGGATCTCGGCGTTGCAGCGCTGGGCGGCGCCTTCGTTCCACAGGCGCAGGGCGCAGAGGGTACCCTTTTGAGATAGGGGCAGGACAGCGTCCCACACACCGCGGAGGTAAGCGGTCATATCGCCGCTTTGTGCGCTGCCCTCGAAGCTGTGGAGGGAGACGCTGAGCTTGTGAAGACCCGGGGCAGAGAGAAGGGCATCCTTTTGCCGGGGCAGCAGGGTGCCGTTGGTGACCAGGCAGGTGCGAAAGCCCAGGCGATGAGCGATGGCAAGCAGCTCCGGCAGCTGCGGATGCAGCAGCGGCTCGCCCAAAACATGGAGATAGAGATAGTCGGTTTCGCCCCGGAGCTTTAGGGCCAGGGTCTCAAACTCCGCCGGGGTCATGGTGCGCGGAGGGCGACGGGTGCCGTGGCAGAAATCACAGGAGAGGTTGCAGCGGTTGGTGATCTCGATGTAGATGCGGTTACGCATGGGCGGCGGTCCCTCCCCCGAGTATTGATGTATGGAATTTATTTTATCATATTTTGGGGCGGGGTGCAATGGGAGGTTGCAGGGAGTGCGGTACATTGGGCGGACAGGGTCGTGCTTCCTTGGCGGTGCGTAGGGGAGGGGCTCTGCCCCTCCCGGCGGGCGGGGAAATCGCCGAAGCGCTGCCGGTGGCAGAAGAAGCGAGGCGGTTTCGAGGAAGTGCCCCGATTGGCGGCCACAACAGTGGCCGGGAATCGGTTGGCACGACGGTGGGCAAGAGAACCCCGCCCCTACGGACAGCTCGGTGGCTGGTACGGCGGGCCGATGTAGGCATCGGCCCCTACGGAAGTTTTATTGGGAGTGTGGGGGATATAAAAAGGAGCGGCATTCTTTTAGAATACCGCTCCTTTTACACATTATATTTTTTGCTTTTTCAGTCCGTTATGAGGATATAGCTGCCGGTGACGGGAGGCGTTTGGGTCAGCTGGACCAGCCGGGTCTCGGCATTGAAATCGGCGGGGAGGGTGGCGGTCAGGGCGGCCAGGTCCACGGTCTCGGAGTCCGCATAGATGCGGTCAAAGAGAGCCAGGACCGCCGGGGTCAGGCCGCTGTTTTCCGGGGCGTTTTTCTCGATAGACACGGACAGGGCCGTGGTCTTGGGAAGGGTTTCCCGGAGGGCGGCGATGAGACTGGTGAGCACCGCCGGCTTATCCGTGCCGTCCGGCACCAGCATGGCGTCCATATTGCCCACGGCGGGCCAGCCGAAATTATCCAAAACGATCTCATCCACACCCAGATCCGCCAGGTCCTTGCAGACCTGCTTGAGATAAGCCTGGGCTGGGGCCTTGGTGGGGTCCAGCCAGCACTGGCTGCTGTAGTCGTACCAGAGCCACTCGTCCCAGGTGCGCAGCAGACCCGCCTCATCCACATGGTTCTGGGCGTAACCGGTGTCGCCGAAGGCGCTGATGCGGGCCACCACATGCTTATCCGAGGCGGTGAGCTTCTTCAAATTCTCCGTGCTGACGGCGGAGCCCACGGTGCCCGATGCCTGGAAGGAGGGCTGATAGGTAAAGGTGCCGTCCGGGAGCTTTAAGGTGAGGACGACAGTCTTATCGCTGCCGCTTATGAGGGCGGTGACATCCTGCTCCAGGGCGCTATCCGGCTGAGCGGTGGCATGAATGACCTCAATGGTGGGGCCCTGGGGCTCATCCCGGGTGAAGTCTACATCGTCGGGGTTGGGGCTGTCGTCGGGGGTCTTGGTTTGATCGTCCTTCTTATTCAAAAAGGGAAGATCCAGGTGGACCTTGCCATTTTCATCGTAGACAAGGTGATTCTGGCAGTACAGGAAGGCGCCGCCTGCCAGCAGCAGAAGCACCAAAATGGGGATGAGTATTTTTTTCCAAAGCGGAGTCCGTCCGTGATAGCTATTATATCCCTTGGTGGCCATGAGGCACCTCCTTTTTGCGTTATCAGGGCTGGATGCTGTCCAGCAGGGCCACGCGCCGGGCGTGGCGGCCTCCCTCAAACTCGGTATTCAGGAAGACCTCCACCATACGCCGGGCCAGGTTGGGGCCCACGATACCCGCACCCATGGCGATGATATTGGCATCGTTATGGCGGCGGGTCATCTCGGCGCTGAGGCTGTCGGAGCAGAGGGCGCAGCGAATACCTTTCACCTTATTGGCGGCGATGGAAATGCCGATGCCGGTGGTGCAGATGACGATGCCCTTGTCGCATTCGCCGGAAGAGACCAGACGGGCCACCTTTTCACCGTAAATGGGATAGTCTACGCTGTCGGTATTATAGCAGCCCACATCCTCAAAGTCGATGTCGTGCTCCTCCAGCCAAATGAGGATGTCCTGCTTGAGCAGATAGCCGCCGTGGTCGCAGCCGATGGCAATTTTCATGGTGATGTCTCCTGTGTTCTTATAGTTTTTTGAATTCGGGCTTTCCGCCGGTAAAGGTGGTGAAATACCGGAATCCGCAGTCCCGGAGGAGCTGCTGGCGCTCCCTTATGACGCAGCCCACATCCTTGGTCTCGTGGGCGTCGGAGCCCAGGGTGATAATTTCGCCCCCCATCTCCCGGTACAGACGCAGCAGGTCTGCGTCCGGCAGGGGCCGGTTTCCGCGGTTGGTATTACACTCGATGCCCACACCCTTGGGAATGACGGTGGAGAAAATCTCCTGTACCCGGTCGCGCCAGGGGTCGAAGGTCAGGTCCATGTTCAGATGCTCCTTGAGATACCGCAGCGGCAGGGTCAGGTGACCCAGGACGCTGAAGCGGCCCCACCTGGCAATGGCCAGAACGCTGTCTAAGTAATCCTCGATGACGGCGGCATAATAGTCGGGACTCTTTCCCGCCTCCAGGAAGTAAAGGTCCAAACAATGGAACTTTTCACTACAAGTATGCACCGAACCGATGGAAAAGTCCAGCTTTTTTGCAGAATTCAGCAAAATTTTCGCTCTGTCGAAGGCCAGATTGGCCTCCCCCAGCTCCGCGCCCAGCTTAATGGACAGTTTATCGCCAAATTTATCCACCGCTTCCAAATATTGGGTCATGGAAGCGTCCCAGTCAAAGCTGTCCCGGGGCTCATTAGACCCCCAATAGATGGTGTCCACATGGTCGGTGATGCAAATTTCATCCAGTCCGGCCCGGAGGGCGGCCTCCGCCGCCTGGGACATGGTCATCTTGCCGTCGGGAGAGCAGGTGCTGTGTACATGGTAATCCGCTGCGTACATAGAGGCCTCACTTCTTCTTGAAAAAGCTCTTGCGCTTTTCGTAATTGTTTTCACCCAGGGTCTCGCTGAACCTGCGCAGGGCTTCCTTCTGCTCCTTATTCAGGCTGCGGGGCGTCTCAATGACCACGGTAACATACTGGTCACCCCGGCCACGGCCATTGAGCACGGGAACACCCTTACCCTTGAGACGGAACACGGTGCCGGTCTGGGTGCCCTCGGGGATGGAATACTTCACCTTGCCGTCGATGGTGGGGATCTCCAGCTCTGCGCCCAGCACCGCCTGGGTGAAGGTGATGGGGGCCTCGCAGAACACATCCACGCCGTCACGGCGGAAAATCTCGTGGGGCTGGACCATAACGGTGATGAGCAGGTCGCCTGCGGGACCGCCATTTTTACCGGCGCCCCCCTGCCCCCGCAGAGAAATGGTCTGGCCGTGGTCGATGCCGGCGGGGATATTGACCTTGATGGTCCTGCGCTTACGCACGGCGCCGCTGCCGCGGCAGTCGGAACAGGGCTGGTGAATGAGACGGCCTGTGCCGCCGCACTTGCGGCAGGGACCGTTGGAGGCGAACACGCCCATAGGGGTCTGGCGGCGGGTCTGAACGGTGCCGGAGCCGTGGCAGTCGGGGCAAATCTCCGGCGTAGTGCCCGGGGCGCAGCCGCTGCCCTTACAGGTGGGGCACTGCTCGCTGCGCTCGATGGTGACGGACTTTTCGCAGCCGAAGGCCGCCTCCGTGAAGCTGATGGAGACACTGGCCCGGATGCTCTCACCCCGCTGGGGGGCATTGGGGTTGCGGCGCTGGCCGCCGAAGCCGCCGCCGAAAAAGCTGCCGAATATATCGCCCAGGTCGCCGAAGTCAAAGCCGCCGCCATAGGCACCGCCCCCGGCTCCCGCGCCGTAGTTGGGGTCTACCCCGGCAAAGCCGAACTGATCGTAGCGGGCCTTTTTCTCCGGGTCGGACAGGACCTCGTTGGCCTCATTGACCTCCTTGAACTTCTCCTCGGCCTCCTTATCGCCGGGGTTCATGTCCGGGTGGTACTTCCGGGCCAGCTTCTTATATGCTTTTTTAATTTCGTCTTCCGAAGCGCCTTTTTGGATGCCCAGCACCTCGTAATAATCTCTTTTTTCAGCCATACAATATTGCTCCTAACGCCACAAACAGGGACAGGTGATCCTGCCCCTAATTTGCGGTTTTTTGGTTACTTGTTCTGATCGTCCTCGTCAACCACCTTGTAGTCGGCGTCGTAGTACTGGCCGCCCTGGGCACCGGCATCGGCGCCGGGCTGCTGGGCAGCGCCGTCACCCTGAGGTGCCTGCTGCTGATACAGCTTCTCGCTCATCTTATAGAACTGCTGGGTCAGCTCCTCGGTAGCGGCCTTGATGGCGTCGCTATCCTCACCCTTGAGCTTCTCCTTCAGCTTGTCGATGCCGGCCTGGATGGGGGCCTTCTCGCTCTCGGGCACCTTGTCGCCCACCTCACTCAGGGTCTTTTCGGCCTGGTAGACCATCTGATCGGCCTGGTTGCGGATCTCCACCTTCTCCTTGATCTTGGCATCCTCGGCGGCATACTGCTCAGCCTCCTTGACGGCCTTCTCAATATCCTCCTTGCTCATGTTGGAGGAAGAGGTGATGGTGATGTGCTGCTCCTTGCCGGTGCCCAGGTCCTTGGCGGAGACATTGACGATGCCGTTGGCATCGATATCGAAGGTGACCTCGATCTGCGGCACGCCGCGGCGGGCCGGGGCGATGCCGTCCAGGTGGAAGCGGCCCAGGCTCTTGTTGGCGGCGGCCATCTCACGCTCACCCTGGAGAACATTGACCTCCACGGAGGTCTGGTTATCGGCAGCAGTGGAGAAGATCTGGCTCTTCTTCACGGGGATGGTGGTGTTGCGCTCGATCAGACGGGTGCAAACGCCGCCCATGGTCTCAATACCCAGGGACAGGGGGGTGACATCCAGCAGCAGCAGACCCTTGACATCGCCGGTGAGAACGCCGGCCTGGAGAGCGGCGCCCATGGCCACGCACTCGTCGGGGTTGATGCCCTTGAAGGGCTCGCTACCGGTGAAGTTCTTCACGGCCTCCACCACGGCGGGGATACGGCTGGAGCCGCCCACCATCAGGACCTTAGCCAGATCAGAGGGCTTCAGGCCCGCATCGCTCATAGCCTGACGCACAGGGCCCATGGTGGCGTCCACCAGATGGCCGGTAAGCTCATTGAACTTAGCCCGGGTCAGGGTGACATCCAGGTGCTTGGGGCCGGTGGCGTCGGCGGTGATATAGGGCAGGTTAATATTGCTGCTGGTGACGCCGGACAGCTCGATCTTGGCCTTCTCGGCGGCCTCCTTCAGACGCTGCATAGCCACCTTATCGCCGGAAAGGTCGATGCCGTCGGTGCGCTTGAATTCACTCACCAGGTACTTCATGATGCACTGGTCGAAGTCATCGCCGCCCAAGCGGTTATTACCGGCGGTGGCCAGGACCTCGATAACGCCGTCGTCAATTTCCAGAATGGACACATCGAAGGTGCCGCCGCCCAGGTCGTAGACCATGATCTTCTGGGCCTGCTCCTTATCCACACCGTAGGCCAGGGCCGCGGCGGTGGGCTCGTTGATGATACGCTTGACCTCCAGGCCAGCGATCTTGCCGGCATCCTTGGTGGCCTGACGCTGGGCATCGGTGAAGTAGGCGGGGACGGTGATAACCGCCTCGGTGACGGGCTGGCCCAGATAGGCCTCGGCGTCACCCTTCAGCTTCTGCAGGATCATGGCGCTGATCTCCTGGGGGGTGTAGGCCTTGCCGTCGATGTTTACCTTGTGGTCGGAGCCCATCTCACGCTTGATGGAGGAGATGGTGCGGTCGGGGTTGGTGATGGCCTGGCGCTTTGCCACCTGACCCACCATACGCTCGCCGGTCTTGGAAAATGCCACCACAGAGGGGGTGGTGCGGTTGCCCTCGGCGTTGGCGATGACAACTGCTTCGCCGCCTTCCATAACGGCTACGCAGGAATTGGTTGTACCCAAATCAATACCGATAACTTTAGACATAATAATTGCCTCCTAAATCTATAAACGATTTTTGATTACTTTTATAACGGGACTGCGCCCGGAACATACCTATTTTAATTGGCCACCTTTACCATGGCGAAGCGGACCACTCTGTCACCCATCTGATAGCCCTTGCGGAATACCTCCGCCACCGTGTTCTCGGCGAGGTTTTCATCGTCGATGTGCATGACGGCGTTGTGCTTTTCCGGGTCAAAGGGCTGGCCCAGGGCCTCGATCTCGGTAACGCCCAGCTTCTCCAGTACGGCGGCGAACTGCTTGCAGATCATCTCCACGCCCTGGCGATGAGGATCGCCCTCCTCGAACTGGCTTACGGCCCGGTCCAGGTTATCCGCCACATCCAGGAAGGGCTTCACGGTGTCCAGCTTGGCATCGGAATAGATGCTCTCCTTCTCCTTGGCGGTGCGCTTACGGTAGTTGTCGTACTCGGCGGCCAGGCGAAGATATTTATCGTTGCCGTCGCTGAGGAGCTTTGCCAGGCTCTCGAACTGCTCCATCTGCTCCCGGCTGACGGTGAAGGTCTCCTCCACCTCCGGCACCTCCGGCGTTTCCTCTGTCGGGGTCTCCTGCGCGGTCTCCGGGGCGGTCTGCTCCGGCTGCTCCATATCCTTTTTCTTTTTTTCACTCATTTTTTATTCTCCTCTCCCGGGGGTAGCTCCCGGGGCTTTTCAAACATACGGCTGAGGCTCTCGGCAAAGTAGCTGAGCCGGGCCGCCACAGTGGCATAGTCCATGCGGGTGGGGCCTACCACCCCCACAAGGCCCCGCATATTCTCGCCTATATCATAGCTGGCAATGACCACACTGCTGTCCTTCAGGGCGTCGTTTACATTCTCCGGGCCGATGAGAATCTGCATAGGAGCCCCGCCCACGGGAACAGGCAGGTCCTCCTTGCTGTCGGAAATAAAACTCATAAGCTCGTGGGCCTTGTCGGCGTCCCGATACTCCGGGAACTTCAAAATCTGGCTGGCGCCGCCGGTAAACACCTGCTGGGTCTGGGCCTGGGTGAGCAGCTCTCCGGCGTAGTCCACCACTTGGTTGAGCAGCAGAAACCACTGGCCCTCCACCTGGTCGCTGAGATTCATCAGGTGTCCGTTCATCTCCGGGGCGGAGATGCCGATAAAGTGGGTGTTGAGCAGGTGGCTGATTTGGCGCAGATGCTCCTCCTCCACCAATAATTGCAGGTGCATGAGCTGGCTTTTGACCCGGCTGTCGGACAGCATCACCACGGCAATAAAGCTATCGCTGCTGACGGCAATAAGTTCGAAGCGCCGGACCGTAACGGCCTGCTTATGATCGGCCACGGCATAGGCCGGGTAGCCCACCAGGGTGGAAGCCATCTGCCCCGCCCGAGCCACCACCTGATCGATCTGCTGCATCCGGCCGCCCAGAGCGGAGGTGATCTTCTCGGCCTCCTCGCTTGTGACGGTCTTGTGCTCCATGAGCTCGTTGACATACAGCCGGTAGCCCTTGGCCGACGGGATACGCCCGGCGGAGGTGTGGGGCTGCTCCAAATAGCCCATTTCCTCCAGGTCCGCCAGCTCGTTGCGCACGGTGGCGGAGCTGATCTTGCCGGGCATCCGCTCCACAACGGTCTTGGAGCCGATAGGCTCGGCAGACTGGATGTAGCCCTCGGTGACGATCTTCAGTATTTGCTTTTTTCGATCTGTCATTTCCATAGCTTTCTCCGTTTTTAGCACTCTATTCTCCCGAGTGCTAAACGCAGTTTACCACCTGTTTCCGCAGATGTCAAGAGGTGTCAATGTTAAACTATTGTGAACACGGAGCGTTTTTGCCGCGGGGTCGGCGCAGCGGGCCGGGAAGGCCGCAGCCTCCGGATCAAGGGCAGAATAAGCCCGCCCTTCGGCGCATGGCACCGAAGGGCGGGTACATCCGTTCCTGCCGCTATCGCAGAATTTCTTTACCGTCCGTAGGGCGCTTACAGACGGAAGTGTTTTTTCAGCCGCTGGTTTTCTCCCAGCACCAGCAAGGTCACGCTCCCGTCCAGCACGGTTTCCGGCGAGACATTTACCTCGGTTTTACCGTTTCGCTTCACGCCGAGGATATTGACGCCGTATTTCCTGCGGATATCCAGCTGGCCAATGCTGTGGCCCTGCCAGCTTTCCGGCACGGCGACCTCGATGATGGCGTGGTTTTCATCCAGCTCTATGTAGTCGAAGATGTGGTTGGCGGTATAGCGAATGGCCGCCCATTTTGCCAGCTGCTTTTCCGGGTAGGCCACTGCGTCCGCGCCGTTACGCAGCAGGAATTTCGCCTGCACATCCCGCTCGGCCCGGGACACCACATATTTTGCGCCCAGCTCCTTGAGCAGCGATGTTGTTTCCAGAGAGTTCTGAAAGCTCCCGCTGATGGTAACATAGCAAACATCATAGTTGCCAACACCCAGCGAGCGCAGAAAATCCACCCGGGTGCTGTCGCCGATCTGCGCGTTGGTGACAAAGGGCATACACTCGTTGACCCGCTCCTCGTCCCTGTCCACCGCCATTACCTGGTGTCCCAGCCTGCTCAGCTCCATAGCCAAATGCCGCCCGAAGCGGCCAAGTCCAATCAATAATACGCTTTTCATCGTGTACTCCTTTCAGCCTACGGTGATTTTTTCCTGGGGATACCGGGCATAAGTGAGATCATGCCCGGAAAATGCGGCGTAGATCAGGGTCAGTCCCCCTACACGCCCGAAGAACATCAGCAGAATGAGTATTCCCTGGGACAGCGTACCCAACTGTGGTGTCAGGCCCAGTGTCAGGCCCACCGTTCCCGCAGCGGAGGCCGTTTCATAGAGGCAGGCCCCCAGCGGCAGCCCCTCCACAGCGCCGATGATCGCCGCGCCGGCAACGGTCAGCGCCAAATACAGCAGCAGAATGGCGGCAGCGTTCCGCACAGCGGAGGGCTCCAGCCGGCGCCTAAAAAGCTGCGGGTCCTCCCGCCTGAAAAAGGCGGCCACCGCGTTGGCGGCCAGCACAGCCAGCGTTGTCACCTTCATACCGCCTGCGGTGGAGCCGGGGGCGCCGCCGGTGAGCATCAGCAGGATCGTAACCGCCCGGGAGATATTGCTCATTTCCGTCAGATCCACTGTATTGTAGCCGGCCGTTCGGGGCGTGACCGCCTGAAAGAGCGACGCCAAAATGCGCTGCCCTGTGGGAAGGTTCGAAAAGTCCGTCAGGAAAAACAGCAGCGCCGGAAGCACAATCAAAACTGCCGATACGCTCAAAATGACCTTGCTCTGCATACGGTAGCGCCGCAGGTGCAGGCCGTGGGTGCAAACATCATCCCATGTCAGAAAGCCGATGCCGCCCACGACGATCAGCAGCATAATGACGATATTCACCAGTGGATCGGCGGCATACGCCGTCAGGGAGGGGTACAGCGTCCCGGCACGGCCGAGAATATCGAATCCCGCGTTGCAGAAGGCGGAAATAGAGTGAAAGACCGCCATCCATACCCCCCGCAGGCCGTAGTCCCGGCAAAAGGCCGGCAGCAGCGCCAGGGCGCCCACCAGCTCTACCAGGAATGTCCCCCTGAGAATAAATCTCGTCAGGCGCACGATGCCGCCCACCGCCGGAGCAGAGATGGCATCCTGCATGGCGCTGCGCTCCTGCAGCGAGATATTTTTCCCCGAGAGCATCAGAAATGTTACAGCCGCCGTAATGACGCCCAGTCCGCCCACCTGGATCAGTAGCAGAATAACCCCCTGGCCGAACGAGGACCAGTAGGTGCCGGTGTCCTGCACCACCAGTCCCGTCACGCAGACGGCGGAGGTGGAGGTAAAAAGCGCCTGGGAAAACGGCGTCCAAGCCCGCTTAGCCGCCGAGAGCGGCAGCATCAGCACCAGGGCGCCCAGCAGGATAACCCCCGCAAAGCCTAAAATCATGATCTGAAAGGATGTTAAGCGGCGTTTCCGCCGGAAACCTGTCTCTGTCACACAGCTCACCTCCTAAAATGGACCTTACTCCCAATTTCGCGTACAGTAGTATAGCACGGTTTTTCTATTTTGGCTGTATAGATTTTGTTAAACATAGGCAGCGTGCCGAAAAAATTCTTTTCACCCCGCTGCCTATACCTTTGAAAAAGCCTCCGGACGGAGTTGATAGAAGTGTTTTTCTATGATAGAATCAAGGTAACACACTTCTGGAGGTGCGACCTTGAAAACGGATCCCCTGGCTCAGCTGCGCGCCGGCGCGCCGCTGACTACCCGTCAGCAGCTGTCCCTGACGCTGCAGCTCAGTTGGCCGGCCATTATGGCAAAGCTCGCCACCATCATCATGCAGTATATCGATGCAGCTATGGTGGGCCGTCTGGGTGCGGCCCAGGCGGCGGCGGTGGGGCTGGTGGCCTCCACCACCTGGCTCTTCGGAGAGCTGTCTTATGCGGCGGCTATGGGCTTCAATGTGCTGACGGCCCAGCGGGTAGGCGGCGGCCGCTTGGCCGAGGCCCGCAATATCCTCAAGCAGGCGCTGGTGCTGTGCCTGGGGTTCAGCGTGGTCATGGCAATGCTGGCGGCGGCACTGTCCGGGCCGCTGCCCGGAATACTTCGGGCAGACCGGGACATTTGGCAGGATGCCTCCGCCTACTTCCTGGTGTATAGCCTGTTTCTGCCCGCCCTCCAGCTCAATAATGTGGCGGCCGGCCAGCTGCAGGCCACAGGCAATATGCGCACGCCCGGTATCTGCATGGTGGTCATGTGCGTGCTGGATGTCGTGTTCAACACCCTGTTTATTTTCCCTACCGGTACCATCCGGCTCGGCTCCCTGGCCCTCCCCGGCGCCGGGCTGGGCACGGCAGGCGCCGCGCTGGGTACAGGCCTTGCTGAGCTGGTGATCGCTCTGTATCTGCTGCATTTTGTTCTGCGCCGCAATCCGGTGCTCCGTTTGCAAAAAGGCGAGCCTCTGCGTTTTAATCGGACACAGCTATGCACCATGCTCTGCATTGCCGCGCCTGTGGCCTCGGAGAAGGTCATACTGACCACAGCGCAGATCGTGTGTACCGCTATCGTGGCGCCCCTGGGCATGGTGGCCATCGCCGCCAACTCCTTTGCGGTCACGGCGGAGAGTCTGTGCTATATGCCCGCCTTCGGAATTCAGGGGGCCGCGGCTATGCTGGTGGGGCAGTGCGTGGGCGCAGGGCGGCGGCAGATGGCCCGCCGGCTGGGCTGGGTCACGGTGCTGCTGGGTGTAGTCATCATGGTCATCACCAGCGGGCTACTGTATCTCTTAGCTCCGCAGATGATGGCAATATTGACACCGAACCCGGACATCATCGCCCTGGGCACCCGTGTTCTGCGCATCGAGGCCTTTGCCGAGCCTCTGTTCGGCGCATCCATCGTGGCCGGCGGCGTATTTCAGGGCGCCGGCAGCACGCTGATACCCACGCTTTTCAATTTGGGAACTATGTGGGGCATCCGCATACCCCTGGCGTGGCTGGCTGCGCCCCGCTGGGGGCTGCCCGGCGTATGGGCGGCTATGTGCCTGGAGCTGTGCGTCCGGGGTATTCTCTATCTGATACGGATGGCCGGCAAGCGCTGGCTCCCCGTCCTGGAAGCCCAAGGTGCCGCCCACAGCGTGTCCGCAGCGGAAGGGGGCCCAGTATCCACACCCCCCGAGGGGGAGATGGCAGGAGACGGTATGCCTGCCGTCAAGGACAGATAAGCTAACAACGAAAAAGTGCTGAAAGGAAGGCTTTTCGCCCATAATTTCCGCCCATAAAATGCCCCGGCCCGCAGGTCAGCACCCTGCAGGCCGGGGATGCTTTATTCTCTTGGCAATCTGCACTGTTTCAGCCCGGCGCAGGGGGGTTACCCCTGGGTCTGGTCGGGCTTATCCGCATCCGCAGAGGGCTTATCCTCCCCCTCGGCAGGCTTATCCTCCCCCTCGGCAGGCTTATCCTCCCCCTCGGCAGGCTTATCCTCCCCCTCGGCAGGCTTATCCTCCCCCTCGGCAGGACTTTCCTCCCGGGGCGCGTCAAAATCCGGCATGGGGATGGGCTCAGACACAATATTTATGTGCTTGGCCGGAGCCTCGATGCTGTTGGGGGTGGAGGGGCGGAAGGCCTTGGGCGCATCCTCCCGGGTGGCGCCGTAGTTGTCCACGGTCTCCGGGTCCCGGCCCTCGATAATGGCCATCATCTCCTGGCCGGTAATGGTCTCCTTTTGCAGCAGGTAAGCGGCGATCTTGTCCAGCAGCTCCCGGTTGTTCTGCAAAATTTCCTTGGCCTCCCGGTGGCACTGGCGAATGATCTTGATGGTCTCCCGGTCCGCCGCCGCGTAGGTCTCCTGGGCGCAGGTCATGGAGTAGCTGCCGTCCAGGTACTGGCTCTGCACAGACCCCAGGGCCATCATGTCAAACTCGTCGCACATACCGAACCGGGCCACCAGGTTTCTCGCCAGCTCCGTGGCCCGCTCAATGTCGTTGGCTGCGCCGGAGGTCATGGTGTTGCAGACGATCTCCTCACTGGAGCGGCCTGCCAGCAGCGTGCGGATTTCCGTCAGAATGTCCTCCTTGGACATGAGGAACTTCTCCTCCTCCGGCAGGTGCAGGGTGTAGCCCAGAGCCCCCTGGGTATGGGGGACGATGGTGATTTTGCTCACGGGCTGGGCATTTTTCTGCTTGGCGGCCACCAGGGCGTGGCCCACCTCGTGATAGGCGATGATGCGCTTTTCCTGGTCGGTGATGACGGTGCCCTTCTTCTCCGAGCCGGCAATGACCACCTCGAAGGCCACCAGCAGGTCGTTCTGATTCACGGCCTTGCGGCCCTTGCGCACCGCCCGGAGGGCGGCCTCGTTCACCAGGTTTGCCAGGTCTGCGCCCACGCAGCCGGCGGTGGCCTGGGCAATCTTTTCCAGATTCACATCCTCGGCCAGATGGATGTTGCGGGTGTGGACCTGCAGGGTAGCCAGGCGGCCCGCCAGGTTGGGCCGGTCCACGGTGATGCGCCGGTCGAAGCGGCCGGGACGCAGCAGAGCCTTGTCCAGCACCTCCGGGCGGTTGGTGGCGCCCAGGACGATAACGCCCTTGCTGGGGTCAAAGCCGTCCAGCTCCGCCAGCAGCTGGTTCAGGGTCTGCTCCCGCTCATCGTTGCCGCCGAAGCGGCTGGCATCACGGGACTTGCCGATGGTGTCGATCTCGTCGATGAAGATGATGCAGGGGGCCACCTTGGCCGCCTCCTTGAAGAGGTCACGCACGCGGCTGGCGCCCACGCCCACGAACATCTCCACAAAGTCGGAGCCGGAGATGGAGAAAAACGGCACATTGGCCTCCCCTGCCACAGCCTTGGCCAGCAGGGTTTTACCCGTACCGGGGGAGCCCACCAGCAGCGCGCCCTTGGGGAGCTTGGCGCCGATGGCGGTGTACTTGCCGGGATTGTGGAGGAAGTCGATGATCTCCTCCAGGGATTCCTTGGCCTCGTCCTGCCCGGCTACATCCTTAAAGGTGATGCCGGTGGATTTCTCCATATACACCTTGGCGTTGGACTTACCCACGCTGCCGATGCCGCCGATACCGCCGCTGCTCTTGCTCAGCAGGCGCATCACCAGCAAAAATGCCCCCAGCATCAAAATCGTGGGCAGGATATAGGAGATCATAAACTGCAAAATGGGGCTCATCTGCTCCACCACCGGAGCGGTGTAGGCCACATGATGCTCATCCAGCAGGTCGTAGAAATTGTTGCTGTTGATTTGCGTGGTGTAAAGAGTGACCTTGGTTTTCTCGGAGTTTGTGTAGGTTTTGGGCTCCTTGCCGCTCTCATCGGTATAGACATAGCCATCGATGGGGGTGGCGAGGATCTGTCCGTTTTTAAACTCCACCCGGGCGATTTTGTCCTCTCGGACCAGATCGGTCAGGGCGCTGAAATCCACCTCGAAGCTGGTGGCCTTGTTGGCCGCGTTGCCGGTATAGGCGGCAAAATAGTTAAAACCGATGGTCAGCACTACGGCCCAGGCCAGCAGCACCAGCACACCCCGAAGGTTTCGGTTATTTTTGCTGTTTTTGTTGTTCTTGTTGTTTTTTGAGTCCATAGTCGGCCTCCTTCCGCTTAGAAAGACATTGCGATCAATGGAAGTATATCATACAAAGCACAAGCAAACAAGGGCGGAAAACCCCCGCCGTGTAAAATTTCTATGAATTGACCTTTCTATTATGCCCCGCGTGTGCTATACTAAAAACTGTCGAAAAATCCTTTGGATTTTTCCGACAAAAGGATTGCAGTCTGCTGCGCGCATAATTTTTGCGCCGGGCGCAAAAATTCCACACTGGCAGCCTGAGAGGTATTTTCCCCCACGCACATGTCGCGGTGAAAAATGATTTTAATTTTTCGCGTCTGCGGACGCGAACTCTGCGAGGCTTTTCATTTCTTATTCTTATATAGCGAGGATCATCTATGAGAGACAACGACAAACAGAGGTCCCTGCCCCAGGCGGAGGCGGACGGCATCATCGAGGGCCGCAACGCCGTCATCGAGGCCCTGCGCTCCGGGGAGACCATCGACAAAATTTACCTGGCCAAGGGGGAGACGGACAAGACCCTGGGCCACATCGCCTCCCGGGCCCGGGAAAAGGGCATCGTGGTGGTGGAGGCCGACCGGCGCAAGCTGGACGGCATGAGCCGCACCCACGCCCATCAGGGAGTCATAGCCCTGGCGGCCATGCGGGAATATGTGTCCGTGCAGTCCCTGCTGGACGCCGCCGCTGAAAAGGGTGAGGCGCCGCTGCTGGTGGTCTGCGACGAGATCTCCGACCCCCACAATCTGGGGGCCATCCTCCGCACCGCCGAGTGTGCCGGGGCCCACGGGGTCATCATTCCCATGCGCCGCTCCGCCGGTCTCACGGCCATTGTGGGCAAAACCTCCGCAGGCGCAGTGAGCTATATACCCGTGGCAAGGGTTTCTAACCTCCCGGCTACATTGGAGGAGCTGAAAAAGAAGGGCGTGTGGGTCTACGGCACCGCCGCCGAGGGGACGACCTCCCTCTACGATGCCGATCTCAAGGGCCCGGCGGCCATTGTCATCGGCTCCGAGGGCAGCGGCATGGGCCGTCTGGTCCGAGAGAAATGCGACTTTCTGGTGAGCATTCCCATGAAGGGGCATATTTCCTCTCTCAACGCCTCCGCTGCCGCAGCAATTTTGTTATATGAGGCGGTGCGCCGCCGGATGTAAGCGAGGACAAATGAGCAAATACACCGAGGAAGAACTGAATCGGGTCCTGTCCGACACCGGAGAGCTGCTGAAAGACATTCCCCTGTCTCAGGACTATGACCTGGAGGACATTTTGGCGGAGTTCGGCACAGGCGCCACCAAGCCCAAGGCGCCGAGCCGGCCGGAGAGCCCGGAGCCGGAAGCGTCCCCCCCTGTGGCGGAGGAGTCGGAGCCTGCCCCGGCGCCCCCGCCTGCGGAGCTTGCCCCGGAGCCGGAAACGGCGGAGGAACCCGCCCCCGCCGGGGACGAGACTGCCGAAGCCGCCTCCGACCCGGAGGAGCCGAAGGAGCGGCTAGTGTCCCTGGAGGATGTGATGGACCGCACCGTATCCGCCGTCATGGAGGAGGAGTCCGCCCAGCGGCAGATGGAGATGGCCCAGGAGGAGGCAGCGGCCCGCAAGGCCAAAAGAGCTGCCCTGCGCCGGGCACGCCTGGCGGCCTGCAGGTCCTTTTTCCGGAAGCTGATGGCGGCTAAATCCCGTCCCATCCCGAAGGAGGATGAGGAGGCCCTCCCTCCGGAGCCGGACATGGATGAGGCGGAGTTCGAGCAAAAGCGCCTGTGCCGCCGCCACCGGGGGGCAGCATTGCGCTGCCTGCTGCCCGCGGCTTTGCTGGTGGGCATCACGGCGGCGGAGGCCCTTGTGACCCTGCCCGCCTTTTGGACGGATACCCCCGCCCTCCGCTTCGGTACGGTGGGCGGCCTGCTGCTGCTGGAGGCAGCCTTTGCCCTGCCCCTGTGGCGGGAAATGGCCGCGCTTTTCCGGGAGCGCCGCTTCAGCTGCGCCGCCGGCGCGCTGGTGCTTTTCCTATCCTGCATCGCCGACTGCGTATGGTGCCTGGTCAGAGGGGGCGAGCATCTGCCCCTGGCCGGGGCGGCGGCGCTGGTGATCTTCTGCTGCCAGTGGGGCGCTTTCCTGCGGTGTGAAGGCCGCCGGGAGAGCTTTCACCTGGCCAATCTCGGAGGCACCCCGCCCTGGGGTGTTTCAAAAACCGAGGCAGGCGCCGTGAAGCAAAGCGGACGGATAGACGGCTTTTACACCCACACCATGACCCCGGATCCCATAGAAAAAGGGCAAAACCTGCTTCTGCCTCTGCTGCTGGCCACGGCCTGCGTTTTGGCCGGGGTGGTATGCCTGTCGGATGTAAAGCCCGGGCAGCCCTTCTGGGTGCTCACGGCCCTGCTGACGGCGGCCATGCCCCTGTCTCTCCCTGTGGCGGGAGCGCTGCCCACGCGGCTGCTGGCCCGGCGTCTCAGCCACAGCGGCTGCGCCGTGGCGGGGTATTGCGGGGCAAAGAATGTCAGCGGCTTTCGCCGCATTATCATTACCGATGAGGACCTGTTCCCCTCCGGCACCCTGTCTCTCCACGGGCTGAAGATTTACGGGGAGGAGCTGGGCCGGGTGCTGTCCTATGCGGTGGCCGTAGCCCGGGCGGCGGACAGCCAGGCCCTGCCGCTTTTGGAGCAGATGCTCTCGGATAACGGTGGACACGCAGAAAAGCTGGACGATTTCCGCTGGTATGAGGAGGGCGGTGCCGGCGGCTCCATCCACGGGGAGACGGTGCTTCTGGGCAGCGCCTATTTCATGCGCAAGCAAAAGGTACGCCTGCCCAAGGATCTGAAGGTCCCCTCGGGGCTGTTTTTGGCGGTGGACGGCCAGCTCACAGCCATTTTTGCCCTGCGCTATCAGCCCTCTCGCAATGTGGACTGGGCGCTCCGGGCGCTGCGGCGCAACCGGGTGATCCCGGTGCTGGCGGTGCGGGGGTGCAACCTCACCCCGGATTTCCTGCGCCGAAGCTTCAAGGTGGATGCAAAGCCCATTTATCCGGATGTGCAGACCCGGCTCACCCTGCTGGAAAAGACCCGGGCGGTGGCCCCGGCCCACGCGCTTATTTACCGGGACGGGCTCATGCCCTATGCAGAAACCGTGCTGGGCTGCCGAAAACTGCTGCTGGCGGTGCGCCGGACCGGGGCTCTGGTGTGCCTGGCGGCGGTGGCGGGCCTGCTGCTGTGCTACTACCTCACGGGTATCGGCGGCTATGCATCCCTGACCCCTCTGCGGCTGGTGCTGTTCCAGCTCTTGTGGCTGCTGCCGGGCCTGCTGCTGGCGGGGCAGGTGAAATATTTCTAAGCCTGCAGCTTGGGGCTCTCGATGCCCTCCGGCTCCTCCTCCCGATGATTCGGCACAACCACGGCAGCGGAAGAAATGGCCGCAATCCCATGTAAAAAAATACGCCCGGAGGATTCTTCCATCCTCCGGGCATAAATAGCAGCAGGAATTATTTTTGATAAAAATGAAAAATCCGAACTCGCTCCTCCTGGGGAAGAAGTTCGGATTTTTCATTTTTGGTGGAGACTGCTGGACTCGAACCAGTGACCTCCTGCGTGTGAAGCAGGCGCTCTAACCAGCTGAGCTAAGCCTCCTTATTCGGCAACCCGTTACGGATTGCCTTGTGGTGACCCGTACGGGACTCGAACCCATGTTACAGCCGTGAAAGGGCCGTGTCTTAACCACTTGACCAACGGGCCGTTTTTTTGAAAGGGGGTCCCCTGAGATGCTCTGCATCTCAGGGGAAAATGGTAGCGGCGACTGGATTTGAACCGGTGACACTGCGGGTATGAACCGCATGCTCTAGCCAACTGAGCTACGCCGCCATGTATCCACCCCTGACAGGCAAGAGTTATGATACCATACCCGTCCCGGAATGTCAATTCTTTTTTTCAAAAACCCGTGCATTTTTTAACCCGGGACATACACCGGCCCCGCCGATGCCGCATAGAGTGGAGAGCGGAAAGGAGAGGGCCTATGGAAAAGAAAACTGTGCTGAAAAACTATGGATTTTTGGCCGTGATGCTGCTGGCCATGCTCACCGGCTGCCTGTTCGGCCAGCTGCTGCCCAAGGCGGCTGAAGCCGTGAAGCCCCTGGGGACGGTGTTCATCAACATGATGTTCTGCGTGGTGGTGCCGCTGGTGTTCGTGTCCATCGCCGGAGCCGTGGCCAACATGGGGAGCCTGCGCCGGGCGGGGAAGATCATGGGCGTCACGGTGGCGGTGTTCGTGGTCACGGGGACCATCGCGGCGGTGCTTATGTTCGTGCTGATGAAGCTGGTGCCGCCGGTGCTGACGCCCTGGCAGGAGATCCCGGCGGGAGAAATAGGGGCCCACGCCTCCACCTCGGAGATGCTGGTGAATTTCTTCACCGTGGAGGATTTCGCGGGCCTGCTGAGCCGCAAGGCCATGCTGCCGCTGATCGTGTTCTCGGTGCTTTTCGGCTTTGCCGCCAACATGGCAGGCGGGGCGGAGACAGCGGTGGCCAAGTGGCTAAGCGGCATGACGGAGGTCATGCTGAAATTCGTAAAAATCATCACCTACTATGCGCCGGTGGCCTTTTTCGCCATCTTCGCAAACCTTGTAGCCACCTACGGCCCTCAGATCGCCGGGGCCTATGGCCGGGCGCTGGCGGTGTATTATCCCCTGTGCCTGGTGTATGTGTTCACGGCGTTCCCGCTGTTTTCCCGGTTCGGCGGCGGACGCCGGGGGCCGGGGGTGATGCTGCGCAACATCGGCCGGCCCGCCCTGGTGTCCCTGGGCACCTGCTCCTCGGTGGCCACCATCCCCTCCAACCTGGAGGCGGCGGAGCGCAGCGGCATCAGCCGGGATGTGGCGGAAATGGTCATCCCCCTGGGCGCCACCATGCACATGGACGGCTCCTGCTTTAGCTGCGTGCTGAAGGTGGCCTTCGTATGGGGGGTGTTCGGTCAGGAGCTGCGCTGGAGCAGTCTGCCGGCTGTGGTAACGGTAGCGGTGCTGTCGTCGGTGGGCATGAGCGGCGTACCCGGCGGCGGCTACATAGGCGAGTACATTATATGCTCCCTGTTTTTCCCCACGCAGATGGAGCTGGCCTTCCCCATCCTGGTGGCCATCGGCAACCTGGTTGACCCACCGGCCACCATGATAAACGCCTCCGGGGACTATGTGATCTCGTTCATCGTTTCCCGTTTCGCAGACGGGAAAAACTGGCTGGAAAAGGCCCTGGCCAAGGAGTAAGAAAATTTTCCCGACAGACCGAAGCAAGGCGGCACACCTGCGTGCGCCGCCTTGCTTTATACTTTGGTAATTGACTTTTCGGGGGATCAATACATACCGCCCATGCCGCCCATGTCAGGTGCGGGAGCTGCGGGTGCGGCAGGCTGGGGCTTATCGGCCACCAGGGACTCGGTGGTCAGCACCATGCCGGAGACGCTGGCGGCATTCTCCAGAGCGGAGCGGGTCACCTTGGCGGGATCCACGATGCCGCTGGCGATCATGTCGCAGTACTCCTCCTTGTAGGCGTCGAAGCCGTAGCCGTTCTTGCCGGAGGAGCGGACCTTCTCCAGGATCACAGAGCCGTCCAGACCCGCGTTGGCTGCGATCTGGCGGATGGGCTCCTCCAGAGCCTTGGCCACGATCTGCACGCCGGTCTTTTCGTCGCCCTCCACCTTATCCAGCAGAGCGGTGACAGCGGGGATGGTGTTCACATAGATGGTGCCGCCGCCGGCCACGATACCCTCTTCCACGGCGGCCTTGGTGGCGTTCAGCGCGTCCTCGATGCGGAGCTTCTTCTCCTTCATCTCCGTCTCGGTAGCAGCGCCCACCTTGATAACGGCCACGCCGCCGGCCATCTTGGCCAGGCGCTCCTGCAGCTTCTCCTTGTCATACTCGCTGGTGGTCATGCCGATCTGGCTGCGGATCTGCGCCACGCGGTCGGCAATGGCCTGCTTGTCGCCGGCGCCGTCCACGATGATGGTGTTCTCCTTGGTCACCTTCACCTGCCGGGCACGGCCCAGCATGTCAACGGTGGCATCCTTCAGGGTCAGGCCCAGCTCCTCGCTGATAACCTGGCCGCCGGTGAGGATGGCAATATCCTGCAGCATTTCCTTGCGGCGGTCGCCGAAGCCGGGGGCCTTCACGCACACCACATTCAGGGTGCCGCGCAGACGGTTCACGATCAGGGTGCTCAGGGCCTCGCCCTCCACATCCTCGGCGATGATGAACAGCTTCTTGCCCGCCTGGACCAGCTGCTCCAGCAGGGGCAGGATCTCGGAGATAACGGAGATCTTCTTATCGGTAATGAGGATGTAAGCGTCGTCGATAACAGCCTCCATCTTCTCGGTGTCGGTGACCATGTAGGGGGTGATGTAGCCACGGTCAAACATCATGCCCTCCACCACCTCGCTGTAGGTCTCGGCGGTCTTGGACTCCTCGATGGTAATAACGCCATCGGCGCTGACCTTCTCCATAGCCTCGGCAATGAGCTTGCCGATAAAGGCGTCGCCGGAGGACACGGTACCCACACGGGCAATGTCATCGGAGCCATTGACCTTCTGGCTCTGGGCGTGGATGGAGCTTACCGCGGCCTCCACAGCCTTGGCCATGCCCTTCTTCATAACGATGGGATTGGCACCGGCGGCCAGGTTCTTCAGGCCCTCCCGGACCATGGCCTGGGCCAGCAGGGTGGCGGTGGTGGTGCCGTCGCCGGCCACATCGTTGGTCTTGGTGGAAACCTCCCGCACCAGCTGTGCGCCCATGTTCTCAAAGGGATCGTCCAGCTCGATCTCCTTGGCGATGGACACGCCGTCGTTGGTGATCAGGGGAGAGCCGAACTTCTTATCCAGCACCACATTGCGGCCCTTGGGGCCCAGGGTGACCTTTACGGTATCGGCCAGCTGATTGACGCCGGACTCCAGAGCCTTCCGGGCCTCGTCGCCGCGCTTAATAATCTTAGACATATTGATTGCCTCCTATATTGCAGATAATGATTTTACAAAAGAATGTCACTGCGAGGGAGCGAAGCGACCGTGGGAATCCGTAACACCCTTTGCATAAGGCCGGGGAGAACGGATTGCCACGACCAGTCTGCGGACTGGTCTCGCAATGACAGCGCAGAAGTTTTTTATTCAACAATCGCCAGAATGTCGCCCTGCTTCACAATGATGTACTCCACATCCTCCAGGGTGATCTTGGTGCCGGCATATTTATCGGTAATGACCTTGTCACCGGGCTTCACGGTCATGGTCACGGGGTTGCCGTCCACCATACCGCCGGGGCCCACGGCGATAACCTCCGCCACAGAGGGCTTCTCCTTGGCAGAGCCGGTGAGGATGATGCCGCCCTTGGTGGTCTCCTCCGCCTCGGTCATTTTCAAAACCACGCGGTCAGAAAGCGGTGTCAGTTTCATGGTTGTTTTCCTCCTTATATCCTTTTTATTAAACAAATTCAGCGTTAGCACTCAAAACGCAGGAGTGCTAACGCTGATTATAATACCACATCTCTATCGATTTTCAAGGGGTATTTTGGAAAATTACAAAAAATTCACATTTACTCCCCAGTGGGCGCGGTCTCCCGGGCAGTGGCGTTGCAGGAGCAGCCGTCGGGGCCGAAGAAGTTCAGCTTCTGATCTGCCAGGCGGATGTGGACATGATCGGTGGTGATGCACTCGCCGTCCAGGCAGGTGACAATGTCCTTTTTCTCCGAGTCGATGACGATGTCCTTGGCGGTGGAGCAGTGCGCCAGATGAGGGAAGCGGTGGTACTCGCCCTTGGAGTAGGGGCCCACAAATTTCAGGAAAGTGCTGCGGCTCACCTTGTCCACCACCAGGGTGTTCAGTACGCCGTCGTCCATCCGGGCCTCCGCCACGGGCATGAAGCCGCCGCCGTAATAGCGTCCGTTGCACACGGCCACCACGGCGTAGTCCTTCTCCACGGAAACACCGTCCAGTGTCACGGTCCAGTGGGTGCCGATACCCTTAAAGAGGAAGTTCACCGCCAGAGACACGATGTAGCTGCTCTTGCCGTCCAGAATGGGGCTTTCGCTGAACTTGTGGACATCCTTGGCCACCCTTGCGTCAATGCCGGAGCAGGCAATGGTCAGGGCGATCCGGTCATTGGCCTGGATGGCATCTATGGGAAACTGCGGCCCGTCCCACAGATTTTCCGCGTCCCGGAATTTCTCCATATCGCTGCCGAAGTTCTTGAGGAAGTCGTTGCCGGTGCCAATGGGGATGACGCTCATAGCGGCGTTATCGTAGCCGATGATGCCGTTGGCCACCTCGTTTACGGTGCCGTCGCCGCCGCAGGCGTAAAAGCGCAGCTCCTCGCCGGTCTGGCAGAGCTTTTTGGCCAGCTCCGTTGCGTGGCCCTGACGCTTGGTGAGAATGCACTGCACATCCAGGTCGTGCCGGGTGCGCAGGGAATCCGCCATGTCATAAATGCGCTGGCGGCTGTCGGACTTCCCCGCCGTAGGATTGATAATAAAAATATGTTTCATAAGACCCTCCGCTATGGAAAAGAATAAAAACACATGCGTTCATTATAGCAGGCACAAAGCAGAATTTGTGTACAAACTGAAAACAAATGCCCCGCACGCTGTTCGCAAAACTTCCGGCTCCTCCGTAGGGGCCGATGCCTACATCGGCCCGCTCCCGGGCTTGCACAAATTTCCTTGTCATTCGTAGGGGCGGACGCCTCTGTCCGCCCGCCGATGCTGTACCGCACCTCTTGTAAAAGGTGTCATTGCGAGACCAGTGCGCACACTGGCTGTGGCAATCCGTAACTCCCGTCCTTATAGGCCCCCTTGCCTAAAGGGGGCTGACACGGCGAAGCCGTGACTGGGGGATTCTTTCCCCGTACCCACGGCAGGGCACACGGGCCCTGCCCTACAAAAATATTGCACACCCACATCGGGCGGACAGGGTCGTCCGCCCCTACAAGCCGTTCCGTAGGGGCGACCCTCGCGGTCGCCCGCGGGAGGGGAAATCGGCGAAGCGCCGCCAGTGGCGGATGAAGCGAGCCGGTTTCGAGGAAGTGCCCCGATTGGCGGGCACAACAGTGCCCGTCAGTCGGTTGGCACGACGGTGGGCAAGAAAGCCCCTCCCCTACGCACCGCAAGATACGCTTCCGTAGGGGCCGATGCCCACATCGGCCCGCCGTACCGCGCCCCTTGCAAAAGCAGTGTTATTGCGAGGGCGCTCCGCGCCCCTCAAAAGTCACACATTCCCGTACATAAACAGATCGCATTTGAGCATCCCGTTATAGAGCTTGCGCTTCTTGTCCGCCGGGCGGCCAAAGGTGCGCTCGAACTCCGTGTGGCTGCTGAGCACCAGGGTCCGCCAGCCCTGGGGCAGACGCCTCCAAACCCGGCCCAGCTCCCGGTACAGCTCCTCCGCCTCCGCCCGGTCCATGAGCCGCTCTCCGTAGGGAGGATTGGTCACCAGCTGACCGTATTGGCTGTCCCGGCGGAAGTCCTTCATATCCGCCACCTCGAAGCGGACGCAGTCCTCCACCCCGGCCTTCACGGCATTGCTCCGGGCAATTTCGATGGCCCGGGGGTCGATGTCCCCGCCCCAAATGTCGTATACGCCGCTGAATTCCTTATCCATGGCCTCCTCCGCCGCATCGAGCCAGGCCCTTTGGGGCAGGAAGCCCCACCTTTGGGCGTCAAAGCTGCGGTCCAGGCCCGGGGCCCGGTTCTTGGCGATGAGGGCCGCCTCAATGGGAATGGTCCCGCTGCCACAGAAGGGGTCGCAGAAGGGGTCCCGCCCCCGATAACGGGACAGCAGCACCATGGCCGCCGCCAGGGTCTCCCGCAGGGGTGCCTCCACTCCCACGGCCCGGTAGCCCCGCTTGTAAAGCCCTTCGCCGGAGCCGTCCAGCCCGATGACCACCTGATCCTTGAAAATGGAGAACCGCACCTGGTACTTTACTCCCGTCTCCGGGAACTGCTCCAGGCCGTACCGGCTCTTCAGCCGCTCCACCATGGCCTTTTTCACGATGGACTGGCAGGCCGGAGCGGAATGGAGCTGACTGGTGATGGAGTAGCCCTTCACCGGGAAGGCCCCGTCCCGGGGGATATAGTCCTCCCAGGCAATGGCCTTCACCCCCTGAAAAAGCTCCTCAAAGCTCCGAGCCGGGAATTCCCCCAGCACCAGCAGCACTCTCGCGCCGCAGCGGAGGTTTATGTTGAGCCTTGCGCAGTCGTCCGGTGTCCCGTCGCAGAAAATACGCCCGTTCTCCACCCGGACATTTTTAAGGCCCAGCCGTTTTACCTCGTCACCCACCAATTTTTCCAGCCCCAGCAGGCAGGGGATCATATAAGTTGCCATACAAGCTCTCCTCGAGATCGGTTTCATTCTCTCCTCAGTATAGAATAGAAATCCTAAAAGTGCAAGAAAAACAGTGGTTTTCCTCTCTGTTATCCTGTATAATAGAGGCAAGTAAACCCTGCGGCCCAAATGCCTCGCAGAGTTTGCGCCCGCAGGCGCAAAAAATTGGGATCATTTTTCACCGCGACATGCGCGTGGGGAAAAATACTTCTCAGGCTGCCAGTGTGGAATTTTGAGCCAAGGGCTCAAAATTATGCGCGCAGCAGACTGCAAGCCTTTTGTCGGAAAATTCCGAAGGAATTTTCGACAGCGAGGTGTGCAAATTCAAGTTGCGCAAAAAAATCTTGTAAGAAACCCCAGGTTGATAGACAAGCCCCCGCTTTTTTGCTACCATAGAACCACACAGAGGGAGGAAAGATATGGCTTTTGGAGAACAACTGCAGCTCTTGCGCCGCCGGTCCGGCCTGACCCAGGAGCAGTTTGCCGAGGAGCTTCGGGTCTCGCGCCAGGCGGTGAGCAAGTGGGAAAGCGGCAAGGGCTATCCCGAGGTGGAGAAGCTGCTCTACATCTGTCAGCGCTACGATGTAACCCTGAACGACCTGTTTGAGCAGGGGGATAACGAGCCCATTTCCCGGGAAATTTCTCCCGCCGTCCCGCTGAAGGCGTCGGTGGCCGCCTTTGTGAGCAATCTGTCCCCCCGGAACAAGTGGCTAAGCGCCGGCATCCTGCTGGGCGTGGCGCTGCTGGCCGGCTTTATGGGCCTGTGTCTGAAAGGAGGAAAAGCGGAAATGGAAATGATCGTTTGGATCGCCGCCATGGTGGTCTTTGGCGTGGTGGAGGCCGTTACGGTGGGGCTGGTGTCTATCTGGTTCGTGCTGGGCAGTGCAGCGGGGCTCATCGCCGCCATCTGCGAGGCACCCATATGGCTGCAGGTGCTGCTGTTTTTCATCGTGTCCATTGCAGCGCTCATAGCCACCCGTCCCCTGGTGCGCAAAATGATGGACAAGAACATCGTCCCCACCAATGCCGATGCGGTGCTGGGCAAGGAGGCCCGGGTCACGGAAGCCATCGATAACACCGTTCCCTCCGGGGCGGTGTATGTAGACGGCAAAACCTGGTCCGCCCGCAGCGAATCCGGTGAAACGCTGCCGGAGGGTACCCTGGTGCGCACCGTTCGTATGGAGGGCGTAAAGCTGTTCGTGGAGCGGCTATAATAAACAACATTTTATATTATTGAACAGGGAGGAAAAAACATGTTCGGAGACATCAATATCGGAACCGTTGCTTTGGCGATCCTGGTGGTGCTGATTCTGATCCTTATCGTCAGCAATATTCAGATCGTCCAGCAGTCCAAGGCCTATGTGGTGGAGCGCCTGGGCGCATTCCACGCCGTGTGGGGCGTGGGCCTGCACCTGAAGGTGCCCTTCATTGAGCGCGTGGTGAAAAAGGTGAGCCTGAAGGAGCAGGTGGCGGATTTCGATCCCCAGCCCGTGATCACCAAGGACAATGTCACCATGCAGATCGACACCGTCATCTATTTCCAGATCACCGACCCCAAGCTCTACACCTATGGCGTGGAGTATCCCATGAGCGCCATTGAGAATCTCACCGCCACCACCCTGCGTAATATCATCGGTGAGCTGGAGCTGGACCAGAGCCTCACCAGCCGCGACACCATCAACGCCAAAATGCGCTCCATTCTGGACGAGGCCACGGACCCCTGGGGCATCAAGGTCAACCGGGTGGAGCTGAAGAACATCCTCCCGCCCCGGGAAATTCAGAACGCCATGGAAAAGCAGATGAAGGCCGAGCGTGAGCGCCGGGAATCCATTCTCCAGGCCGAGGGTGAGAAGGCCAGCAAGATCCTGGTGGCCGAGGGCGAGAAGCAGTCCGCCATTCTGAAGGCCGACGCCCAGAAGCAGGCCCGTATCATGCAGGCCGAGGGCGAGGCCACCGCCATTTTGAAGGTGAAGCAGGCCATGGCGGATTCTCTGAAGCTGCTGAACGAGGCCGCCCCCAACGACCAGGTCATCAAGCTCAAGGCCCTGGAGGCCCTGGAAAAGGTAGCCGACGGCAAGGCCACCAAGCTCATTATCCCCAGCGAAATTCAGGGTCTGGCGGGTCTCGCCGCCAGTGCCAAGGCCATCCTGGACGATAAGCCGGAGGCATAAAGCATATGGCCAAGAAGGAAAATGACCGCTTCATAAAGGTGCTGGAGGAAAGCGGGATCATCACCAGCTCGGAGGTTTGGGTGGACACCCAGACGGGCGTGCAGTACCTCTATCACGCCTGCGGCAGCTCCGGTGGGCTGACAGTCCTGGTGGACGCCGAGGGCAAGCCCCTGCTGCACCGCCGCACCCCGGATGCCCCGGAGTATAAATAATAGGGAGGAAAACACATGATCGTAACCACTACCCCCTCTGTGGAGGGCCGCCGTATCACGGAATATAAGGGCGTTGTTTTCGGTGAGGTCATTGCCGGTGTGAACTTCGTCAAGGACTTTGTGGCCGGGCTCAGCAACTTCTTCGGCGGCCGCTCCGGCACCTACGAGGAGGAGCTCATCAACGCCCGCCAGCAGGCCCTGGACGAAATGGAGCAGCGGGCGGCCCAGCTGGGCGCCGATGCCGTGGTGGGTGTGGACATTGACTATGAGGTCCTGGGCGCCGATAACGGCATGCTGATGGTCACCGCCAGCGGTACGGCCGTGCGTCTGGACTGATCCGCCCATATAAACCGCATCAAATTATGCGCACAGGCGGGGCTTTGCCCCGCCTGTGCGATTTTTCGCCGCCAAGCGCCGTGATCCTTGTGCAATGTCATTGCGAAGCCAGTGCGCACACTGGCTGTGGCAATCCGTCCCCGTCCCTTCGGCCCCTTTGCCTAAAGGGGGCTGGCACGGCGAAGCCGTGACTGGGGGATTCTTCTCTGCGCCGCACCTCTTGTTACGCTCCGTAGGGGCCGATGCCTACATCGGCCCGAACCACCGCATTTCTTGCAAAAAACTGTCATTGCGAAGCCAGTGCGCACACTGGCTGTGGCAATCCGTCCCCGTCCCCTCGGCCCCCTTGCCTAAAGGGGGCTGGCACGGCGAAGTCGTGACTGGGGGATTCCTCACCGCACCGCACCTCTTGTAACCCTCCGTAGGGGCGGGGTTCTACCCCGCCCGCTCTTCCGCGCCCCTTGTAACGGACGTGGGGCGATGTGGGCATCGCCCCCTACGAAATCCTATCGGTAGCCCCTCCGTAGGGGCGACCCTTGCGGTCGCCCGCGGGAGGGGAAATCGGCGAAGCGCCGCCAGTGGCGGATGAAGCGAGCCGGTTTCGAGGAAGTGCCCCGATTGGCGGGCACGACAGTGCCCGTCAGTCGGCTGGCACGGCGGTGGGCAAGAGAGCCCCTCCCCTACGCACCCCGAGATACGCTTCCGTAGGGGCCGATGACCCTGTTGCGGTGCCCAAAATTTTTGCGCTGCCTTACGGCGGACGCTTAAAATTTTGACCGCGGCCACTCGCTCACTTCGCTTCCTCTGCCACCGGCAGCGCTCAGTTCGCTCCCTACATCGGCCCGAATCAAGTTTTCCTGCACTCCCCGGCAGGGCACGCGGGCCCTGCCCTACAAAAATGCCCTGTAGGGCGGCACCCATGTGTGCCGCCGCACACTGCACCTCCGTAAAACGCAATGTCATTGCGAGGGGGCACAGCACCCGTGGCAATCCGTCCCCGTCCCTAATGCCGTCAAAAAATCAGAGGCAGACATGGCATAGCCGTGCCTGCCTCTGATTTTTCTGTATTTTTACCGCCCGGTCATAATGTTGAGAATCACCCGGTCCGTCTCGTGCATGCCCTTGGAGGCTAAAACCCCTACATTGCGGATAGTTTCCTCCACATCCGCGCCCTCTATGCCATCGCCGGACCGGAAGTTGTTGCCGCCCAGGTACATGTTGTATCCCAGGATGCCCGTATCCACGGCCATGGCGATTTTGCTGGCACAGCTGGCCTTGGCCCCGTCACAGATGCACCCGGAGATCATGGCCACGGCGTTGCAGATGGTGCGGCTGATGCCGTCGTAATCCGCGCCCCGGAGCCAGGCGATGCCACAGCCTGCTCCCACCCCGGCGGACACCGCGCCGCAGTAGGCGCTGAGCCGTCCGATACCGGTTTTTTGGTGAATGGTAATAAGGTCGGACAGGGCTACGGCTCTGAGGATATTCTCTTCATCTGCGCCCAAAAACAGGCCATACCGCCACACAGGCACCGAAGCAGTGATGCCCTGGTTGCCGCTGCCGGAACAGATGACCACCGGCATCTCGCACCCGTTCATCCGTGCATCGGACCCCGCCGCAGCCCAGGCCCGGGCCTCAGTCTCGATGCCGCTGCCTGTGGAGAGCAAGGTGGAGCCGATGTTGGCGCCCCAATCATCCCGGAGCCCCTCGGCGGCAATGGCGCCGTTGCACGCCAGCTGCCGGCTGATGCAGGGCCGTATCCGTTCTATGTCCACGGTTTCTATAAAGGTAAGAATGTCTTTCACATTCAGGACGCTCTTGTCCTGGAGGTTGTCCTCGGCAGAGGCGCTCTCGGGCTTTTCCAGCAGCACCCGGCCATCTTTTTCAATGTACACCAGGTTGGTGTGGTTGTTGGCCACCCGAGTCACGGCCTTGTGCCCACCCAGCCAGCCCGCGAGCCGGATGTCCAGCAGGCAGGGGGTCTCCGGACAGGTAACGGTGATGTCTGTGGTGTCCAAATATTCCTGGATATGCTTCGCGTCCTCCTCGGTGGCCTTGGCCAGCACCTGCAGCTCTGCGTCGGCGTCTCCGGCCACGATGCCCACGGCGATGGCGGCCTCAATGCCCCGCCGTCCGCCCGTGTTGGGCACCACCACGGATTTCACATTTTTCAGGATGTTTCCGCTGATCTCGGCCAGCACTTTTTCCGGTTTACCGCCCAGCACCTCGCGCAGCTTTGCAGCACAATACGCGACGGCGATGGGCTCTGTACACCCGGTGGCCAGGCGAAGCTCCTCCGCCAAAATGGCGCAGTAGGCTTCCCTTTTCCTTTCGTTCAACATTCTTACCGCACTCCTCAATATTCATTTGTATAGAACCCCGAGCCTCTGGGGAAAAGGACAAAAGCCTCGCAGAGCTTGCCGCCCGCAGCAGACTGTAAAACTTTTGGCAGAAAATTCCGCAGGAATTTTTGCCAGGCATGTCAGCCCCCGATATTCTCCGCAAACGGCAGGTCGTCGCCGGCCACCCAGTCCGCCACATTCACCACCTCGAACTCTGTGGGCGTCTTGCGGATCACCACCCGGGCAATACCGGCGTTGATGACCAGACGCCGACACATGGCGCAGCTGGTAGCGTCGCCCAAAATTTCGCCGGTCTGCGCGTTTTTGCCCACCAGGTACAGGGTGCCGCCCACCATGTCCCGCCGGGAGGCGGAGATAATGGCGTTGGCCTCGGCGTGGACGCTGCGGCACAGCTCATACCGCTCGCCCCGGGGCACCCGCAGGGCCTCTCGGGAGCAGTAGCCCATGTCCACACAGTTGCGCCGCCCCCGGGGCGCGCCGTTGTAGCCGGTGGAGATGATCTCATCATTCTTTACAATGATGGCGCCGTAAATGCGCCGCAGGCAGGTGGCCCGCTCCAAAACGGTCTGGGCAATGTCCAGATAATAGTTCTCTTTGCTGATGCGCTCCATAGTCACACCTCCGTGGGATTTATCGGAAAAATCTAAAATTTTCAGTCACTCAAAATCTATCGTCGGGATAGAAGGTGTCATCCTCCGCGGGCTCCTCCCCCGGCAGACTTCCGATGCCCTTTTCGGCCTTGATAGCGTCAAAGTAGGCCAGGTTCGTCTGCTGCACATAGGGGGCGACCCAGATGGTGAGGATGCCCGCCGTCAGCGCGCACAGGAGACTCCAGCCCAAAAAGGTCACATCCAGCACAAACAGATCCAGCTTGTAGCCCTTGGTCTGGGCCTTGCTCATGGCCAGGGCCTCCATGACCCCCAGCTCCGGGTTTTCGCAGAGGTTATACAGGGCAAAGCGGTAGCGGTAGGCGGCGATGATGCCCGGCACGATGAACAGGCAGGCCCACAGGAACACAAACACCCCTATCAGCACATTCAGTAAAATGATCTTCCCCGCAAAGCCGAACCCCTCAAACAGCGTGTCGTAGGGCATTACCTTGCCCCGGCGCACCCCCAGGTGGTAGAGGACCCATCCGGCGCCCAGCACACAGCCCAGCAGCCACACAAAAACGCTCACAAACAGCACCACCGGCGTAGGGAAAGCGGGGTGGCAGAAAAGATAGGAGGATCTGACCAGGATCTCCATGTCTCCCACCTGCACCCATACGCCCTCGTTGGCGCCCACATAGTCCTCGGCCAGGGCCAGGGCCGCCTGGATCAGCAGAAAAATCAGCGTGATCCTGTACGCCGACACCCGGGCGGATTTTGTCAGGGCCTTTGCGCCCCGCTTCAGTTCAATACGGTTTAACATAAATAATACACCCTTCACAGTATAATTTTGCAATATAATATAATATGGTATAGCGTGTCAAAAAGCCTCCCAGAGCTTGCCGCCCGCCAGCGGCAGCCTCCCTGCCGGAAAATCTCCGGGTTTTTAACATTTTTATTTTATCATGCAGCCCGGAAAAACACAAGGCCGGAATGCCCCTCCGCCGGCTTTTTTCGGGACTTTGGCGGCGTCATTGGGTCATTTTTATACATTCTTTTCCAAAATTTACCCCAAATCCCACAGGATAGGGGTGGACAAAGGGCCGATTTTGTTGTAATATTATTTTCAGTATGGGGTGGCATCGGGCCACCCTGAAGTAAGATGAGGTGAAAGACAATGGCACAAGCTTTCTTTGGCGGCGTTCATCCCAATGATATGAAGGCCGCAACCAATGAAAAGGCCATCGAGCAGCTGGCAGCGCCGGCTGAGGTGGTCATCCCCATGTCTATGCACATCGGTGCGCCTTGTAAGCCCGTGGTTTCCGTGGGCGACAAGGTGACTGTGGGCCAGCTGATCGGCGAGCCCGGCGGTTTCGTATCCGCACCCATTCATGCCAGCGTTTCCGGCACTGTAAAGGCCGTGGAGCCCCGCCCCTTCTCTATGGGCGGCACCATGATGAGCGTGGTCATTGAAAACGATAAGCAGAACACCGTGTGTCCCGACATTCATCCCGTAGCCGATCCCGACAGCCTGACTCCCGAGCAGCTGGTAGAGATCGTCAAGAACGCCGGCATCGTCGGCCAGGGCGGCGCGACCTTCCCCACTCATGTGAAGATCAGCTCCGGCCTGGGCAAGGTGGACTATGTCCTCATTAACGCTGCCGAGTGCGAGCCCTACATCACCGGCGACCACCGCACCATGCTGGAGCGGCCCGAGCAGGTCATCAAGGGCGCTACCCTTTTGGCCAAGTGCTTCGGTGTGGATAAGGTCTACATCGGCGTGGAGGCCAACAAGCAGAACGCAGCCGATGTGCTCAACCAGACCATCGCCGAGCTGAAGGCTCCCGTGGTGGTGGAGGTGCTGCACACCCGCTACCCCCAGGGCGCTGAAAAGCAGCTCTGCCAGGCCATCTCCGGCCGGCAGGTTCCCTCCGGCAAGCTCCCCGCTGACGCCGGCTGCTGCATTTTTAACCTGAACACCACCTGTTCTATTTACAAGGCCGTTTACACCGGTATGCCCGTGGTGAGCAAGATCGTCACCGTCTCCGGCTCCGGCGTCATCGAGCCCAAGAACATTGAGTGCCCCATTGGCACCCCCATTACCGACCTGTTCGACGCCTGCGGCGGCCTGCGGGAGGACACCTACAAGCTGATTATGGGCGGCCCCATGATGGGTCTTGCCCAGTACGATGTGGATGTCACCGTGGGTAAGGGCACCGGCGCCATGCTGGCCTTTGCCGGCGACGAGGAGAAGTATGTGGCCGAGCCCCAGTGCATCCGCTGCGGCAAGTGCGTGGGCGTGTGCCCCATGCGCCTGGAGCCCGTCTTCATGTATAAGTATCTGGAAAAGGGCGATGTGGACACCTGGCAGAACTTCTACCACGGCATGGACTGCATCGAGTGCGGTGCCTGCGCCTACACCTGCCCCGCCCGTCTGCCCCTGACCCATATGTTCCGCATGGGCAAGCAGAAGGTCAATAACGCAAGAATGGCTGCCAAGGCAAAGGCCGAGGCCGAGAAAAAGGCAGCCGAAGAGAAGAAGGAGGCGTAAGCAATGACGGATTATAAAAGCTTGAAGCTCATCGCATCCTCCTCTCCTCATATCCGCTCCAATGAGGACACCCGCTCCATCATGCTGGATGTGATCATCGCTCTCATGCCCGCTCTCATCATGGGCATCTATGTGTTCGGCTGGCGCGCGCTGACGGTCACCCTGGTGTCCGTGGCGGCCTGCGTGGTTTGGGAGTGGCTGTACCGCAAGGTCATGAAAAAGACCAACTCCATCGGCGACCTGTCCGCTGTGGTCACCGGTATCCTGCTGGCCTTTGTCTGCCCCGTGCAGATCCCCTACTGGATGATTATTATCGGCGCGTTCTTCTCCATCGTGCTGGTTAAGCAGCTCTACGGCGGTATCGGCTGCAACTTCCTCAACCCCGCTCTGGCGGGCCGTGCGATCCTCCTGGCCAGCTATGCCTCCGTCATGGCAGGCAACTGGGTCAAGGTGGGTGAGAAGGCTCTGGTGGTTGGCAGCAATGCCGACATCGTCACCGCCGCCACCCCCATGATGCTCATGAAGGGTGTGGACGCCGCCGGTTGGGAGACCCTCACCAGTACATACACCCTGGGCGATATGTTCATCGGCCGCATCGGCGGCTCTCTGGGTGAGGTTTCCTCTCTGATGCTCCTGCTGGGCGGCATCTATCTGCTGCTGCGCAAGGTCATCTCCTGGCAGACCCCCGTGGCCTTCATCGCCACCGTGGCCGTCATCACCCTCATCTCCGCTCCCACCGGTGTCAGCGGCGTGGAATACATGGCTTACAATGTGTTCGGCGGCGGCCTGATGCTGGGTGCCATCTTCATGGCTACCGACTATGCCACCTCCCCCGTCACCAAGCTGGGTCAGGCCATCTTCGGTATCGGCTGCGGCCTGATCACCGTGTTCATCCGCCGCTTCGGCTCCTATCCCGAGGGCGTTTGCTACTCCATCATGATCATGAACTGCACCACCTGGCTGCTGGATAAGTATGTCCGTCCCACCATCTACGGTGCGCTGAAGAAAGAAAAGAAGGAGGCGGCGAAGTAATGAAGATTTCCGGTAAGTTTATCCTCAAGGTCGCCGGTACTCTTACGGTCATCTCCTTGGTGGTTGCCGCCCTCCTGGGCTTTGTTAACAGCATCACCAAGGACAAGATCGCCGAGATCGACGCCGAAAATACCCGCATCGCCATGAGCGCCGTGGCCCCCGAGGGCAGCGAGTTCGGCGATAAAATGGAAGTGACCGATGAAATGGTCGCCGCTGCCTCCCAGCATGGCGGCAAGCTGACGGAGCTGTATCCCGTTACCAACGGCGGCGCCGAGTCCGGCTATGTGATGAAGGTCTCCGCCTCCGGCTCCCAGGGCACCATCGTCATGATGGTGGGCGTGGATGCCAATAAGGCCATCACGGGTATCTCCGTGGTCAGCCATGCCGAGACCTCCGGCATCGGTACCAAGGTCGTGGACAATGAGCCCAACAGCGCCGGTGTGCCCGTTCTGGATCAGTTCGTGGGTCTCAGCGGTGCCGGCACCCTGAATGTGGGCAGCACTATCACCGCCATTTCCGGTGCCACCGTCTCCACCAAGGGCATCACCATGGGCGCCAACGCAGCCCTGGCTGTTGCCGACCTCTTGGGCTAAGAAAGGAGGAGCTGATTTATGAATTTCAGTAAGCAACTCAAAGAGGGTCTCATTACACAGAACCCCGTTCTGGTCCAGGTGCTTGGTATGTGCTCCACCATGGCCATCACCACCTCGTTTTTCAACGGTCTGGGCATGGGCGTCAGCGTGCTGATCATCCTGACCCTGTCCAATATTTTCATTTCCCTGCTTCGTAAGATCATTCCCAACGAAGTGCGTATCGCCTGCTACATCGTGGTCATCGCCGGCTTCGTTACCTGCGTTGACCTGCTGCTGAAGGCCTTCGTTCCCGCGCTGTCCAGCTCCCTGGGCGTGTTCATCCCCCTGATCGTGGTGAACTGCATCATCCTGGGCCGTGCAGAGGGCTTTGCCTCTAAGAACGGCATCGGCGCCTCCGCTGTGGACGGCGTCTGCCAGGGCATCGGCTACACGCTGGTGCTGATCGTCATGTGCGTTATCCGTGAGTTCCTGGGCAGCGGCAAGTTCGGCGGCGGCCTTCTGGGCGGCGGCGCCCTGGGCAAGGCCCCCGGCATCACCATTATCCCCGAGGAGTTCGGCATCAAGGTCCTCACGCTGCCTGTGGGCGGCTTCCTGACCCTGGGTTGCCTCATTGCTCTCATGCAGTGGGCCCTGGCTAAGAGTGCTAAGAAAAAGGAGGGTAAGTAAGTTATGAGTTTTACAACTTTGCTGGCCATCTCCCTTGGCGCTATTCTCACCAATAACTTTATCTTTGCCCAGTTCCTGGGTATCTGCCCCTTCTTGGGCGTGTCCAAGAAGATCGACACCGCCGTGGGCATGGGCGCCGCCGTGACCTTCGTTATGGGCCTGGCCTCCGCTCTGTGCTACCCGGTGAACTCCCTGCTCAACAAGCTGGACCTGGGCTATATGCAGACCGTGGCCTTCATCCTGGTCATCGCGGGCCTGGTGCAGTTCGTGGAAATGTTCCTGAAGAAGAACATCCCCACCCTGTACACCGCCCTGGGCGTCTACCTGCCCCTGATCACCACCAACTGCGCCGTTTTGGGTGTGGCTCTGCTGAATGTGCAGAACGACTATAACTTCATCGAGTCCGTGATCTACGGTATCACCGGCGGTCTGGGCTTCCTGCTGGCCATCTTCCTGTTTGCCGCCGTGCGTGAGCAGCTGGAGGTCTCCAGCGAGAACCCCAAGGCCTTCGATGGTTTCCCCATTGCTCTGGTCACTGCCGGCCTGATCGCCCTGGCGTTCATGGGCTTCAGCGGCCTGAAGGTCTGGTAAGGAGGAAAAGAGAATATGAATATTTTGTATGCAGTCATCGTTTTAGGTGTACTTGCAATCGTGTTCGGTCTGATCCTGGCCGTGGCCGCTAAGGTCTTTGAAGTGGAAGTAGACCCCCGCCTGCCCGAGATTCAGGCAGCCCTGGCCGGCGCCAACTGCGGCGGCTGCGGCTATCCCGGCTGCGGCGGCTGCGCCGAGGCCATTCTGGCCGGCAAGGCTCCCGTTACCGCCTGCGCTCCTGCCGGTCCCGAGGGCGCTGCTAAGATTGCTGCCATCATGGGCATGGCGGCTCCCTCCGGCGACAAGATGGTCGCCCATGTGCTCTGCAATGGCGGCTGCAATGCCAAGGATAACTTTGAGTATCGCGGCGTTACCGACTGCCTGGCTGCCACCAAGGTCTGCGGCGGCAACTCCAAGGCCTGCCGCTACGGCTGCTTCGGCTTCGGCTCCTGCGTAGCCGCCTGCAAGTTCGACGCCATCCATGTGGAAAACGGCGTGGCCGTGGTGGACAAGGAAAAGTGCACCAACTGCGGCGCTTGCCGTGAGGCTTGCCCCCACCACCTGATCGTGGAGGTCCCCTATAAGCAGAAGGTGTTTGTCAACTGCTCCAATAAGGACAAGGGCCCCGCCGTCACCAAGGTCTGCGCCAATTCCTGCATCGCCTGCGGCATGTGCGAGCGCACCTGTAAGTTCGATGCCATCCATGTTGTGAACAATGTGGCCGTCATCGACTACTCCAAGTGCAAGAACTGCACCATGTGCGCCAAGGCCTGCCCCCGCAACGCCATTGAGCCCATCCCCACTCCCGAGGAGAAGGAGAAGTTCAAGGCTGCGCAGAAGGCTGCCGCCGAGAAGAAGGCCGCTGCTGCCAAGGCTGCCGCTGAGGCCGCTCAGGCTGCCGCGCCCGAGGCTCCCAAGGCTGAGTAAAATCCTCAATAAAAAACGACCGTCCCACCCGGACGGTCGTTTTTTCTATACAAAAAAGGCTCCCCTGCGCACCGCAAGATACACTTCCGTAGGGGCCGATGCCCACATCGGCCCGCCCCACTGCACTCCTTGTAACCTGTCATTGCGAGGCCAGTTCGCAAACTGGCTGTGGCAATCCGTACCCCGTCCCCTCGGCCCCCTTGCCTAAAGGGGGCTGGCACGGCGAAGCCGTGCCTGGGGGATTCCGCTCTCCCCTACCCCCCTTGCAACGCTGTCCGTAGGGGCGGGGTTCTACCCCGCCGCAATTTTCCCGCCGCACCCCATTGCAAATCCCCGGCAAAGGGTGTATACTGTCCCCATCAACATCAGGCAGAGTAGGAAAATGTGTGTCCAGTGCCGCCGGGACGGGGAGTTGTCCGGCGGACGAAATGACGGCCCACCGTCTGCAGTGCATTTTCCGCATCCCGCTGCCGCATAGTGCCCTGCCCGGCGGCTCCGTGCCGTCTTGCTCCTCTGTGCGGCTGTTCCGGCAAAACTCCGGACTGCCGATGAATACAGAGGAGGTATTTTTATGCCCATTTTTCAGTCCCCATTTTCCCCCGCCTACTGGCGCACCGCCGCCCAGGAGATGAAAAACTACCGCTCCCTGGTTTTTTCCGCCCTGATGATCGCCGCCTGTATCGTCCTCAGCCACTGCACCATCCGGGTAGGGGAGGGCCTCTCCGTCAGCGTCACCTTCCTGGCCCGAGCCCTTTGCTCCCTGGTCTGCGGCCCGGTGATGGTGATTCTCTTCGGCGCAGCAGAGGACACCCTCAGCTTCTTCCTCTCCTCCGGCGGCTACCCCTACTTCCCCGGCTATATGCTCACCACCATCTCCGGCTGCCTGATCTACGCCCTGTTTTTCTATCGCACCCGCATCACCTGGCGGCGCATCATCCTGGCCAAGCTCATCACCAATGTTCAGAATGTCCTTCTGGGCTCTCTCTGGAGCGCCATCCTTTACAGCAAGGGCTACCTGTACTATATGACCACCAGCGCCGTGAAAAACGCCCTGTACCTGCCCCTGCAGATTCTCCTTCTGGGCTTTCTTTTCCAGGCCATTCTTCCCGCCCTGCAAAAGCAGGGAAAGCTCCCCCCTCAGCTCCCGGAGGGCCGCATCCCCTGGTAAAAAGAAAATTCTCCCTAGGCCGCCCCACCGGGCGGCCTTAAAATATATTCGGCAAAATTTTCCGTGGGTTTTTCCGTCTCATCGTGTATAATGGAGTAGAAACCAACACCGAGAGGAGGCGAGGGCTTGGAGCAGGATATGATTCGGCGGCTGCGAGATCGGGATGAAGCGGGCATGGCCGACCTGCTGCTGCACTTTGGGCCGCTGATGCGGTACATCATTGCGCCCATTTTACCCAATCCCCAGGATCGGGAGGACTGCCTGTCCGAGGTGACGCTGCGCATCTGGGAGAAAATCGACCAATTCGACCCTCGGCGCGGCAGCTGGAACGCCTGGCTGACGGCCATCACCCGCAACACGGCTCTCAACCACCGCCGGGCCGCCCAAGCCACTGCGGTGCAGAGGTTCTTTCCCAAGACACCCCGGCCTCGTCCCTCACCCCGGAAGAGGCGCTGCTGCAAAAAGAACGGCAGGAGGCCGTGCAAGCCGCTTTAGAGCGTCTGCACGCTCGGGATCGGGTGCTGTTTTACCGGAAATACTACTACCTGCAGCCCACGGCGCAAATCGCCGCCGAGCTGGGCATGACAGAGCGGGCTGTGGAGGGCCGGCTGTACCGGCTGAAAAAGCAGCTGCGCAAGATGCTGGGAGGTGAGAACCATGGTTGACCCGAGAGGAAATTCCCCCAAAGAGATCGACCTGGAGACGCTGTTTGCCGAGAGCTTCTCCGCCCTGCCGCCGGACGAGGTGGTGGAAAAAGTGAATCCCTTCCGCCGGGCCGTGAACCGGGTACTCATCGGCATGGCCCTGTGTACCCTGACGCTGAACTTTTGGGGGCTGAACTACATTCTGCCCACCGTGGGCATGGTGCTGAGCCTGCTGGGCTTCCGGGCCCTGCGGCGGGAAAACGGCTGTTTCACCGCCTGCTTCGTGCTGACGCTCCTGCGCTGCGTCCAGTTCTTCCCCACCATCGTTCTGAACGCCTTCCCCTGCCGGGATGATTTCATTCCCGAGCGCGTCACCACCACTCTGGCTCAGGTCTTCTTTGCGGCGCAGCTGCTGGGCCTATTCTGCCTGTGGCTGGGGCTGCGGGCGGTGCAGCGGAAGGCGAACCTGCCGCCCAAGGCAGGCGGGGTCCTGGCGCTGCTGGTGTGGTATGCGGTCATGTATGTACTGGCGCTGATCGAGTACCCCGGGCTCTACTTGCCGCTGCTTTTGATGGTCATTTTCATTGTCATCCTGTGTCGCATCCGCAAAACCGCCAAAGCCCTGGGCGAGGCAGGGTATACTATGCACCCGGCGCCGGTGAGGGTGCCGGACCTATGGCTTGCGATCCTGCTGGCGGCAGCGCTGGTGCTGGGCTGCGCCGCCGGGTACCTCTTCGGCGCCCAGCACCCCATGGACTGGCATCCACTGGAGGAGGCTGAGACGGCGAAAACGGCGGAAATCAAGGCCGATCTTTTAGACCTGGGCTTCCCGGAGAGCATTCTCAGCGACCTGGCCGAGGAGGATCTGGCCGCCTGCGCCGGAGCCCTGCGGGTGGATGTGGAGAGCAAGGTTTACAGCCCGACCCTGAGACACGAGAAAACCTCCAACAAGCGTCTGCGTATCACCGGCATTGCCGTGCAGGTGCCCGGCGAGAACGAGACTTGGGTCATCCTCCACCATTTCCTCTGGGAGACAGGCCCCGAATTCTTCGGCACGGACTGTCTGCAAGTCTGGCCCTTGTATCAACTCGGGCCCGAAGGCTGGGTCAAGGGCGGCGATGTCACCGGGCGGCTGCTCTATGACCGGGACGGCCAGACCTACACCGCCCCTTACTACTTCTTGGGCGAGGCCATTGGCACGGACACAGGATTCATGTCTCTGGGCACAACGAAAACTGACATTTACGCCGGGTTCTCCCTACCCCGGGAGGGGGAAAACCGGCGGGGGTATCTGGCCTACACCGCGTTCAATACGAAGGGTGTTTATGCTATCATCAGCTACTTTAACTACACCCACCAGCACACCTGGTTCCAGTATCCCGCCACCACAGCCCTAAAGGCGCAGATGAACGCTCGCGCCTCCAACTATATGGACCCCTTTGCAAGGGAAATGACCCAGTTTTGGTTTGTTCCGTCGCAGGAGCATTTGCGGTGGCCGGACTAAGAAAATTCGCGAAAAAAGCCAAGCCCCCGGGCTTGGCTTTTTTGCAGTGGGAACACAGCCCTTGCATTTTGCACCGAAACGGGTATAATAAAAGTAAGAAAACTTTCGGGAGGGATGTGCATGGTCTACACAATGGACGACTTGCGGCGGATCATTGCGCCCATCGCCGCGCAATATGGGCTGCGGGCCGTGTATGTCTTCGGCTCCTACGCCCGGGGCGAGGCGGACGCCGACAGCGACATCGACCTGCTGGTGGACCTGACGGGCACGAACATTCGGTCGCTGCTGGCCCTGGGCAGCGTCTACTGCGACCTGGAATCGGCGCTGGGCAAGAGCATCGACCTCCTCCCGGTCAGCTCCCTGGAGCAGGGCAGTCAAAGCGCGTCCGATGCCCTGTTTCGAGACGCGGTGCAGAAAGAGAGGGTGCGAATTTATGATGCAGCAAGCTGACAGGCAGAGACTAACGCATATTTACGAATACTGCGTGTCCATCGAAAACGCCATTGGGCGGTTTGGCAATGGTTTTGAAGCCTTTGACAGCGACGAAGATTTTCAGCACGCCCTGTCCTTCTGCCTTTTGCAGATCGGCGAGCCGGGCGGCGGCCTGTCCGAGGAGTACCGCCGGGAGACGGCCAGCCGGGTGCAGTGGGGACCCATGAAAGCCATGCGGAACATGGTCGCCCACGGCTACGGGAAGATGGACCGCCAGATCATTTGGGAGACGGCAACCACGGATATTCCCGCATCGAAAGCATTTTGCATGGAGCAGTTGGGCCTTTAAGGCCCTCCGCCCTTGACATCCGCCCGGTTTTATCCTACAATACAGCCAAGCTCCTGACGCCAAAAGTCTTTTCTTGCGGCGGAAGATGCGCCATAGAGAGAATTGCCCACCCCACGGTGGGTCTTTTGGCCGCGTCGAAGAAGCGATGCGGCTTTTTTGCCGCGAAAAATCCATCCGGGAGGTAATCACATGGAAACCAGAGTCGCCCTTATCGGCATCATCGTAACGCAGGAGTCGTCGGTAGCGGCCCTGAACGAGCTGCTGCACCAGTACGGCCACTACATCATCGGCCGCATGGGACTTCCCTACCGGGAAAAGGGCGTGAACATCATCTCCGTGGTGCTGGACGCGCCCCAGGACGCCATCTCCGCCCTCAGCGGTAAAATCGGCCGCCTGGAGGGGGTCAGCGCCAAGACCCAGTATTCCCATGTCATCACCCCCGGAGAAAACTAAGGCAAAAGAAAGGAATCCCGCTATGAAAAAGATCACTTCCCTGCTCCTGGCCCTGCTGCTGGTTCTGAGCCTGGCCGCCTGCACCGTGCAGCCCCGTCAGGAGGACTATCAGTCCGTGAATGTTCGCCTGGGCGGCCTGAAGGGTCCCACCTCCATGGGCATGGCCAAGCTGCTGGACGACGCCGAAAACGGCCTCACCGCCAACACCTATGCCTTTACCATGGCCGCCTCCGCCAGCGAGCTGACCCCCCAGCTCATCAAGGGGGAGCTGGACATTTTGGCCGTGCCCGCCAATGTGGGAGCCATTCTCTATAACCAGACCCAGGGCCAGGTGGAGCTTATTGCCGCCAGCACCTTGGGCGTGCTGTACATTGTGGAAAAGGGCGGCCAGACCGTGACGGATGTGAAGTCCCTGGCCGGTAAGACCCTCTACGCCACCGGCAAGGGGGCCACTCCGGAATACGCTCTGACCTATTTGCTGGCCCAAAACGGACTGACCCTGGGCCGGGATGTAACCGTGGAGTGGAAGAGCGAGCCCTCGGAGATCGTGGCCCTTATGGCCCAGGAGGAACACGCCATCGCCATGCTGCCCCAGCCCTTCGTCACCGTGGCCCAGGGCAAGCTGGAGGGTCTGCAGGTGTCCCTGGACCTCTCCGCCCAGTGGGACAAGCTGGGCGTTGACAGCCGCCTGGTCACAGCGGGCCTGCTGGTGCGCAAGGCCTTTGCCGACGAGCATCCCCAGGCTGTGGCTAAGTTCCTGGAGGAGTACGCCGCCAGCACCGACTATGCCAACACCCACGCCGCCGAGACGGCTGCCTTGGTAGAGAAAATGGGCATCGTCAGCGCCGCCGTGGCGGAGAAGGCCCTGCCCGGGTGCAACCTGGTCTGCATCACCGGCAAGGAGATGAAAACCGCCGTAAACGGCTATCTCCAGACCCTGTATGACCTGAAGAGTGAGTCCGTAGGCGGCGCCATGCCCACGGATGGCTTCTACTGGCTGGGCGCATGAGTCGAGCCCGGCTGCAAAAGCTTTTCGCCGCCCTGCTGGCCCTGGCCGTGTGGCAGGGGGCGGCGCTGCTGGTCCACGCCCCCATCCTGCTGCCCTCCCCCCTGCAGGTGGCAGGACGCCTGCGTGCGCTGGTGGTCACGGCGGATTTTTGGGGCACCGTCGGCTTTAGTCTGCTGCGCATTGCCGGGGGCTTTCTCCTGGCGCTGGCGGCGGCCACGGTGCTGGCCTTCGGGGCAGGACGGTTTTCCCTGCTGGAAATCCTGCTGCGGCCCTATGTGCTGGCCATTAAGTCCGTGCCGGTGGCGTCATTCATCATTTTAGCGCTGATATGGCTGCAAACCTCCCAGCTGTCGCTGTTTATCTCCTTTCTCATGGTTTTTCCGGTGCTTTACACCAATGCGCTGGCGGGCATCCGCAGCGCAGACAGGCAGCTTTTGGAGATGGCCCGGGTGTTCCGGGTCCCCTGGAAGCGGCGGGTGCGGATGATCTACCTGCCGGCGGTGGAGCCGTTTTTGCTGGCAGGCTGCGCCACATCCCTGGGCATGAGCTGGAAGGCCGGGGTGGCGGCGGAGGTCATCGGCGTGGTAGGCGGCTCCCTGGGGGAGCGGCTGTATGACGCGAAGATCTACCTGATGACCGCGGACCTTCTGGCCTGGACGGTGGTCATTGTGGCCCTGAGTGCCGGGTTTGAAAAGCTGGTTTTGTGGCTGCTTCGGCGCATCCTTCGCCAGATAGGAGGTGTGCCGGCATGAAAATTCAGCATCTGTGCAAAGCCTTTGACGGCAAGATGGTTTTGGATCATGTGTCTCTGACTCTGGAGAGCGGTGGGACGGCCTGCCTTATGGCCCCCTCGGGCCGGGGCAAGACCACCCTGCTGCGGTGCATCGCCGGGCTGGAGACGCCCGACAGCGGGCAAATTACGGACCTGCCGGAGCGTATTGCCTATGTGTTTCAGGAGGACCGTCTGTGTGACGGATTTTCCGCTGTGGACAATATCCGCCTGGTCACGGGCAAGGCTCTGGGCGAGGGCGAAATTCGCCGGCATCTGGAGGAGCTGGGGCTGGCGGGGAGCCTGGACCAGCCGGTCCGGGAGCTTTCCGGCGGTATGCGGCGGCGGGTGGTTATTTCCCGGGCGGTTTGCTTCGGCGCCGACCTTCTGCTGCTGGACGAGCCCTTCAAGGGACTGGATGACGAGGCCCGGCAGCAAACGGCGGACTACATTCTCCGGCACCGAGGGGCCGCCGCGATTTTGTGCGTGACCCATGACCGAGAGGACGCCGCCGCCCTGGGCGGCGCGGACATCGTGACATTTTAAAAATATAGGGGCGGGATAAATCCCGCCCCTATATTTTTTATTGTCTCACTCCAGCGCCTCGCCCAGAGCTTCCAGGCGGTCTATGATTTCATCCACCAGATCCTCCAGGACTTCATGCTCCTCGGCCCAGTCCACAAATTCCTCGCTGGTCTCATCCTCCGGCTCATCCTCATCCATGGCCTCCAGCTCCTGACGGATGTCCGAGAGATACGCCCGTAGCTCCTCCGGGTCCATGGTGTCCGGATCGCGATATAGGTCCATTTTATGTCCCCCTTTATGTCACCTTCTTGTCTCCGATTTTGCCACAAACTGCACCAAAGTGCAAGCAAAATTCACCGCTTTTTGGCCGCAAACCGATGCTCGTGTGCGGCCTATATGGCTCCGAAGAATTTTTATTGTGCCTTTTCTGCCCTGTCATCCGGCACTGACAGCTTCGTTACCGTGGCATAGGAGATCTGATGCTCCTTGACTTCTTTGATATGTATATGCAATCCCTTGAAGTCCAGTTCTATGCTTTGCTCCCCGTCATGGGGGATCATGTCAAGCTCGCCAAAGACAAGGCCGGTGAAGGTGTCTACCTCCTCCCTGCCTATCTCCACATCCAATGCCTGCTCGATGTCGTGGAGCTCCACATTGCCAACGATGGCCCAGGTGTTCTCATCCAACCGTTCCACATGGGGTTCGGCGGCGCCCTCTTCCGCGGTATCCTCCCCCAGGTCGCCTACCAACCGCTGCACCAAATCATTCAGGGTGATAATCCCCTCTAAGCCGCCATGCTCGTCCAGCACAACGGCCATGGCATTGCGGGTTTTCTTCATCTTCCGGAACAGCACATCCGCCTTGATGGTTTCCGGCACAAAGAAGGGCGGCTTCACGGCACGCTGCATGACATTCTCCCGGCTCTTGTCATCCAGCCGGAAATAGTCCTTGGCATTGAGAATGCCGATGATATTGTCGGTGGAGTCCCGGCACACGGGATAGAGGGTATAGCGGCTGTCATGGATGACCCGGGCCCACTCCTCCATGGGGTCCTCCAGCCAAAGAATAGCGACATCCGTGCGATGGACCGCAATCTCCTCGGCGGTCAGATCGTCAAATGCGAAGATATTCCGAATAAATGTCTTTTCCTCCTCGTCAATAGCACCCTTTTCGCTGCCGGCATCTACCATCAGGAGAATCTCCTCCTCGTTGACCGACTCCTCCACTTCGTTGGGGTCAATGCCCAGCAGCCGCAAAATGCTATTGGTGGACACGGACAGGAGCCACACGATGGGACGGAACACAACGGAAATGCCGTTGACCAGCCCGGAGATACGCAGGCCAAGGGCCTCCGCCCTCTTCAGCGCAATTCGCTTGGGAACCAGCTCGCCAAACACCAGGGTAAAGTAGGACAGGATCAGCGTGATGACCACAACGGCGATAGAGTCCAGGGTTGCCCTGGGAATGTTCACGCCCAGGCCCAGCAGCCAGTCCACCAGCGGGTCGGAAAAATTGTCGGCGGCAAATGCAGAGCCCAGGAAGCCGGACAGGGTAATGGCCACCTGAATGGTTGCAAGGAACCGGGCTGGCTCACGGGTCAGCTTGTATAAGCGCCCGGCCCGTTTATCTCCCCCGTCCGCCATTCGTTCCAGTTTTGTTTCGTTTATAGAGAGTACCGCCAGCTCCGCAGATGCAAAAACGGCATTCAGTGCGATCAGTACCAGCTGTAAAATAATCAATCCTAACATTTATTTTGACCTTTCTATATCCATTATATCTTTCAAATTCTTCAAAATAGCAAAAAACACAGCCCAAGCGGAAACCGTTCCGCACGGGTCGTGCCTAACATCTGTATTTGAACAAAATGGCGTTGTTTCGGTCAGGGGCAGGGCAACTGTCTCCGGCTTCCATAAAATTGATCGACCTCCTTTTATTTTTAACGCCATTATAGAGGATAGCGTAGAGAAATGCAAGCCGTTCCGCCGATGATGGGGCAATCTGTACGGTGTTTTTACACCCTATACTCTCCTGACAATGATAAAAAAAGGCGTCGGTACGGAAAAAACCACGGGGCATCGAAAGGACGGCCCGTGGTTTTTCGGTTATTTTTCTTTCCGCGTTATTTTTTTAGGCGCTTGTCGCAGCGGATAGCCAGCTTCGTGCCGATGGTTTGCAGCACCTGCACCAGCAGCACCAGCAGGATCACCGCCACCAGCATCACCAGGTACTTATAGCGGTAATAGCCGTAGTCGATGGCGATCTTGCCCAGGCCGCCGCCGCCGATGATGCCGCTCATGGCCGAGTAGCCCAGAATGGTGGTCAGGGCGATGGTCACATTTTGCAGCAGGCTGGGGACGCTCTCGGGAATCATCACCCGGCAGATGATCTGCAGGGGGGTGGCGCCCATGCTCTGGGCGGCCTCGATGATATTGGGGTCCACCTCCCGGAGACTGCCCTCCACCAATCTGGCGATAAACGGGAAGGCCGCTACCACCAAAGGCACAATGGTGGCCGCTGTGCCCACGGCGGTGCCGATGATAAGCCGGGACAGAGGAAACACCATGATCATCAAAATCAGAAACGGCACAGACCGCAGCAGATTGATGAGCACATTCAGCACATGGAGAACGCCCTTAGGCAGGGGCAGCACGCCGCCCTTTTCTCCCACCACCAGCAGCACGCCCAAAGGCAGGCCGATAACAGTGGCCAGGAGGGTGGAGAGCAGGGTCACATAGAGCGTTTCCCAAATAGCAAAGGGTATCTGCGGCAGGACCGCCTGCAGATCCGCCAGGGACGACGGGGAAAACAAATCACTGTACATGGTGCTCCACCTCCTCTACCTGAATATTGGGATAGGCCTTAATGAAGTCCACGGCCCGGTCAAAGTGGGCGCTGGGGATGCCCAGGAGCATACTGCCGTAGACCTCCCGGGACAGCTTTTGGGTGCTGGCGGAGATGACATTGCAGTAGATGCTCTCCTCCGCCGCCAGCCGGGCAACCAAGGGAATACCGGTGGTCTGGCTATCACGGAAAATGAGGCGCACACGGCGCTCCGAGGCGGGATCGGACACCAGGGCGTCGGCCCCGCCGGGGAACACCAGCCGGCGGCCGGCTGCGGACTTGGGGGCGGCAAACACCGCCGACACCAGGCCCTCCTCGGCCACCTCGCCGCCGTCCAGGATGGCGACCTTATCGCAAATTTCCTTCACCACGCTCATCTGGTGGGTGATGATGACCACGGTGATGCCCAGCTCCCGGTTCAGCTCCCGGATCAGCTGGAGAATCTGGTGGGTGGTGTTGGGGTCCAGGGCGCTGGTGGCTTCATCGCACAGCAGCACCTTGGGATTGGTGGCAAGAGCCCGGGCGATGGCGATGCGCTGCTGCTGGCCGCCGGAGAGCTGGGCCGGGTAAGCATTGGCCTTATCCGGCAGGCCTACCAGGTCCAGAAGCTCCCGGGCGCGCTTTTCCGCATCGGCCTTCTTCATGCCGCTCAGCTCCATGGGGAAGCACACATTGCGCAGGCAGGTGCGCTGCATGAGGAGGTTGAAGTGCTGGAAGATCATGGTGATCTCCCGGCGAGCCCGGCGCAGGTCCTTGGCGGACATCTGCTCCAGCTCCTGACCGTCCACCCAAATCTCCCCGGAGGTGGGCCGCTCCAGCAGGTTCATGCACCGAACCAGGGTGCTTTTGCCGGCGCCGCTCATGCCGATGATGCCGTAAATTTCGCCCTTTTCTATCGTGAGGGAAACATCCTTCAGCGCTTCCACTTCTCCCCCACCGGAGTCAAATGTTTTGCATATATGCTTGAGCTCGATCATGTTTGTTTCCCTCGTTTCAAAATTACTTGGTCAGGGCGTCCAGAGAGGTCTGCTTGCCGCCGTAGAGGCCCATGGGCTCCACATGGATGGTGGCGATGGACACGATGTGGGTGCCCTGCTCCTTATTGAAGTCCTCCAGGTAGGGCAGGTGCTGGAAGTAGTTGGCGTCCACGGTGCCGTCGTCTACCACGGTGTTGGGCACAACATAGTCATTGTAGCTCTGGATATCCAAGGTGATGCCCTTAGCGGCCAGGATGGTCTTGGCAACCTCCAGGATCTCGGCGTGGGGGGTGGGGGAGGCAGCGATGGTGATGGTGGTGCCGTTCAGTGCAGCGTAGTCAAGGGAGGAATCATAGCCGTCGGTGGGGTTGGTAACGGTGCTGACCACGGAGCCGGCATACTTCTCGGTGATGAAGTCAGCCACCTGCTTGCTCTCCAGAGCAGCCTTCAGGGCCAGGATCTTGGGCAGGTTCTCATTGCCTTCCTTGACGCAGAGGATGTTGCCGTAGGCGGAGGAGGAGCCCTCGATGGCCAGAGCATCCTTCAGGGGATTGAGGCCGGCGTTGATGGCGTAGTTGGAGTTGATAACGGCGTAGTCCACATCCTGCTTCACATTGGGCAGCTGGGCGGCCTCAGCCTCTACGATCTCCACATTGTGGGGATTTTCCACGATGTCGTTCTTGGTGGCAGTGATGCCGGCGCCGTCCTTCAGCTTGATGATGCCCTGCTGCTCCAGCAGAAGGAGGGCACGGGCCTCGTTGGTCGTGTCGTTGGGAACGGCGATCTGAATGGTGGTGGTCTTCTTGCCGCAGCCGGTGAGGGCCAGGGCCAGGGTCAGCACAAGGGCCAGGACCAGAGCGGTGAGCTTGGTAGTCTTTTTCATGGTTTTATTCTCCTTTTTAATAATATAATGATGTCGGATTTTATGGGAAATGGGGCTATTGCCTCGGTTACACTTGCTTTTATCGAATCGTGCCCGGAGGACACATTCGGTGACCCGTGGCGAAGAGACGGTAGAGCTTTTTCATGGGGTCATCCTCCTTTGCCAAAAATAATACAGCGGGAAGCCAAATGACTTCCCGCTGTGGTAAGCGATACCCGCGGCCCTAATGACCGCTCAGGCGTTTTGGGAAAGCAGATGGCTGTTTTGCGCGCAAGAAAACATGCACATGCACATGGGCATGCACATCTGCATCATCATCATGCTGCGGCCAAACTGCTTCATACTGCTTTCTCCTTTCGTCTGTTTTTTGTTGTTGGCATAGTACACCCGGAGGGCGCATCTGTCAACCGGGTTTTTCACATTTTGTCATTTTTTCTAAAAAAGAAAAATTTATCACCTCGTGCTTTGTGAATTGGACAAGGTTTTTTCGCATTTCAGGGGGCGCACAGCCAAAAAAATAATGGCAATTCCCCGGAGAATATGGTATACTGTCTTTATCTGTGAAAGATCGAGGTAGGATCATGGATAGAAAATTTCCCCGCATTGTAATAGATCGGGACAAGCTGCGCAACAACTGCACCCAAATCGTCAAGCACTGTGAGGCCCGGGGCATAGCCGTGGCCGGTGTGATAAAGGGGGCAGGCGGACTGCCGGAGATTGCCCGGCTGTACCGCAGCTGCGGCGCAGCGCAGCTTGCCACCAGCCGCCTGGAGCAGATGGAGCTGTGGCGTCGGGAGGGTATCCCGGGGCCGTATATGCTGCTGCGGGTGCCGGGGCTTTCGGAGCTGCCGGAGGTGGCTCGGCTGGCGGGCTACTCCCTGCAGAGCGATGCCACCACCCTGGATGCGCTGAACAGCGTCTGCGCCGAGCAGGGCGTCACCCATCGGGTGATCATTATGGCTGATCTGGGGGATCTGCGGGAAGGCTTTTGGGATAAGACGGAGATGGTGGAGGTCTGCTGCCATGTGGAGCAGGGGCTTGACCACCTGCACCTGGCCGGTGTGGGGGTAAACCTGGGCTGCTACGGCGCGGTGAAGCCTACGCCGGAGAATATGGGGCAGCTGGTGGACATTGCCCGGGCCGTGGAGGCACGGATCGGCCGACAGCTGGAGATCGTCTCCGGCGGCGCCACCAGCAGCTACACCCTGGTCCACTGGGGTACTATGCCCCAGGGCATCAACCATCTGCGCATCGGCGAGACGGCCTTACTGGCCAAGGACCTGCAGGTGGATTGGGGCATCAGCGACATGGATTACCTGCTCCGGGGCACCATGCGCCTGGAGGCGGAGATCATCGAGCTGCGGAAAAAGCCCACCCATCCTGTGGGAGAGACGGTCATAGACGCCTTTGGCAACCGCCCCACCTTTGTGGATCGGGGTATGCGACTGCGAGCCCTGGCGGCCTTTGGCCGAGCGGATGTGGGGCAGGTGGAGACCCTTCTCTGCCGGGAGCCGGGTATGACGGTCATAGGCGGCTCCTCGGACCACTGTATTTTGGATGTGGAGGATTGCCCCCGGGCCCTGCGGGTGGGGGATGTGGTGTCCTTTGACCTGAGCTACAGCCATATGCTCTACGCCACCGGCCGGACGGACATAGCGGTGGTTTTTAACGGCGCATGACAGCATCACCCTTTCGCAAATATATTGTTTGCAAAATTTTATTAGGAGGATAGTCCATTGAACGAAAGTAGTATTTCCATTTTTATCGTGCAGGCGGCCCTGGCCCTGTTCACCTTCTTTGTGGCAGCACCCTGTGTGCTGAATGCCATCTCCACCTTTACCGTGCAGGCTCGGCTGGCCAAGACCATGGTGGAGGAGGGTGTCATCACGGAGGCGGATCGGCGTCTGCTCCAGCCGAAAAAGCAGATCGCAGGCGTGGTCATTTCGGTAATCTTGGTTGGCGCGTTGGTGGCCGTGGCCGCCCGGACCGCGCCCTATGGGTTCTTTAGCTGCGGCATTGCCGCCATCGCCGGTGTGCTGAAATATCGGCGCATTTTGGAGTTCAACAGTCTCACCGTCTCCCGCTTTAAGAACACCTACCAAAGCGTTATGAACAAGAGCAAGTACGACCAATATGTGAAAAAGATGTTCTGAGATGAAACGGCAGAGGGCGGTACGCGAAAGCGTACCGCCTTTTTTCGTTGGTGCGGCAGGGATGCGAATTGCCACAGCCAGTGTGCGCACCGGCTGTGGCAGTGACAGGGTTACACAGAAAGTGCGGTGGGGCGGGCGGACAGAGGCGTCCGCCCCTACGAAACGATAAGAGGCGTGGTTGGTCGTGGCATGCCGTATACGCATACATACGCATATACACTATATACACCCGCAAAAGCCTCGCAGAGTTTGCCGCCCGCAGGCGGCAAAAAAATTCAAATCATTTTTCACCGCGACATGTGCGTGGGGAAAAATACCTCTCAGGCTGCCAGTGTGGAATTTTGTCGCTTGCGACAAAATTATGCGCGCAGCAGACTGCAAACCCCTTTGGCAGAAAATTCCGTAGGAATTTTCTGCCAGTAAAAAAAGAGACGCCCGGAGGCGTCTCTTTTCTGTCGTATGTAGGCTGTATCTTACTTGCCGGCCATGGCCTTGTTGGCCTCGGCCATTTCGGCGAAGATACCGGCGTGCTTCTTGGACACCACAGCCTTGATGACCAGCAGAGTGGCGATCATCAGGACGATAGCGATAATCATGCAGATCACAACATTCTGCACCAGACCGGCGATGAGGAAGCTGACGAAGGAAACGGCAGCCACGGTCACGCCGTAGGGAATCTGGGTGGACACATGGTTCAGGTGGAAGCAGTGGGCACCGGCAGAAGCCATGATGGTGGTATCGGAGATGGGGGACAGGTGGTCGCCGCACACGCCGCCGGCGCAGGAAGCTGCCAGGCCGATGGACAGCAGGGTGATCTGGCTATTCCAATCGAACACGGCGCAGACCAGCGGGACCATGATGCCGATGGTGCCCCAGGAGGTACCGGTGGCGAAGCCGATGAAGCAGGCCACGATGAAGATGACGCAGGGCAGGAACTTGGCAAGGCTGCCGGTGTTCGCCATGACGCCCTCCACGAAGGTACCCACCTGCAGACCGTCGTCACGGCACAGGCCGCACAGGGTCCAGGCGAAGCAGAGGATCAGGATGGGGGAGATCATCTGAATGAAGCCGTTGGGGATGGACTCCATGGACTTCTCAAACTTAATCAGGCCGCGCAGCCAGTAATAAATGAAGGTGAACACCAGGGCCACGATGGAGCCCAGGCACAGGCCGTTACCGGCGGCAGCGTCGGAGAAGGACATAATGAAGTTGTGGTAGTTGTCGCTCTCGGCATCCCACATACCACCGGTCCAAATCAGGCCGACGATACACAGAGCAATCAGAATGATAACGGGGAGCAACAGGTCCAGAACGGAGGAGTGCTTGGCACCTTCCTCATAATCGTCGGCACCGGCGAAGGGACGCTCGGGGGTGGTGAACAGGTCGTTCTTGACCTGGGCATTGTACTCATGCTTGAGCATGGGACCGTAGTCGATGTTCAGCAGAGAGGTGACAATGACCATCACCAGGGTCAGGATGCAGTAATAGTTGAAGGGGATCTGGCTCAGGAACATGCTGATACGGGAGCCGGGGAAACCATCGGGCACATAGGAGGCAACGGCGGCGGCCCAGGAGGACACGGGAGCCAGCATGCAGACGGGAGCGGCGGTAGCATCGATGATGTAGGCCAGCTTAGCCCGGGAGATGTGATGGCTCTCGGTGACGGGACGCATCACGGCACCCACGGTCAGGCAGTTGAAGTAGTCGTCGATGAAGATCAGCACACCCAGGAGCATGGTCATCATCTGCGCGCCGGAGCGGGTCTTAACGGACTTGGTAGCCCAGCGGCCAAAGGCTGCGGAGCCGCCGGCCTTGTTCATCAGGTCCACCATGATACCCAGGATGACCAGGAAGATCAGGATGGAGATGTCGATGGCGTTGATCATGCCGACACTCTCGCCGGCACCGATGAAGTTTACGACGGTCTGCCAGGGGCTGAAGTCAGCCAGCAGCAGAGCGCCCACCAGGCAGCCCAGGAACAGGGACGAATACACTTCCTTGCTGATCAGGGCCAGGGCGATAGCGACCACGGGGGGGAACAGGGCCCAACCGGTGGCCACGAAGCCGGAACCATCGTTGGCCACCTTAGCGATGACCAGGGCGATGACCACGACCGCCAGCGCAATAAAATACGCTATTTTGGTACTTTTCTTTTCCATAGTGTGTGATTTACCTCCTCAAGTTTTGGTTCTTTTATCCTACCCTGAATTGGCTGAATTGTCAATATTTCGTTTTCACCTTTATCTCTTAATTTTGAACAAATTATGAATCCCCTTTTTGCTCAAATCGTCAAATTTCTGTCGCTTTTATATATTTTTTGCGGTTAAAGCCAGTGTATTAACGGGTTCTTTATACTTTTTTTGTTAATTTATATTTTTTTCTTAACGGTTATTAAGCGGGCATTTCTTTCGTTACAGGAAAATTACTCCTGCGTTCTCCAAACCGGTGTTATCGTTATTTCGTTATACGAGTTTGCATATCGTATCAAGATGCTGTTAACGGATTGTTTGGGCGAGGCAATCTCAGAGGCAATTTTTTCCTTCTATATTATTATAAGGTGCGTGTACGCCGGGTGGCCGCAAGGGTCGCCCCTATGAAAGTCCGCAAGGAGTGTGGGGAAATAATCCCCCAGTCACGGCTTCGCCGTGCCAGCCCCCTTTAGGCAAGGGGCCAAGGGGACGGGAGGACGGATTGCCACGGGCGCTTTGCGCCCTCGCAATGACACCGCTGCAAGGGGTGCCATTGGCGGGCCGATGTGGGGAGCGAACTGAGCGCTGCCAGTGGCAGAGGAAGCGAAGTGAGCGAGTGGCCGCGGTCAAAATTTTAAGCGTTCGCCGCAAGGCAGCGCAGAAATTTTGGGCACCGCAACAGGATCATCGGCCCCTACGGAAGCGTATCATGGGGTGCGTAGGGGAGGGGCTCTGCCCCTCCCGCGGGCGGGGTAGAACCCCGCCCCTACGGAAGCGTTACAAGAAGTGCCGATGGGCGGGCCGATGTAGGCATCGGCCCCTACGGAGGGTTACATGAAGTGCGGTAGGGTGGGCGGGTTATAAGAGGTGCGGCGCAGGCGTACGGCGGGGTGAGGGCATCCTGCCCTACGGAGAGGTTGCAAGTAGTGCGGTAGGGCGGGCGGACAGAGGCGTCCGCCCCTACGGAGCGATAAGAGGCGTGGTGCGTGACCGGGTGGGGCGACCGCAAGGGTCACCCCTACGAAAGCGTTATAAGGGGTGCAGTGCAAGACAGGCGGGCGGCCGCAAGGGTCACCCCTACGGAGGGTTACATGAAGTGCAGTGGGGCGGGCGGACAGAGGCGTCCGCCCCTACGAAAATGTGTTGTAGGGGCGGGGTTCTACCCCGCCCACGGGAGGGGCAAAGCCCCTCCCCTACGCACTCCTTGTTACGCAATACCGCAAAAAAAGAGACGCCCGGAGGCGTCTCTTTTTTGTTGTAAGTAGGCTGTATCTTACTTGTTGTACAGGGCCTTATCGGCGGCAGCCATCTCGGCAAAGATACCTGCGTGCTTCTTACCAACAACAACACGAATCACCAGCAGAGTAGCGATCATCAGGACGATAGCGATAATCATGCAGATCACAACATTCTGCAGCAGGCCAGCGATGATGAAGCTGACGAAGGAAACGGCAGCCACGGTCACACCGTAGGGGATCTGCGTTGCCACATGGTTCAGGTGGAAGCAGTGGGCACCGGCAGAGGCCATGATGGTGGTATCGGAGATGGGGGACAGGTGGTCGCCGCACACGCCGCCGGCGCAGGAAGCTGCCAGGCCGATGGACAGCAGGGTGATCTGGCTATTCCAATCGAACACGGCACAGACCAGGGGAACCATGATGCCGATGGTGCCCCAGGAGGTACCGGTGGCGAAGCCGATGAAGCAGGCCACGATGAAGATAACCGCAGGCAGGAACTTGGCAAGGCTGCCGGTGTTAGCCATGACGCCCTCCACGAAGGCACCCACCTGCAGACCGTTGTCACGGCACAGGCCGCACAGGGTCCAGGCGAAGCAGAGGATCAGGATGGGGGAGATCATCTGAATGAAGCCGTTGGGGATGGACTCCATGGACTTATTGAAGGAGATGAGGCCGCGGAGCCAGTAGTAAATGAAGGTCACAACGATGGCCACGATGGAGCCCAGGCACAGGCCGGTACCGGCGGTGGCATCGGAGAAGGACATGACGAAGTTGTGGTAGTTGTCGCTCTCGGCATCCCACATGCCACCGGTCCAGATCAGGCCGACGATGCACAGGGCGATCAGAACGATAACGGGGAGCAGCAGGTCCAGAACGGAGGAGTGCTTGTCACCTTCCTCATAATCGTCGGCACCGGCGAAGGGACGCTCGGGAGTGGTGAACAGATCGTCCTTGACCTGAGCGTTGTACTCATGCTTCAGCATGGGGCCGTAGTCGATGTTCAGCACGGAGGTGACAATGACCATCACCAGGGTCAGGATGCAGTAATAGTTGAAGGGGATCTGGCTCAGGAACATGCTGATACGGGAGCCGGGGAAGCCATCGGGCACATAGGAGGCCACGGCAGCGGCCCAGGAGGACACGGGAGCCAGCATACACACGGGAGCGGCGGTAGCGTCGATGACGTAAGCCAGCTTCGCCCGGGAGATCTTGTGGCTCTCGGTAACGGGACGCATAACAGCGCCTACGGTCAGGCAGTTGAAGTAGTCATCGATGAAGATCAGCACGCCCAGGAGCATGGTCATCAGCTGTGCGCCGGAACGGGTCTTCACGGACTTGGATGCCCAGCGGCCAAAGGCTGCGGAGCCGCCGGCCTTGTTCATCAGGTCCACCATGATGCCCAGGATGACCAGGAAGATCAGGATGGAGATGTCGATGGCGTTGATCATGCCAACACCCTCACCGGCGCCGATGAAGTTTACGACGGTCTGCCAGGGGCTGAAGTCAGCCAGCAGCAGAGCGCCCACCAGGCAGCCCAGGAACAGAGAGGAATACACTTCCTTACTGATCAGGGCCAGGGCGATAGCGACCACGGGGGGGAACAGGGCCCAACCGGTGGCCACGAAGCCGGAACCGTCGTTGGTCACTTTTGCGATGACCAGAGCGACAATCACGACCGCCAGCGCAATAAAATACGCTATTTTAGTGCTTTTCTTTTCCATAGTGAGTGATTTACCTCCTCAAGTTTTGGTAAGCCTATATTATTCTTTAATCGCCATATTGTCAAGTTCTTGTCAGACGATTCCATTTTTTTAACAAATTGTGTACAAACTTTTTTTCTTTTCTCACAAAAAATTTTTGAAAAAAGAGGGATTATAGGCAGAAATTTTCTTCCGATATTGAGAATACGGAGGTCGGCCGGGAATCAGTTGGCGCGACGGTGGGCAAGAGAACCCCGCCCCTACGGACAGCTTGGTGGCTGGTACGGCGGGCCGATGTAGGCATCGGCCCCTACGGAATCGTATCATGGGGTGCATAGGGGAGGGGCTCTGCCCCGCCCGCGGGCGACCGCAAGGGTCGCCCCTACGGAGGGGTTACAAGAGGCGCGGTGAGGTGAGGAATCCCCCAGTCACGGCTTTGCCGTGCCAGCCTCCTTTAGGCAAGGGGGCCGAGGGGACGGGGGATTCGGATTGCCACGGGCGCGGTGCGCCCTCGCAATGACACCTTTTACAAGAGGTGCGGTACAGCATCGGCGGGCGGACAGAGGCGTCCGCCCCTACGGATGACAAGGAAATTTGTGCAAGCCCGGGCGGAGATGTTTATGTATTCTTATCTGCGCACAGAAAAACGCCGGGGATGGCCCCGGCGTTTCAGGTATGGGTCTTGTGCGCTTGCGGCGCGGCGAGACACCATCTATATTATATGTAAGTCGGTTTAGAAGAAGAACTCTCTGATCTGGCCGTACAGCACCAGCAGCATGCACAGGGGGGTGATGAACTTGACGCAGATGTTGAAGAAGCCCTTCATCTTGAAGCTCTGACCCTCCAGGCAGCACTCGTCGTCCACCATCTTGGGGCCCAGCTCCCAGCCGATACACAGGCACATGAGCAGCGCGCCCAGCGGCATGAGGATACCCTCGGAGATGCAGTCGAAGAAGTCCAGCCAGCAGTCACACCACATGGGCAGGTTGCCGTTGACATCCTTTTCGATGCCCAGAATGTTGAAGGGGGAGATGCCGGCGCCGCCCAGAGAATCCAGGCAGATGAGGATGCAGCCCAGGCCAACGAATACGGCAGCGATGAGGGAATAGGTCTTGCGCTTGTCGCCCTTGCCGGCGTCACGGGCCTTATCGCAGAAGTGGGCCACGATGACCTCCAGCAGAGAGATGGAGGAGGAGATGGCGGCAAACACCACCAGCAGATAGAACAGGATGCCGAACAGAGCGCCCAGGGGCATTTTGTGGAACACATTCTGCATGGTCACAAACAGCAGGGACGGGCCGCCCAGGGAGCCGGTGGGGTCCAGGGCGAAACGACCAGGGATAACGCAGAGACCTGCCATCAGGGCCACCAGAGTATCCATGATCACGATGAGCAGGGCGTTCTTTTCGATGTTTTCCTTTTTATGCAGATAGGAGCCGTAGGTGATCATGGCGCCCATGCCCAGGGACAGAGAGAAGAACATCTGGCCGCCGGCCGTGGACAGAACGGTGAGGAAATCGGGGGCTTCCTTAATAACACCGTTTTCCAGAGCCCAGCCGGGAACGAACATATACTTCAGGCCGTCCACAGCGCCGGGCAGGGTGCAGGCGCGGACGATGCAGATGAGGAGGATGACGAACAGAGCGGGCATACCCACGGAGCAGACCTTCTCGATACCGCCGCCGATACCGCCCATGACGATGATCATGGTCAGCAGGACGAAGATCAGACCGTAGATCACGGCCTCCATTTGATTACCCATGAAGGCGCCAAACACTTCCGCGCCGTTCAGGCCGTTGGAGCCGAAGCCGGCGCCGAACAGATCGCCCACATTCAGCACCACATACTTGATGCAGTAGCCGCCCAGGGCGCAGTAGAAGAACAGGATCAGGAAGGCGGACAGAATGCCCAGCCAGCCCAGCCACTTGAACTTCTTGGACAGGACCCGGTACGCACCCACGGCGCCACGGCCCGTCTTACGGCCCAGAGCCAGCTCGCCCACCATGACGATGATGCCGCAGCAGGCCGCCAGGATCAGATAAATAACGAGGAAGGTAAATCCGCCGTTTGCACCCATCTTATTGGGGAAACCCCAGATGTTACCCAGGCCGACTGCCGAACCAACGGCGGCCATCAGGAATCCAAAATTGGATCCAAAGCCTTTTCTTTCTTCCATAGTTTTCTCTCCTTTATTATTGTTTGTCCTCTCTCCCAAGAGGTCTATTTGCACCTTAACATTTCCCTTTTCCTATGTAAATAGATTTCGCTTGTCCTTAACGCTCTCTTTGCGCGACTTCCGGTTTTCTTTATCGGACGCTTACGCATTGACACTATTTTAACGAAACCTCCCTCCTGCAAAAGTTCTTTTTGTGAAACATATCACGATTTCTGTGCTTATTTTATGCGCAGCAGAGCCTTTCCATGCCTGAGGGTCGGTGTAAAAAAAGGACAGCGGTTTCCCGCTGTCCTTTAGCCTTATTGTGAATTCGGAAAGAATTTTCCTTCGTTTTTGGCAATATATGAGCTCTAAAAAGCCTCGCAGAGTTTGCCGCCCGCAGGCGGCAAAAAATTGGGATCATTTTTCACCGCGACATGTGCGTGGGGAAAAATACCTCTCAGACTGCAAGTGTGGAATTTTTGCGCTCCGCGCAAAAATTATGCGCGCAGCAGGCTGCAAGCCTTTTGTCGAAAAATTCCGAAGGAATTTTTGACAGGAGTTTTAGTCGTCCTCGCGCATACGGTACCCCACGCCCACCTCGGTGAATATGTACTCCGGCTGGCCGGGATTTTTCTCGATCTTACGGCGGATATTGGCCATGTTCACCCGGAGGATCTGGTTATCGGTCTTGGCCTTGGGCCCCCAGAGCTCCCGGATGATGAAGTCATAGGTCAGCACCTTTCCGGCGTACTTGCCCAGGAGGGCGACGATCTTATACTCGTTGACGGTGAGCTTGGCGTTCTCGCCCCGGAGCAGCACCTGGTGCTTATCGTAATCGATGGTAAGCTCGCCGGTTGTAAACTTGCCGGACTGGGCGATGCCGCTATTGGGCAGGGCCGTGCGGGTATGGCGAATGGCCGTGCGGATGCGGGCCAGCAGCTCGGAGGTGCCGAAGGGCTTGACCAGGTAATCATCGGCGCCGTAGTCCAGAGCCTCCACCTTATCATGCTCATGGTTCCGGGCAGAAACCACCACCACAGGAAGATTGGACCACTTGCGCACGGACTTGAGGACCTCCATGCCGTCCATATCCGGCAGACCCAGGTCCAGCACGATCAGATCCGGGCAGTGGGAGGAGATCATGGTCAGGGCCTCCTCGCCGGTGCGCACAACGATGGTGTCGAAATCGCTGGCCTGCAGAATCATGGAGATGAAATTGCTGATGCTCTGCTCATCCTCTACAATGAGCACCTTGTCCTTAATTTTCATGTGTTTCCTCCTTTTCCATAGGCAGGGCGATGCGAAACAGAGCCCCCCCATTTTTTTGATTACTTGCGGTGATGCTGCCGCCGTGGGCCACCACGATGGTGCGGCAGACGGAAAGGCCGATGCCCATGTCCCGGCGGGCGTCCTCGCGGCCCTCCTCCGGGTGGAGCGTTCCGTCAAAGAGATGCTCCAGGCGGCTGTGGGCGATGCCCACGCCGTCATCCGCCACCTCCAGGATCGCCTTATCCTCCTTTTGATAGAGGAAAATGTCGATCTGCTTCACGGTCTCCCCGTGGCGGGCAGCGTTTTCCATGAGATTAAACAGCACCTGCTGCATCAGCAGCGGGTCCATGGGCACCAGCATGGGCTCCTCCGGCAAATGCACCTGCACGGCAATGCCCTGATAGTGCCGAAGGAACTTACTCACCGCACCCTCGATGATCTCCTCCACCAGCTCCGGGGTCTTTTTCACGCCGGCGTTCTCGCCGTCGATACGGGTGATGGAGAGAAGGTTTTCCGACACCCGCATGAGCCACTTGGCCTCCTCGTTTATGGACTGCAGCAGCTCCCGGCGCTGCTGTGGCGTGAGGGTCTCGTCCTGCTTCAAAAGTACGTCCGTGGCCCCTATGATACCCGTAAGGGGGGTGCGGATGTCGTGGCCCATGCCCCGCAGAAGGTTTCCGCGCATTTTCTCCCGGATCATCTGCCGCTGGGTGGCCTCCATCTGCTTGGCACGGCTGGCCAAGGCGCCAGCCAGGATGGAAATGGTCATCATCACCAGAAAGGTCAGGGGAAAGCCCGCCAGAGTGAAGCTGATGTGCCAGTAGGGCTCGGTGAAGATGTAGTCCACACTGAATACGCCCAAAACCGCACAGAGAATGCTGAATAAATATCCATCTGTAAGCACCGCCGTAAAGAACACATCCGTCAAAAACAGCATGGCCACATAGCTGGTGTCCTCGGTCTCGTCCAGGCAGCGCAGCAGCATACAGGCGATGACCGTGACAATATACAGGGTAAAGGAGATGATGAAGTCCTTGGGCGTGTAAATGAGATTATTGCCGCTGGCGGGCAGGCGAGTCTGCCTTCTCCACTGCTCGGGCCAGGGTATTTTGAGCCGTTTTTTCATGCAGTGTCCCCCTATCAGGCCTGTAAAACATTTTCTCGAAATTTTTTGGCAAACAGGCTCTCCATTTTGCCGCACGCAGGCGGCAAGCTCTGCGGGGCTTTATTTATCATCTAATTTACTGTTAAGTATACCATACATGGCCGTTAAGAAATTGTCAAGAATTCGTTAAGAGAAAATTCCAAAGGTTTCCTCTTGACAGAAGCCGCCGACCTTGCTATGATACATATATAATAAAATATTGTGCAATGAGAATTTGAGTCATGCAGCGAACGCACAGGGGAGCCTGTGCGTGGGTTTGCATGGCTTTTTTATGTAAAGGAGAGGTAAACCATGATCTATGACGCCATTGTCATCGGCGGCGGTGCCGTGGGCTGCGCCACAGCCCGGGAGCTGAGCCGCTACGACCTGCGCCTGGCCCTGTGCGAAAAGAACGAGGATGTGTGCGCGGGCACCAGCAAGGCCAACTCCGCCATCGTCCACGCCGGCTTCGACGCCGTGCCGGGAACGAAAAAAGCCCACTTCAATGTGGCGGGCAGCCGCATGATGGAGGGCCTCAGCCGGGAGCTGGACTTTTCCTATAGGCGTAACGGCGCCCTGGTGCTGTGCTTTAACGAGAAGGACCTGCCCCGGCTGGAGGAGCTGCGGGAGCGGGGCGAGAAGAACGGCGTGGAGGGTCTGCGCATTGTTAGCGGAGACGAGCTGCACGCCCTGGAGGGTGCTCTGTCCTCGGAGGCGGTGGCGGCCCTGTACGCCCCCACCAGCGCCATTGTCTGTCCCTTCGGCATGACCATCGCCCTGGCAGAAAACGCCGCCCAGAACGGGGTGGACTTCTTCCTGGACAGCCCCGTGACAAGCATCGTCCGCCGGGACGGCCTGTACGAGATCACCGCCGGGGATAAAATTTTTCAGACCCGCACGGTGGTGAACGCCGCCGGGGTATACAGCGACACCCTGCACAACATGGTCTGTGAGCACAAGCTCTCCATCGTACCCCGCAGCGGCGAATACTGCTTGCTGGACAAGAAGGACGGGCATCTGGTGGAGCGGACGGTCTTTCAGCTGCCGGGCAAATTCGGCAAGGGCGTGCTGGTGACGCCCACGGTACACGGGAACCTCCTTATCGGCCCCACCGCCGTGGACCGCAGCGACAAGGAGGCCACCAACACCACCTCGGGCGGCCTGGCCTATGCCATCGAGATGGCCGGGCGCAGCGTACCGAACCTGCCCATGCGGGACACCATTACCAGCTTCTGCGGTCTCCGGGCCCACCTGGAGGGGGATGCGGACGACTTTATTATCGGTGAGAGTGCCGACGGCTTCTTCGACGCCGTGGGGATCGAGTCCCCGGGTCTGTCCTCCGCTCCGGCCATCGGGCAGTATTTGGCCCAGTGCGTGGCCCAAAAGCTGGATGCCGCGGAGAAGCTGACCTTTGTTCCCACCCGCAAGGACATTCCCCATCTGCGGGAGCTGCCCTTTGAAGAGCGCCAGGCTCTGGTGCGGGAGAACGCCGCCTACGGCAACATCATCTGCCGCTGTGAGCAGATCAGCGAGGGGGAGATCGTGGACGCCATCCACCGGGTGCCCGGCGCCCGGTCTCTGGACGGGGTGAAGCGCCGGGTCCGGGCCGGCATGGGCCGCTGCCAGGGCGGCTTCTGCTCCCCGAGAGTGATGGAAATTCTCAGCCGTGAGCTGGGTATTGCGCAAACAGAGCTGACCAAGTCCGGCGGAGACAGCAGGCTCCTGGTCGGCTATACCAAGGAGGTGCAGGCATGAAACAGGTACAGCTTGCCATCATCGGCGGAGGCCCCGCGGGCCTGGCCGCCGCTATCGCTGCCCGGGAAAAGGGCGTGGAGGACATCCTCATTATCGAGCGGGACAAGGAGCTGGGGGGCATCCTCAACCAGTGCATCCACGCAGGCTTCGGCCTGCACACCTTCGGCCAGGAGCTGACGGGCCCCGAGTACGCCGGGCGATTCATTGACCGGGTGCAGCAGATGCACATTCCCTATCTGCTGCGCACCATGGTGCTGGATCTTTCCGAGGACCGGGTGCTTACCGTCACCGGGCCGGAGACGGGACTCATTCAAATCCAGGCCCAGGCGGTGATTCTGGCTATGGGCTGCCGGGAGCGGCCCCGGGGCGCGCTGAACATCCCCGGCTACCGTCCGGCGGGTATCTATTCCGCCGGTACCGCCCAGCGCCTGGTGAATATGGAGGGCTTTATGCCCGGAAAAAATGTGGTGATCCTCGGAAGCGGCGACATCGGGCTTATTATGGCCCGGCGCATGACTCTGGAGGGCGCCAAGGTCCACGCAGTGGCGGAGGTCCTCCCCTACTCCGGCGGACTGAAACGCAACATTGTCCAGTGCCTGGAGGATTTTGACATCCCCCTGTATCTCTCCACCACCGTGGTGGACATCCACGGCCGGGAGCGGCTGGAGGGTGTGACCCTGGCCCGGGTGGACGAGAATCGCCGTCCCATCCCCGGCACGGAGCAGCACATCCCCTGCGACACGCTGCTGCTGTCTGTGGGCCTGCTGCCGGAAAATGAGCTGTCCTCCGCCGCAGGGGTGCGCCTGAGCGGCGTTACCGGCGGCCCGGAGGTGACGGACCGGCTGGCCACCTCTATTCCCGGGGTGTTTGCCTGCGGCAATGTGCTCCATGTTCACGACCTGGTGGACTTTGTGAGCCAGGAGGCCCAAAAGGCCGGAGAAAACGCCGCTCTGTACCTGCAGGGCGCCCGGGCGGGCAGCCGCTCCGTGCGTCTGGAGGGCAAAAACGGCGTGCGCTACACCGTGCCCCAGTCCATGGATCCGGAGAACATGGACGAAACCGTTACCGTGCGCTTCCGGGTGGCGCAGCCCTACCGGGACGCCGCCCTGGCCGCCTATGCAGACGGCGTGCTTCTGCGGCGCATCCCCAAGCGCATTCTCACCCCGGGCGAGATGGAGCAGTTCCCCCTGCGCAAAGCGGAGCTGCCCGCAGGCTGCAAAACCATTACCTTTACCGTAGAGGAGGTGGCAAAATGAACCAGCGTCAACTGACCTGCATCGGCTGCCCCATGGGCTGCCAGCTCACCGCCACCCTGGAGGGCGGCGTGGTCACCGCCGTCACCGGCAACACCTGCAAGCGAGGCGACAGCTACGCCCGGAAAGAGTGCGTGGCCCCGGCGCGCACCGTTACCGGCACCGTCCGCTGCACCGGCGGCGAGGCGGCAGTGGTATCCGTGCGCACAGCGGGCGAGGTACCCAAGGAGAAGGTCTTTCAGGTGGCTCACGCTCTGAACACCGCTCTGGCCCGGCTGCCCATTGCCGCCGGGGATGTGGTTATCCCCGATGTGTGCGGCACAGGCGTTTGTGTAGTGGCCACCAAGAGCGCAAAATAAGCATATTGTATATTGTAAATATCCTCCTGCCCGTGGTATGATAGGCAGGAGGATATTTCTTTAGCTGGCGAAAAAACTTCGTTTTTTCTGCCAAAGGGATTTGCCGTCTGCTGCGCGCATAATTTTGCCGCTTACGGCAAAATTCCACACTGGCAGCCTGAGAGGTATTTTTCCCCACGCGCATGTCGCGGTGAAAAATGATTTTAATTTTTTCCGCCTGCGGGCGGAAAACTCTGCGAGGCTTTTTACTCTATTCCATTCCATAAAAGGAGGGAACCCCATGCGCCACAAGCTTATCGGTCTTTTGGAGCAGTCTCCGGTGATCCCGGCGGTAAAGGACGAGACCGCCCTGACCCGGGCCGCCGGGTGTGAAAGCCGGGTGCTTTTCCTGCTGGGCGGCGACCTGCTGACCATCCCCGGCTGGATCGCCCGGACCCACGAGGCAGGCAAGCAGGCGGTGGTACACATCGACCTGGTGAACGGCCTGGCTCCCAAGGAGGTGGCCGTGGACTGGCTACTGCACCAGGGGGCCGACGGCATTCTCTCTACCCGGCCCCACCTCATTCGCCGGGGCAGAGAGCTGGGGATGCTGACGGTGCTGCGGGTATTCGCCATCGACTCCAAGGCCGTGGGAAACCTGCAAAAGGAGACGGAGATGGTGACGCCGGATGTGATAGAGATCCTCCCGGGCACCCTGCCCAAGGTCATCGAAAAGCTCTCCCGAAGGCTGCCCATCCCCCTCATCGCCGGGGGGCTCATGGCGGAAAAGGAGGACATTCTGGCCGCCCTGGCCGCCGGGGCCTTATGCGTGTCCTCCTCGGAGAATAGCCTGTGGGAGGTCTGAGTTTATGCAAAAGCTCTGGTCTTATGTTGCCATCCCCGCCACGGCATTGGCCGTTTTGACCGGGTCTGTCGCCTGGGTGGTGCTGCTGCGGCCGTTTTACTATGTGCAGATCGGGCCCCTGGGTGTGTGCCAGGCCAGCGGACTCACCGCCGCCCAAGCCCGGGCCGCCTACAACGATGTGATGGACTACTGCCTGGGTCTGCGGCCGGACTTTGCCGCCGGGGTGCTGCCCTTTTCGGCGGAGGGGGCCAGCCACTTCGCGGATGTGCGAGTGCTGTTTATCCTGAATCTGGCATTTTTAGCCCTGTCGGTGGCCGTCTTGTCTTCGCTGCGGGTAGCCTGCCTGCGGCAAAAAACAAAGCTCCCCCGCCTGGCCGGACGGACCCCGGGCTTCTGGGCCGCCTGCGCCCTGGGCGGCGTCATATTGATCGCGGCTGCCCTGGCTGCCACGGACTTTAACCGGGCCTTTACCGTCTTTCACGGCATCTTTTTCCCGGGGAAAGGAAACTGGCTCTTTGACCCGGCCACGGACCCGGTGATCTTGCTGCTGCCGGAGGAATTCTTCCGCAACTGCGCCATCGCCATCGCCGCTTCCCTGCTGCTTTTATGCCTGGTGCTTATTCTCAGGGGCCGCAGGCAAAAAAAATAAAGCGCGTTGCAGCGCTTTTACAAAAAAAATACCCACGCTTACCGCGTGGCTTCTGTGGGGCTCCGGCTTACCGCTCGCTGGGCTGCCAATCGCAGTCGGCGAAGATCATGTCGTCCAGATCACCCAAGATCCAGTTGTTCATCATACTGTATCACGCTCCTTTCTTCTCTTGTTTTCCATGACGAAGTATAGCACAGCCCCACAGCAAATGCAAGAGTTTTTTCGGAAGTTTACACAAGTTTAACATTTATTATTTGTAACTTTTTACAAAGACCGAGGTTTTGTAGATGAAGGAATTCCTGGCGGGAAAATTTGATATAGCCGTCATAGGCGCGGGACACGCAGGCATCGAGGCGGCCCTGGCAGCGGCCCGGATGGGCCTGGAGACCGTTATTTTCACCATCAACCTGGACGCTGTGGGCAACATGCCCTGCAACCCGGCCATCGGCGGCACCGGCAAGGGCCATTTGGTCCGAGAGCTGGACGCCCTGGGCGGTGAGATGGGTAAGGCCGCAGACCGGGCCTGCATCCAGTACCGGATGCTCAACCGGGGCAAGGGCCCGGCGGTCCACTCCCTGCGGGCCCAGGCCGACCGGCGCAAGTACCAGCAGGTGATGAAGCACACCCTGGAGAGGCAGGAGCGGCTCACCGTGCGGCAGGGGGAGATCGTGGATCTGCGTGCCGAAGGGGGCCGGGTGCGGCAGGTTGTGCTGCGCACCGGGGCCGTGTATGAGGTCCGGGCGGCCATCCTCTGCACCGGAACCTATTTGCAGGGGCGCACCATTGTGGGGGAGTGCATTGAGGACTCCGGCCCCGACGGGATGCACGCCGCCGGGCCCCTGACGGAGGCTTTGACGCGGCTGGGTCTGCCTCTGCGCCGTTTTAAGACCGGCACGCCCCCTCGCATCAACGCCCGGAGCATTGATTTTTCCAAAATGGAGGTGCAGCGGGGTGACGAGGACCCCCTGCCCTTCAGCTTTTCCACGGAGCAGGTACCGGAAAACCGGGCTGTCTGCTGGCTCACCTACACCACGGAGGAGACCCACCGTATCATCCTGGAAAATTTGGACCGCAGCCCTATCTATTCCGGGGTCATTGAGGGGGTGGGTCCCCGGTACTGCCCGTCTATTGAGACCAAAATCGTTCGATTTCGGGATAAGCCCCGGCACCAGCTTTTCATTGAGCCCATGGGCCTGGACACGGAGGAGATGTACATCCAGGGCTTCTCCTCCTCCATGCCGGAGGAGGTGCAGCTCAAGATGCTCCACTCGGTGCCGGGCCTGGAGCAGGCGGTGATGATGCGCCCGGCCTACGCCATTGAGTACGACTGCATCGACCCCCTGGCCCTACAGCCCACACTGGAGGTAAAATCCATAGAGGGCCTTTACGGCGCGGGGCAGTTTAACGGCTCCTCCGGCTACGAGGAGGCGGCGGTCCAGGGCTTTGTGGCCGGGGTCAACGCGGCGCTGAAGCTCCTGGGACGGGAGCCCATGCTCCTGAAGCGCAGCGAGAGCTACATCGGCACCCTCATCGATGACCTGGTGACCAAGGGGACGGAGGAGCCCTACCGCATGATGACCAGCCGCTCAGAGTACCGTCTCCTGCTGCGCCAGGACAACGCCGACAAGCGCCTGACACACATCGGCTACAAGCTGGGTCTGGTGTCCCGGGAGCGGATGCAGGCGGTGGAGGAAAAATACGCCGCTGTGGATGCGGAAATTCGCCGCCTGGAGCACACGGGCATCCCCGGCAGCGAGGCGCTGAACCAACTGCTGACGGAGCGGGGCTCCGCAGCGGTGACGGACGGGGCCCGGCTCATTGACCTGCTGCGCCGACCCCAGATGACCTATGACGAGCTGATGACCTTTGACCCCAGCGCGCCGAGCCTGCCCAAAGCTGTGCGGGAGCAGGTGGAGATCTCTGTGAAATACGAGGGCTATATCCGCCGCCAACTGAGCCAGGTGGAGGAGTTTGAAAAGCTGGAGCAGCACGATCTGCCTCCGGACGCGGACTACACCGCTATCCGGGGTCTGCGCCTGGAGGCCCGGGAAAAGCTCAGCGCCGTGCGCCCGCTGAATCTGGGCCAGGCCAGCCGCATTTCCGGTGTTTCCCCGGCGGATATCGGCGTGCTGATGATCTGGCTGCACGGGTGAGAATTGGCCTTACAGCACCCACGCGGCAGGGCACACGGGCCCTGCCCTACAAGGTGTTGCGTTGTCGGGCCCGGGCGGACAGGGTCGTCCGCCCCTACAAGCCACGCCGTAGGGCGGGCTGCCCCCAGCCCGCCGCCGGGAGTTGCACCGCGCCCCTTGTAAAACCGCCTGTCATTGCGAAACCAGTGACCGATGTCACTGGTTGTGGCAATCCGTCCCCCTTTGGATTTGTGCGAGGGTATTACGGAGGACGCGGGCGACCGCAAGGGTCGCCCCTACGCAAATTTATCCGCTCCCACCATCTTTCCTCTTTCATCTTATTTCGGAGGCGTTTCTATGATTCTCGACCTGACCCACTGCATTTCCCCGGAAATGCCTGTGTATCCCGGCACGGAGCAGCCGATTCTCACCACCGCCTGCACCATCCGGGAGGCGGGCTACCGGGAGACCATTCTGCACATGTATTCTCACACCGGTACCCACATGGATGCTCCGGCCCACATGATAGAGGGCGGCCGGACCCTGGACGCTTTCCCGGCGGAGACCTTCGCGGGCCCCGGCTTCGTGCTGGACTGCCGGGGGCTGCGGGAAATTCCCCTGTCCCTGCTCCGGGCCCATGAGGGCGAAATACGACGGGCGGACTTTCTGCTCTTTTGCACCGGCTGGGATAAACGCTGGGGCCGGGCGGAATACTACGAGGACTTTCCCTGCCTGACACCGGAGGCGGCGGCCTTCGTGGCGACTCTGTCCCTGAAGGGCATCGGTGAGGACTGCATCTCCATCGACCCCTGCGACAGCGTAGACTTCCCCAACCACATAACGCTCCTGGGCGCGGGCCTGGTGAACACGGAAAACCTGAAAGACCTGGACGCCCTGCTGGGCAAGGAATTCACCTTTATCACCCTGCCCCTGAAATTTGAAAACGCCGACGGCTGCTCCTGCCGCGCCGTGGCTATGATGGACTGATAGCAGAAAAACGCACCCGCACGGGTGCGTTTTTTAGTGACTGTCGAAAAACCCTCCGGGTTTTTCCGACAAAAGGCTTGCAGTCTGCTGCGCGCATAATTTTGAGCCCTTGGCTCAAAATTCCACACTGGCAACCTGAGAGGTATTTTCTCTCACGCACATGTCGCGAGAGAAAATGATTTCATTTCTTTGCCGCCTGCGGGCGGCAAACTCTGCGAGGCTTTTTTGACACGCTGGAAAAAACGCACCCGCATGGGTGCGTTTTTTATTTTAGAATTCGATATTCCCCTGAAACTGCTCTAACCGTGCCTGATAAGCCCGGCGCACCTCCGTCTCAAAGGCCAGCGGTGTGTCTGCGGCGCCCAGATCGTCCAAAAGCCAACGGGTAAAGTCCGGGTTCAGCACCAGCAGCGGCCCCAGCAGGTAGGTACCCAGGACCCCGCCGGAGCGGATGCCCTCTACCGTGGCCCCCTCACTGCGGCCCAGGCCCTTTTCTACGGTGAACAGGGGCGGCAGAGCGCTCTCCATATGGCTGAAGCGGCTGGTATAGCCCACGATCTTTGTCCCCTGAAAATCTCCCAGAAACAGGGAGTTGGCCCGCTTGGGCAGAATACGCCGGGCGGTCAGGTCCAGCAGGCCCAGGCCCGAGATGGTCTTTTCCCCGTCCTGAATGGTCTTGCCGAACACCTCCATGGCATTGCCGGTGAGCAGGAAGTGCTTCCCCGCCGCCACCAGCTCCGCCAGGCGCTCCCGGTAGGGCGTCAGTGCCCGGATCACACGCTCCTGGCTGCGCTCCGTCATGGAGCATAGATAAATTAAATCCACCTCATGCTGCACAAACCAGGGCTCGTCTCCTATATGCGTCTGGTGGTAGTCTGCCGGCAGGCAGCGGCGCAGATAGTCTATATTCCCCCGGTCGCCGTAGAGATTACACAGCTCGGGATACAAAATTTCCACCGTCATAGCGCACCCTCCAATACCTTGCGGATCTTCTCCAGCGCCGCCACGGAGCGGCTGTAGCTGGACATATCATGGAGCAGATACACGCTCTCCGTACCGGACCGATGCAGCTGCTCTATGGCCGCCAGCTCGTCCTGCATACACACCAGCTTCTCCCGGGGCACACCCGCCAGCAGCAGGCGCACCTCGTGATCCCAGCAGCGCACGCCGGTGGCTATGATCTGCACGATGTTCTCGTCATTTAAAAACGCATAGTCCGTGTCATAGATCCAGCCGATGCGCTCGGAGGACTTGCTCTCGTCCAGGTCATCCAGAGCCAGGATCACCGCCTTCTTCCCGGGCTTTTTGCGGATATAGTCAAAGACCATGGAAACGGGCAGGGAGTTATTGCTCTTAGCCATCATGCTCACCACGGTCACGCCGCCCACCTGCATCTCGGTGAGGCGGGTCTTGGTCAGGGCCGTGGCCTCCAGAGCGGCGCGGATGGCATCTGCGGAAAGGCCCATTTCACAAAGCACCGCCACGGCGGCCAGCTCGTTATAAATATTAAACACGCTGTCATGGAGCATAGGCAGGTCATACACCCTGTCCCCATGGCGCAGGGTCAGGCGGCGGTTTTTCGTGTCCAGGCCCTCCGCCAGCCAGTCCGCCGCCGGGGAGGCAAAGCCGCACTTCTCGCAGTGGACATGGCCCACATGGGCATAGCGCACATAGTCGTAGTCCAGGGCCGCACCGCAGCGGGGACAATCGGGACAGTCGTTGACCCGGTTGGGCGGGATCACCCCGTCCCCCTCCTGCCGGGCGATGGCGTAGTATACCCGGGGATTCTTGGGCAGCAGCAGAGCCGAGCACAGTTCGTCGGCATTGAGGATCAGCTTGGCATGGGGACAGTCGATCTGCGACAGCTTCCCGGCCACATACTCCGGATGGGCGTTGCGCTGCAGAGAGTCCCGGAGCACATTGGTGATAACAATATAATCGCTGCGGACCTTGGGGCAGACGATGCGGGCATAGTGCTCGTCCACCTCCAGCACCACCGCGTCCACCCGGCAGCGATTTCCCAGAGTCACGGAGCAGGTCATGGCCGTGGCGATGCCGAACTCGGTGTTGCTGCCGATGCGGTTATTAGCCACCTTGCGCCCGCTGGCCGTGAGCAGATCGCTGAGGAGATTGGCCGTGGTGGTCTTGCCGTCAGTGCCGGTGACGCAGATGACAGTCTCGGCCTTGCGGATGTGGCGCAAATAGTCCGGGCACAGCTTCACGGCGAACCAGCCCGGCAGATACGACGCCTGACGGCCCAGCAGGCGCATCCCGTGGTACACGGCCTTACTCACCGTTAAGGCAAACAGAAAACGAAGATTCATAGCTACTCTTACCTCGCATATAAAAGCATACGGTTATTTTACCCACTTTATGGGGCGCTGTCAACTTGCGGACTGCCCACATTTTCCCACCCATTTACACAAAATGGGTTTACAGTTTACCAAAGGTGCTGTAAAATAGGTATTTGTAGAAATATGCCATTGAAGAAAGAAAGGGGTGGGCGCAGCTTGCAAGGAAGCCAGATCAAGATCGGTGCGATCCTGTCGTACCTGTCCATGGGTTTGAGCACCGTTATCTCCCTGGTATATACGCCCATTATGATCCAGCGGCTGGGCGACAGCGAATTTGGCGTATACCAAACCGTTCTGCCTATTATCTCATATCTAAACCTGCTGAGCTTCGGTCTGGGCAGCGCCTACATCCGCTACTATTCCCGGGCCAAGTCCGCAGACGACAAGGCCGGCATGGCCAAGCTCAACGGGATGTTCTTTCTCACCTATGCGGTGCTGGGCACCCTGGTGCTGGGCATCGGCTTCCTCCTGGCGGGCCACGGGGAGATCATCTTCGGAAAAAAGCTGACGGCGGATGAGATTGCTCTGGGGGAAAAGCTCCTGCGCATTATGACCGTCAACGCCGCCCTGGCCTTTCCCATCAGCGTCTTTGAGTCCCATGTCACCATCAACGAGGAGTACATCTTCCAAAAGGTGGTGGCTCTGGGCCGTCAGGTCCTCAACCCCCTTATTATGATCCCGCTGCTGATTTTGGGCTACCGCAGCGTGACCCTTACGGTGGTATCCCTGATTTTTACCGCCGTCAGCGGCGTGATGAACATCGCTTTCTGCCTGGTGAAGCTGAAAATGCCCTTCTCCTTCCGTCACTACGACTTTAAGCTCATGCGGGAGATGGTGGGCTTTACCGCCTTTGTTTTCATCGGCATTGTGGTGGACAATCTTAACTGGAGCGTTGACCGGCTGCTGCTGGCCTGGATTCACGGCACCACCGCCGTGACGGTCTACACCGTGGCGGCCCAGCTCAATGTGTATTACCAGTCCTTTGCTACGGCCATTTCCAACCTCCTCATTCCCCGGGTCAACCGCATTGTGGCGGAGGACCGGCCCATTCGGGAGCTGGATCGGCTCTTTATCCGGGTGGGGCGGCTGCAATTTATCTTCCTGGGCTGTATTTTCTGGGGCTTCGTGGCCGTGGGCCGCACCTTTGTGGTACTTTGGGGCGGCGACGCCAAATTTGAGGTGGACTACGCCGTGACCCTGCTCCTGTTCGGAGCCACCCTCTGGGCCAACATACAGATGCTGGGCTATGAAATCCTCCGGGCTAAGAATATGCACAAATTCAGCTCCCTGGTATATCTCATCATCGCCCTGGCCAACATTGTCCTCAGCATCCCCCTGTGCATGAAATGGGGCGTTTTGGGCGCGGCCATCGGCACAGCCATCGCCACCGGCGCGGGAATGCTCATTATGAACCGCTATTACCGCTACCGGGTGGGGCTGGACATCCCCCGGTTTTGGCTGCGCATTCGGCACTTGGTCCCGGCCATGCTCCTGCCGGGCCTCGCCGCCATTCTGGCCGCTGTGCTGCTGCGCCCCACGGGCTATGGGCAGATCGCGCTGGTTCTCTGCGTGTTCGTAGCCGTATACGGTGGGAGCATGTGGCTGTTTGGCCTGGATAAATACGAGCGGGAGCTGTTCTCCTCCCCTGTTCAAAAAATCCTTCGCCGCCTGAAGCGGTAAAAATCACAACCCGGCAAGGTGAAAAACTTTCTCAACAGACTAAGGCAGCCGCTTCAAGCGGCTGCCTGTGACTGTCGAAAAACCCTCCGGGTTTTTCCGACAAAAGGCTTACAGTCTGCTGCGCGCATAATTTTGAGCCCATGGCTCAAAATTCCACACTGGCAGCCTGAGAGGTATTTTCTCTCACGCACATGTCGCGAGAGAAAATGATTTTATTTCTTTGCCGCCTGCGGGCGGCAAACTCTGCGAGGCTCTTTTGACGCGCTGAGGCAGCCGCTTGAAGCGGCTGCCTTTTTATATGTTTATATACCAAAAAAGGGGCGGACTGTATTGTCCGCCCCTCGGCATGATAGGATTCGGTTTTTGCAGGCGTATCTTACAGGTGTGTGACAAAGGAACTGTTCACAGCTACGGTGCGGCTGATTTCGGAGGACTTAATGCTGGCAAAGACGGTGCTCATGATGGTCAGCGCCTTCTTGCCGTCGATCTCCGGCTCCCGATCGTGCTCCAGGGCGTCCACAAACTCGTCGATGACGCCGGAGCGGGTAGTGGGCTCGAAGCTGTAAGCGGTGGAGGTGTTGCTCATGTCCCGAACCACAATGGGAGCGCCGGGATCGCTATAAATGAGCATGATGCCCTTGGTGCCGTAGAGGCAGGTGGAGTTGCACTCCTTGCCGTAGACCGTCCAGCTGGCGGCCAGGGTGCCCACGGCGCCGCCGTTCATACGCAGGATGCACAGGGCATTATCATCCACGCCGATGAAGTTGCCGTGGTCGTCGTGCTTATTCAGGGTCATCACCTTGGCGGTGGTCTCAATGACCGTTTGGCCGGTGAGGTACTGCATCAGATCCAGCTTGTGGATGCCCAGGTCACTGAGGGCGCCCATGGCCGCCTTGTCCTTATCGAAGAACCAGGCGTCGCGGTCCGGGGACCAGCCCTCGGGCCCGGCGTTGCCGATGGTGGTGCGGAAGGTGATGATGTCGCCGATGACACCCGCCTGCAGCAGCTCCTTGGCCCGGCGATGGACCGGGTCAAAGCGCATATTATGGCCCACCATCAGGTGCTTGCCGTTAAACTCCGCGGCGGCCACCATGGACTCGCACTCGGCCAGGGTCACGGCCATGGGCTTTTCCACCAGGACATGCTTGCCGGCATAGAGGGCGGCGTTGGTGATCTCGGCATGGTTACGGTTTTCCACGCAGATGGACACGGCGTCGATCTCCGGGTCGTTGATCATATCATAATAGGTCTCGTACACCTTGCCGCCGTACAGCTCCGCCATTTGTACCGAGCGCTCGCGGATCTTGTCGTAATAGCCCACCAGCTTGGCATGGGGGTTGGTAGCGTACTCCGGCAGATGCCGGGTCTGGGCAATCTTGCCGCAGCCGATGACTCCGATTTTGACCATATGAATGCCTCCTTGTGATCCTCTCGCAGATATATCCACACAAATATAGTTACCTACCATGGATTATAACAAAGATTTTCGCCAAGGGAAAGACTTTTTTTAGAAATTTTTCCGATTTTCACGGGGATTTTCCTTTTCGGAGGCTTAGCAAAATAGGGGTTGCTATTTTTCGGCATTGAGGGTAGAATGGTTTTTGCTGCGGGACGGCCGGCATTTTTGTCCGTCAGCGGCCAGAAAATAGGAGGATATTGCCCATGGTTTCCATCGTAGAAGTGACCACCCGGCAGCAGCTGCGCCGGTTTGTGGACTTCCCGAATCAGTTATATAAGGATGTACCTCAGTTCGTCCCCGCCACCTACGGCGACGACCTGGACGACTGGGACAGAAAGAAAAACCCCGCCTTTTCCTACTGCGAGGCCCGCTGCTGGCTGGCCCTGCGGGAGGGCGAAATCGTGGGGCGCATCGGCGCCATTTTGAGCCGCAAGTCTAACGACAAGTGGGGCACCAACCGTCTGCGCTTCACCCAAGTGGACTTCATCGACGACCCGGAGGTCTCCGGGGCCCTCTTTGAAACCGTGGAAAACTGGGCCCGGGAGCTGGGCTGCACCGCCGTCCACGGTCCCCTGGGCTTCACGGACATGGACCGGGAGGGGATGTTGGTGGAGGGCTTTGACCGCCGGGGCTGCTTCTTTACCTACTATAATCACCCCTACTATATGCAGCACATGGCGGCCCTGGGCTATGTGAAGGATGTGGACTGGGTGGAAAATCTCATCACCGCGCCCCAGGACGAAAAAGTCTTTGCCCGGTGGAGAAAGCTCTCCGACTATGTGAAGCACCGGCAAAAGCTGCACACCCTGCGGGTGCGCACACGGCTGGACTATTTCCCGCTGCTCAAGCCCTTTTTCCAGCTGGTAAACGAGGCCTACGCCCCCCTCTACGGCACCGTGGACCTGACCCCGGAGCAGATCAAAAAGTACAGCATGAAGTTCGCCCCCCTCATCAATCCCCAGCTGACCTGCTTCGTGATGAATGAGCAAAATGAGCTGGTGGCCTTCGGTGTCAGCGCTCCCAGCATTGCTGAGGCGATGAAAAAGAGCCGGGGACGGCTGTTTCCCACCGGCTGGGTCCGGGTGCTGCACGCCTTCCGCAAAAATGACACCATCGACCTGCTGCTCATTGCCGTACGCCCTGACCTGCAGGGCAAGGGTGTCAACGCCATCATCCTCAGCGAGGTGATGGAGGGCTGCCGGAAAATGGGCATTCACTACGCCGAGACCGGCCCCATGCTGGAGGAGAATGAGAAGGTCCAGACCCAGTGGCAGAACTTCCCCCTGGAGCAGCACAAGCGCCGCCGCTGCTGGGTGAAGGAGTTGAACGCCGTGCCTGCCGGAGTCGGGAGCCACACAGGCCGGGATGCGCAGGAGGTATGATGGGCCGGTGGGCCGTCCGCTTCCTTCCCATGCCCTTTTATCGACAGTTTCTATAAAATATAAAGCGGCCCCGCTTCCGATATAGCAAAGGAAGCGGGGGCGCTCTTTTTCTACTTGTGACAGTTTGAAAAAATGGAAAGAGGCTCTCAGGGGCTTAAATAAAAGCTCACTTCGCCCGGTCGGCCAGGATCAGCTTCTTCAGCGCCTCTACCCCCAGGCGGACGGCAGAGCTGGTGTCCTCGGTCATTTTCTGATCCAGGCCCGCAGCCTCCCGCTCCTGATTCCAGATCACATGGAAGCAGGAGCCGCAGCGGCAGCCCAGGGCGTCGGCCACCACAAACAGCGCCGCCGACTCCATTTCGCTGGCCTTTACGCCCAGGCGCTTCCAGGCCTCCCACTTATTCAGCAGCTCGTAGGACACAGGCATCCGGGCCGGGCTGTGCTGGCCGTAGAAAGCGTCCTTGCACTGGACCACGCCGGTGTGGTAGCGGTATCCACCCTCCCGGGCGGCCTCCACCAGAGCGGTGGTCACCTGAAAATCCGCCACGGCGGGATACTCGATGGGGGCGTACTCCCGGCTGGTATGCTCAAAGCGGATGGCGCCGGTGGCGATGACGATGTCGCCGGACTGCACATCCAAATGGATGCCGCCGCAGGTGCCCACCCGGAGGAAGGTATCCGCGCCGATATTGTGCAGCTCCTCCATGGCGATGGAGGCGGAGGGCCCGCCGATGCCGGTGGAGCAGACGGAAACTTTTTCGCCCAGGAGCGTACCGGTGTAGATGGTGAACTCCCGATTGCTGGAGACAAACTGTGCATCGTCAAACAGCGCCGCTATGGCCTTGCAGCGGCCCGGATCGCCGGGGAGGATGCAATAGCGTCCCACATCGCCAGCTTTACAGTGAATGTGAAATTGCTTTTCCAATTTTTGCATAGGCTTGGCCTCCTTTTGTGACTTATTTAGTAGTATACCTTGTTTTGCCGCAAAATGCAACCGCCGCGCCAATGGCAAATGTTGCAGCCGCTATCGGCGAAAAGTTTGCAGATACTATAATGGGTATCGCAAATTTTTTGAAGGTGAGAAGGAGTAAGACTATGGAAAAGTTTTTTGCGCTGCTGCTGACGACCACGGTGCTGCTGGGCCTATCCGCCTGCAGCGATAGGCCCGACGCCCAGGTGGAGCAGTTTCCGCCCACGGTATACGATGGCACCGGTGATGTTACAGCCGGGGAGGCAGACCGCCCCGGGTCCCCCTACAAGGACAGGGTGGAAAACGGCCGTGTCCGGGACAGCGACGGGATCCTGTCGGACGGTGAGAATGCAGGGCGTTAAGGTTGGATAATGCGGAACTGAAATTGAGATGATGCGGAAGAAAGCCTCGCAGAGTTTGCCGCCCGCAGGCGGCAAAGAAATAAAATCATTTTCTCTCGCGACATGTGCGTGAGAGAAAATACAGCTCGGGCTGCCAGTGTGGAATTTTTGCGCATGGCGTAAAAATTATGCGCGCAGCAGACCGCAAACCTTTTGTCGGAAAAACCCGGAGGGTTTTTCGACAGTCTCAAAGAAAGCCGGAGCGGTTGCTCCGGCTTTCTTGATGCATTCTATTTTCATTGCGCTCGGCGGCACTCTCCGTCAGGAGAACAGGCCCAGGCCGAAGAAGGAATCCAGCTGACCCAGCAGCACCAGCACCATCAGGATGGGGGTGATGCTCTTGATGCAGATGTTGAAGAAGGTCTTGGACTTGAAGGCATTACCCTCCAGGCAGCACTCCTCGTCCACAAACTGCGGCTTCAGCTCATAGCCGATGCAGATGCTCATGAGCAGGGCGCCCAAAGGCATCAGGACACCCTCAGAGACCATGTCCAGGAAGTCCAGCCAGCAGTCACTCCAGCCGTTGGCCTCGATCTTCAGGATGTCGAAGGGAGCCATACCGTTGGAGCCCAGGCCGTCCATGCACACCAGCACGCACAGTAGGCCTGCGGCCACGGCGGCGATGGCGGAATAGGACTTGCGCTTGTCGCCCTTGCCGGCATCACGGGCCTTGTCCACGAAGTGGGCCACGATGACCTCCAGCAGAGAGATGGAGGAGGAGACGGCGGCCAGGATGACCAGCAGATAGAAGATAATGCCGAATACATAACCCACGGTGCCCATGGAGTTAAACACATTCTGCATGGTGATGAACAGCAGCTTGGGGCCGCCGATTGCACCGGTAGCGTCCAGGGAGAAGCGGGCGGGCATAACCGCCAGACCGGCCATCAGAGCGATGAGGGTATCGCAGATAACGATGACCAGTGCGTTCTTCTCAATGTTCTGCTTCTTATCCAGGTAGGAGCCGTAGGTGATCATGATGCCCATGCCCAGGGACAGGGAGAAGAACATCTGACCGCCGGCGGTGGAAAGGATGCTGATGAAGTTGGGGATCTCGTTGATGAACTTCACAACGGGCACGCCGTTGATGGCGCTGACCACCTGACCGGCCACCTCTGCGGTGGCGGGCACATAGTAGCCCGTGCCGGTAACATAGCCGGGCTGGAACATATATTTGAGGCCGTCCAGGGAGCTGCTGTGAATGAGCTGCTCCACGGTGCTTCCGTCGGGCTGCAGCACGGCCACGGCAAAATCGTTGCCGCCCAGGGTGCAGGCGCGGATGATAACGATGACCAGCATGAAGAACAGGCAGGGCATACCGATGGAGCAGAACTTCTCGATGCCGCTGGACACGCCGCCCATGACGATGACCAGGGTCAGCAGCACGAAGATGAGGCCGTAGATCACGGACTCAAGCTGATTGGTAAGCATATTGCCGAAGACCTCGCCGCTGCCCAAGCCGTTGTTGCCGAAGCCGGCGCCGAAGATGTTGCCCACATTCAGGACCACATACTTCATGCAGTAGCCGCCCAGAGCGCAGTAGAAGCCCAGGATCAGGAACGGGGCGATGATGCCCAGCCAGCCCAGCCACTTAAACTTCTTGCTGAGGACATAGTACGCGCTGACCACGCCGCGGCCGGTGCGACGGCCCAGGGCCAGCTCACCCACCATGACGATGAAGCCGCACAGGGCCGCCAGGATCAGGTAGATGATGAGGAATGTGAAGCCGCCGTTGGCACCCATCTTATTGGGGAAGCCCCAGATGTTGCCAAGGCCCACTGCCGAACCGACGGCAGCCATGAGGAATCCAAATGTGGATCCAAAGCCTTTTCTTTCTTCCATTTTTTCTCTCCTTAAATATAAGTTTCTCTCCTAAGAATTTTTACTCTCAGGAAACTCGCCCCCGGATGGGGTAAAATTTTGCCTGTGTATCCTCAAAAAAACGACACAAGCTTATGTTAAAAGTATACAGGATTCCCGGAAACTCCACAATAGACATTTTTAATAAAAATTTAGCGGGCTCTTTGTCTTTTTTAACATTTTGTGAACAGCGATATAATGTTCTTGTTAAGAAACAAACAATCCTGTCTGTTTCTTAACAAGGAATCTGTCTTAAAACAGGGCTTGGAAAGGACGCTTTTCTTGTTTCGCGTGAGTGGAATTCCTTTCCTCGTTTCCGAAAAGAGGGATATAATTTTCGCCCGCCCTTACGGAGGCATACAAGGCGTGCGGTGGGCGGCGGGACACATGGGTCCCGCCCTACATGGCTTTTTTGTGGGGCAGGGCACACGGGCCTTGCCGTGGGTGCGATACGGAATCGGCGGGCGGACAGGGGCGTCCGCCCCTACGGAGGGTTTACCGATAGGATTTCGTAGGGGGCGATGCCCACATCGCCCCGCGTCCGTTACAAGAGGTGCGGTGTAAAGAGGAATCCCCCAGTCACGGCTTCGCCGTGCCAGCCCCCTTTAGGCAAGGGGGCCTGGGGACGGGAGAACGGATTGCCACAGCCAGTGTGCGCACTGGCTTCGCAATGACACATTACAAGGAGTGCGGTGGAGGCGGGCCGATGTAGGCATCGGCCCCTACGGAGTGTTTACCGATAGAACTTCGTAGGGGGCGGCGTCCTCGACGCCCCGCGCCCGTTATAAGGGGTGCGATGGGCGGGCCGATGTGGGGAGCGAACTGAGCGCTGCCGGTGGCGGATGAAACGAGATGAGCGAGTGGCCGCGGTCAAAATTTTAAGCGTCCGCCGTAAGGCAGCGCGAAAATTTTGGGCACCGCAACAGGATCATCGGCCCCTACGGGGGGTACAAGGGGTGCGTAGGGGAGGGACTCTGCCCCTCCCGCGGGCGACCGCAAGGGTCGCCCCTACGGAGTGTAACAAGAAGTGCGGTGGGGCGGGCCAATGTGTGCATCGGCCCCTACGGGGGCGTTGTAAGAAGTGCGGCGGGCGGACAGGGGCGACAGCTAAAGGGCGGCCCGGCGGGCCGCCCTTACGGTTTTTTATATCCACTTTTTATATCTTATATCCACTTTTTATATGCACTTTGCGGAGAATCAATCTCCCAGGGGCAGGGGTTTACCCGTGTAGGCCCACACGCTGTGGGCCACGGCCAGGAGCTTTCCCTGGGCGGTGGTTATTTCCGCCTGGCAGAAGCAGGTGCGGCGTCCGGCCCGGGTCACCCGGCCCCGGGCTATGAGGCGCCGGGCCTCCCCGGCAGGGGCCAGGAAGTCAATGCCGGCGCTGACGGTGACGCAGGTCTCCTGCCGCAGGCCCGACAGCGCCAGACCGCAGGCATCGTCCGCCAGGGTAAACAGCACCCCGCCGTGGGGCTGGCCCCAGCGGTTCAGGCTCTGCTCCGTCAGATCCAGCTCCAGCCGTGAGCTGCCCTCGTCAATATCGCAGACGCGAATATGATTGTGTGCGGTAAAGGGTTCCTTTTCGTTGGCATAGCGCAGGAGTTTTTCTTTCAGTTCCGGGGTCATGGGCGGGATTCCTCAATTCCTTACAGTATAATTATCTGAAAATATTACTATTTGTTTTCGCTTTCCGGCGGGTCAGGCGGGGTCTCGGAGGCTTGGTGGTCCCGGTTTACATAGGCCGAGGCCTCCAGGGGCATATGCTTCTTTTGAAGCCTTGTATTCACCAGCCAGCGCACCAGCACCTGCAGGCAGGCGAAGATGGGCACGCCCAGGAACATACCCAGCACACCGCCGAAGCCGCCGCCAACAAGGATGGCAATGATGACCCACAGGCTGGAGATACCCGTGGAGCCGCCGAGGATCTTCGGGCCGATAACATTGCCGTCCAGCTGCTGGAGCAGGAGAATGAACAGCACAAAATACAGACATTGCAGCGGACTCACCAGCAAAATAAGCAGCGCACTGGGGATGGCGCCCAGGAAGGGCCCGAAGAAGGGGATGACATTGGTAACGCCCACCACCACACTGATCAGCGGCGTATAGGGCATATTCAAAATCGAGCAGCCGATGAAGCAGAGGATGCCGATAATCAGCGAATCCAGGAGCTTGCCCCGGACAAAGCCGCTGAAAATATAGTCCACCCGGCGGAAGCCCCGGACGGCGAACATGGCCCGATCCTCGGGCAGGACGCCGTAGAGGAGCTTGCAGCAGCGGGCCAGGCTCTTCTCCTTGGCTGCCAGCAGGTAAACGGAGATGATGATGCCGATGATGAAATTCTTGGCGAAGGTGATGACGCTCCACACGCCGGTGACAAGGCTCCCGGTGAAGCTGGTGAGGGTGGCTTGCAGGCCCGGCAGCAGCTCCGTGGTGAGCCAGTTGGTGGCCTCGCTGTAATAGCGGTTCACCAGGTCCGAAAGCCAGGTGCTGACGATGGGATTTTTCTCCAGCAGATTGGTGACCCAGGCGTAGATCTGGTTATAATAGGTCTCCAGGTTACTTATCAGGGTGGTGACGCTGTCTACCAGCTGGGGAATGAGCATGGCAAACAGCAGGTACAGCACCACCAGCACCACCGCCCAGGTGAGGAGGATGCTGACTGCCCGGAGCAGGCCCCTGCGCACCGGGGCGGAGCGGCCTCTTTTCTTCTCCAGAGCGTCCTTGGCCCGGAGGATCCAGCGCTCCAAATGGTTTACGAGGGGGGCCAGCAGGTAGGCCATGGCCAGGCCGTATAGCACCGGGGCCAGGATGGACCAGAGCTTTCCGAAAAAGGCCTGGACGGTACCGGCATTATCCCGGTAAAACACATCATAAAATATCAGCAGGGCGCAGCCCACGAGAAAGGCCGTGAGACCCCAGCGCACATATTTTGCTTTATCCTTCATGCCAAACCCTCACTCTATTGTCGAAAATCCACTTGGTTTTTATTTCGAAGGGCTCGCCGTCTGCGGGCCCAAAGGCTGCGAAGCTATTTTAACTCTACCTTATCATACATAATTTTTTGCATATTTGCAAGGCTTGGGGTGTATGTTTCCGAAAATCGGTTTCACTCTTGCCATTTTCGCCTTTATAGGGTATAATGGCGATGCGATTTTCCCTATGTACAGAACGGAGGATGATTGTGAAACGACTGCTGCTGATCGTGAATCCCCGGGCCGGGAAGAGCAAGTCCCTGGGCCCGCTGTATGACGCCATCGCCCGGCTGTCGGCAGGCGGCTATTTGGTGTATGTGCGGGAGACCAAGGGCCCCGGCGACGCCACCCGCTTCGCCCGGGACCTGGGTCCGGATTTTGACACCGTGGTCTGCTACGGCGGCGACGGCACCCTGAATGAGACCATCTCCGGCCTTATGCAGCTGGAGCGCAAGCCGCCCCTGGGCTACCTGCCCTCCGGCAGCACCAACGACTTTGCCGCCACCCTGCACATCCCCGCGGCGCCCTACCTGGCTGCGGACATCATCGCCCAGGGCACGCCCATTGCCCTGGATGTGGGACGGCACAATGAGCGGTATTTTTCCTATGTGGCCTCCTTCGGCGCCTTCACCCGGGCCAGCTACTCCGCACCTCAGGAGACAAAAAACGCCCTGGGCCACTTCGCCTACATTCTGGAGGGCATGAAGAATCTGGACTCCCTGCGCCCCTACCACTGCCGCGTCACCGCCGACGAGGAGACCGTGGAGGATGACTTCATTTTCGGCAGCGTGTGTAACTCCACCTCCCTGGCCGGCCTGGTGAAGCTGGACCCCAACCGGGTGCGGATGGACGACGGCGTGTTTGAGCTGGTGCTGCTGCGGATGCCCCGGACGGTGCTGGACCTGACGAACCTGCTGGTGTCGCTGAAGCAGATGCAGTACGACGACCCGGGCATTTTCTTCCGCCACGCCTCCCATGTGACGGTGGAGACAAGGGACGACATCCCCTGGTCCCTGGACGGTGAATACGCCCCCAGTGCCCCGGTGGTGAACATTGTCAACTGCCACGGGGCCATTAAGCTGCTGGTGCGCAGGCCGGAGGAGGACCGGTAACGGGCACGAAATACTATATATACAGAATATACAGAGCAAAAGCCGCTTCGGAGGTCCGAAGCGGCTTTTTTGGTGGGGTACGGTGCAAAGTCGGCGGGCGGGCAGAGGCGTCCGCCCCTACGATATTATCCCCGTCTTTTCACCGCCTCCTTCCCTATTTTCCCCCTTGACAACGGTCAAAAAATCGGTATAATTTGAAAACGATAATCATTTTCAAATTCGGAGGGATTCTTATGTCCTATATGACCCGGCAGCAAGGGGCGGTGCTGGCGTGCATCGCCTCCTGTCCCGGCGGACGGGCTACGGCCATGGAGCTGGCCCAAAGGCTGCGGCAGGAAGGTCAGTCTGTGGGGCTGAGCACCGTGTACAGGCAGCTGGAAAAGCTGGTCTCCCAGGGCAAGATCCACAAGCTGCTCACAGAGGAGGGCGCCTGCTATCAATACTGCGACAAGACCCGGCACACGGACTGCTTCCTGCTCCAGTGCGAGGGCTGCGGCACGATTTTCCACATGGATTGCTCCCATCTGGGGGAGCTGTATGACCATCTGCTGGAGGGGCACGGCTTCGCCATCAATCCCAGGCGGACGATGTTTTACGGCCTGTGCCGGGAGTGCCGGGAGGCGGAGAAATGAGAAAACGCTTTTTAGCTCTGCTGCTGGCGGGGGCCGTGGCCCTGGGGCTTTGCGGCTGCGCCCCGGTGGAGGAGGACAGCGGCAAGCTCTCGGTGGTCTGCTCCCTGTTTCCCTACTACGACTTCGTGCGGGTAATCGGCGGAGAGTGGGTGGAGCCCCGGCTGCTGGTGGCCGCCGGACGGGAGGCCCACAGCTTCGAGCCCACCCCGGCGGATGTGATCCGGGTAAGCCGGGCGGATGTGTTCGTCTACAACGGCGGCGAGGGGGAGCAATGGGTGGATGAGATCCTAAGCTCCGCCGGAGAAAACATCCCCACGGTGCTGCGGATGATGGACTACGCCCAGACTCTGGAGGAAGAGCCGGTGGACGGCGACAGCCACGACGACCACGACGACCACGACGACCACGCCGGTCACGACCACGACAGCGACGACATAGAGTATGACGAGCATATCTGGACCTCCCCGGTGGAGGCCGGGAAGCTGTGCCGGGCCATCTGCGACGCCCTGTGCGCCGCTGACCCCGCCCACGCAGCGGATTTTCAGGCCAACCTGGCGGCGTATTTGCAGGAGCTTTCCGACCTGGATGCGGATTTTCGCCAGGTGTGCCGGGAGAAAAAACGGGATCTGTTGGTATTCGGTGACCGCTTTCCGCTGCTCTACTTCTGCCGGGAATACGGCCTTAACTACCGGGCGGCCTTTCACGGGTGTTCATCCGACACGGAGCCGTCTCTCTACACCCTGAAATTTCTCATTGACAAGGTGCGCCAGGAGCAAATTCCCGTGGTGTATGCCCTGGAGCTGAGCAGTCAAAAGGTGGCCGAGGCCATCGCCGAAACCACAGGGGCGAAGGTGGTGACCTTTTACTCCTGTCAGACCGTTTCCCAGTCGGATTGGGCTGCGGGAGAGGGATATTTAAGCCTGATGCGCCGGAATGTGGCGGCGCTGCGAGAGGGGATATGCTGAATGAATAAGGAAATTTTACTGGCCTGCCGGGACGCCAGCCTGGGCTACGAGGGCAAGGCCATTTGGGAGCATCTGGATTTCCAGGTATGCCGGGGAGACTACATCTGCATTGTGGGAGAAAACGGCTCCGGCAAGTCCACGCTGCTCAAAAGCCTGCTGGGTCTGCTACCTCCCCTGTCGGGCCGCATTGAGCGGGGCGGGAGCCTTTCCGGCGGGGCCATCGGCTACCTGCCCCAGCAGACCCGGGCCCAAAAGGACTTTCCCGCCACGGTGACGGAGGTGGTGCGCTCGGGCTTTCTCGGCGCAGGCGGCCACCGGCTGCTCTACACGCCGGAGCAAAAGGCCCGGGCCCTGATGAACATGGGGAAGCTGGGCATTCTGGAGCTGAAGGATCGCTGCTACCGGGAGCTATCCGGCGGCCAGCAGCAGCGGGTGCTCCTGGCTCGGGCCCTGTGCGCAGCCGGGGAGCTGCTGATCCTGGATGAGCCGGTGACGGGCCTGGACCCCGCCGCCGCCCAGGACCTCTACCGTACCCTGGCCTACCTCAACAAGACCGAGGGCATCGCCATCGTCATGGTGACTCACGACATAGAAAACGCCCTGCGCTATGCAGACTTTATCCTCCACGCCGGGCAGCAGCAGCACTTTTTCGGCACGGTGGAGGCATATCTTCACTCCTCCATGGGGCGGCGATTCGGAGGTGCAGGGGCATGATTTTATGGGAAATGTTTACCTATCCGTTCATTGTCCGGGCCTTCGTGGTGGGAATTTTGGTGTCGGTATGCGCGGCGCTTTTGGGCGTTCCCCTGGTGCTGAAGCGGTACTCCATGATCGGCGACGGCCTGAGCCATGTGTCCTTCGGGGCGCTGTCGGTGGCGGTGGCCTGCGGGTGGGCGCCGCTGCCGGTTTCCATCCCGGTGGTGGTCCTTGCGGCCCTGGGGCTGCTGCGGATGACGGAGCGGAGCAAGCTGGGGGCCGACGCCGCCATTGCGGTGGTGTCCGCCTCGGCCCTGGCCATCGGCATCATTGTCACTAGCCTTACCACCGGCATGACCACCGATGTGGACAGCTATATGTTCGGCTCCATCCTGGCCCTGAGCCGGGCGGATGTGGCCTTGAGCATCGGCGTGTCTGTGGCGGTTTTGGTGCTGTTCGGGCTGTTTTACCATCAATTATTTGCCATCACCTTTGACGAGAGCTTTTCCCGGGCCACGGGGATGAAGGTGGGGGTGTACAACACCCTGCTGGCGGTGCTGACGGCCCTGACCATCGTGCTGGGTATGCGGCTCATGGGCGCCATGCTCATCTCCAGCCTGGTGATTTTCCCGGCCCTGACGGCCATGCGGCTGAAAAAGAGCTTTTTGGGCGTGGTGGTGCTGGCAGGGTGCCTGTCGGTGGTGTGCTTCTGCGTGGGGCTGACGGGGTCGTACCTGCTGAGCCTGCCCGTGGGCGCGTCGGTGGTGGTGACCTCCCTGGCGGCGTTTTTGGTGGCGTCGGTTATGGGGCGGATAAGGGGGAGAAATTAAAAAGAGACGGATTGCCACGGCCAGTGTGCGCACCGGCCTTACAATGACAAGTTACAAGCAATGCGGCGGGCAGACCGATGTAGGCATCGGCCCCTACGGAATGGTTTGTTGAGGTGGACGGCTCTGTCCGCCCGGCCCGATAACGCAGCGCTTTGTAGGGCAGGGCCCGCGTGCCCTGCCGGTGCGGTGGGGAAAAAGAATCCCCCAGTCACGGCTTTGCCGTGCCAGCCCCCTTTAGGCAAGGGGGCCATGGATATGGTGCGCGGCAAGGGGTGTGGTACGGCGAAAAGCCGGGGGCCCGCAGCGCGCAAAAAAGCTCGGCGTGAGCCGAGCTTTTTTATGCGCTGCGGGGACGGCGTGTGCATCCGTCTGCGTTTGTGCAAAGGGGGTCAATACCGGGTGCCCAGCTTACTGAAGGCGAGGATGAGACAGTCCACCCCCAGAAGAAGCAGGTAAATGCCGATGACGAGCGGAACGGACAGCAGGGATATCCACGGATTCAGGATCATCAGACCGCCCAGCACCAGGCCGAGGGCATTCAGTATCAGCGTAAAATAATAGGGAAATTCTCCGGCAAAGAAGCGGATCTTATTCAAATTCGACAGGCGGGAGATGCAGTGGGCCAGGAACCACAGGGGAACGAGAACAGACAGGATCAGCTTCCCGGCATTGGGGTACACCAGCAGCATAACACCGGCCATGACGCTGAGGGTGCCGGAGAGGAGGGAAACGATGGGGCCGAAGCCGGTGAAATGCGCTATACGGACATAGAGCAGAATATCCGCCACGCCCATGATGACGGCCACCGCGCCGTAGGCCACGATGAACCCCGTCAGGGCGCTTGCAGGCCGGGCCAGGGTGAAAATCCCCAGCAGCACCAGGAGGACACCCTCCGCAAACTCAAACCAGCGAAATCCGGACCACTTTTTCATTGGGCATCGTCTCCTTCCTTTAAGATGTGCATAAACTCCTCGCCGGTGATGGTCTCCTTTTCATAGAGGTACTGCGCAAGCTTATCCAGCTTCGGCCGGTTATCCGTGAGGAGCTTGCGGGCCTTTTCGTGCTGGGCCTTCACCAGCTCCACCACCTTTTCATCTATGCGCTTTTGGGTGTCGGAGGCGCAGGCCAGGGAGCTATCGCCGCCGAGATACTGGTTTGTGACCGTCTCCATGGCCACCATGTCGAACTCGTCACTCATGCCGTAGCGGGCGATCATGGCCCGGGCCAGCTTGGTGGCCTGCTCGATGTCGTTGGAGGCACCGGTGGTGATCTCCCCGAAGGCTACCTCCTCGGCGGCCCGTCCGCCGGTGAGGGTGGCGATCTTATTTTCGATCTCCTGCTTGCTCATCAGGTACTTGTCGCCGGTGTCCACCTGCATGGTGTAGCCCAGGGCCCCGGAGGTGCGGGGAATAATGGTGATCTTCTGCACCGGGGCGGAATGAGTCTGCAGGGCGGCCACCAGGGCGTGGCCGATCTCATGATAGGCAACCACCCGCTTCTCCTGATCGGACAGGACGGCGCTTTTCTTCTGATACCCGGCGATGACCACCTCGATGCTCTCCTCCAGGTCGGCCTCGGTGACGATAACGCGGCCATTGCGCACAGCCCGCAGGGCGGCCTCGTTGACGATATTGGCCAGCTCCGCGCCGGAGGCACCGGCGGCCATGCGGGCGATGGTGTGGAAGTTTACATCCTCGGCGGTCTTGATTTTCTTAGCATGGACCTTCAAAATGGCTTCCCGGCCCGCCAGATCCGGCAGCTCCACCGGAACACGCCGGTCAAAACGGCCGGGGCGGGTCAGAGCGGGGTCCAGGGACTCGGGGCGGTTGGTGGCGGCGAGAATGATGACCCCGGTATTGCCCTCAAAGCCGTCCATCTCCGTGAGGAGCTGGTTGAGGGTCTGCTCCCGCTCATCGTTGCCGCCCATATTGCCGCCGCTGCGCTTCTGGCCGATGGCGTCGATCTCGTCGATAAACACGATGCAGGGGGCCTTTTCCTTGGCCTGCTTAAACAGGTCCCGGACCTTACTGGCGCCCATGCCCACGAACATCTCCACAAACTCCGAGCCGGAGATGGAGAAGAAGGGCACATTGGACTCCCCTGCCACGGCCTTGGCCAGCATGGTTTTGCCGGTGCCCGGAGGGCCTACCAGCAAAATGCCCTTGGGCATGGAGGCCCCGGCCTCGGTGTACTTCTGAGGATTGTGCAGGTAATCGACGATCTCCTGCAGATTCTCCTTGGCCTCATCCTCCCCGGCCACATCGGAGAAACGAATGCCCTGGGAGGACTGGACATAGACCTTGGCACTGGACCTTCCGGCGCCGAACATCAGGGAGTTCTTGCCCCCGGCCTGCTCCATAAGCTTCTTGCTCATGTACTGGCCGATGCCGAGAAAAATCAGCAGCGGAAGAACGATGGTCAAAAAGAAGGACAGCAGCGGCGAGGTGGTCTGCTGCACCTCCTTGGTGAAGGTGGCCCCGGCGTCATAGAGGCGCTGGGTCAGGGTGGGGTCGTCCATGGCTCCGGTGGTGTAGACGGTGCCGCCCGACTTCCCGGTGAAAATGATCTGGTCGCTCTCCACCTGCACCTTGCCGATGTCCTTGTCCTCAATCATCTGCATGAAGGTGCCGTAGTCCGTCTCCGTGACCTGATTGCGGGCAATCAGGGGCGCAACCAGAAGGTTAAAGAGCAGGATCACCAGCAGGGTAATGCCGTAATAATAGAGTAAGGGTTTCTTGGGGGATTTAACTTCTTTCATGGAAACATCTCCTTTTATCAGTGTAGCAGCCGGAAGCCCATGATAACCGCGCCCAGGACCACCAGGACGATGCCGGTGGCCCGGTTAAGGGTCTTGGGCTTGGCCTTATTGGCGAACACCGCCGCGATCTGCGCCCACGCCAGGGTGAACACGATGCACAGCACCCATGTGAGCACATCCGGCATTCCGCCGATGGCGAAGTGGGACACCGACCCGGTAAGGGCCGTGAAGGTCATGATGAACACGCTGGTGCCCACGGCGGTCTTTAGCTCGTAGCCCATGACGCTGGTGAGGATCAGCAGCATCATCATGCCGCCACCGGCACCCACAAAGCCGCAGATGAAGCCGATGGCGATACCGCAGACAACGGACTGGACAGCCCGCTTTTTTGCGCTGACGGCGGCCATGGCCTCCTTGGTGGTCATCACCGGGCGCAGGATGAATTTAATGCCCAGCAGAAAGGTCATGAACACCGAGAAGCCGCCCATAGTGGCCGCAGGCACCAGGCTTGCCACATAGCTGCCCACCACCGTAAAGGCCAGGACGCTGACCATCATGATAAGGCCGTTTTTTATATCCAGATTTTTATTTTTGTGGTAGGTGTAGGCGGAAACGGCGCTGGCCAGCACATCCGAGGAAAGGGCGATGCCCACAGCCATGTAAGGGTCCATGTTCAAAAAGGTGATGAGCATGGGGCTGATGACGGCGGCGGCGCTCAGGCCCGCAAAGCCCGTACCCAGGCCCGCGCCCATGCCCGCAAAAAAAGTGACTAAAACGGTTAAAAATATATGCATAGCGGATTACTTCCCTTCTAAGATACCGTCGAGATTTTCCTCGATGCGGCGCATGAGGTTTGCAAAGGCCCGGCGGGTCTCCTGGTCCGTGTCGGCAAAGACCTTCTCCAGGAAATCCGCCTGCAGCTGCCGCCCCCGCCGAATGACCGGGAGGGCCTTCTCGGTGCAGAAAAGCTCCGTTTTGCGGCGGTCCGTGGGCGAGGGCCGGCGGATCAGATACCCCTCCTGCACCAGACGCTCCACATGGACGGAAATGAGATTGGCCTTAATGTGCCGCAGCTCCACGATCTCGCTGGCGGTCTTGTAGGCAGGGTTATTCCCCAGGAACATCAGAATGTCAAAGGCCGTCTGGGGCAGGTCCAGCTCCCGGCAGAGGTCCTTGCAGGCCACGCCGTAGGCCAGGGATATTTTTCGGGGTATCTCGATATTCAGCTCCATACTGCTTCACCTCGGAATAGTTCTTATATGAATAGTTCAATTTTGAAGTAATATAGCACGATGTCATAGGGATGTCAATAGGGTAGAGAAAAAAGCCGCTCCAAAACAGTGGCTTTTTCGCGTAAAACATCGGGTTGTGACGCTGCATATCCTTTTTTATGTAGACAAGAAAAATTATGCAACTTTTTCGGGATTTTTCTGTTTACATAACAATGTGGATAACTATGTGGATATTGTGCAAAACCCTTTGCAGAAGGCTGATTTTATGGGGTTGCCTTTTTGTTATAAGTTGGTGAAGTGTCTAACATTTTCTATTCTTATTTCGATTTTTGTCAGACTTTGGGGCGGCACTTGCCAGAACGGAGAAAATGCGGTAAAATAATAAGGTATGGCCGGAATCGCCGGCAGGAGGGGTCTATGGCAACGAAAAAAAGCTACAACAACGAAAGCATTTCCAGCCTCAAGGGCGCGGATCGGGTACGCAAGCGCCCGGGGGTCATCTTCGGCTCCGACGGCCTGGAGGGCTGTGAGCACGCTGTATTTGAAATACTGTCCAACGCCATCGACGAGGCCCGGGAGGGTCACGGCCGGCTCATTACCGTCACGCGGTTTTCCGACCTCTCCATCCAGGTGGAGGACATGGGCCGGGGCTGCCCGGTGGACTGGAACGAAAAAGAGGGGCGCTACAACTGGGAGCTGGTATTCTGCGAGCTGTACGCCGGCGGAAAATATGACAACGAAAACAGCGAAAACTACGAGTTTTCCCTGGGCCTCAACGGACTGGGCTCCTGCGCCACCCAGTACGCCAGCCGCTACATGGATGTGACCGTGTGGCGGGAGGGCAAGGAGTATTCCCTGCACTTTGAACGGGGCGAAATTGTGGGGCAGCTGCAGACCCGCCCCCTGCCCGACAGCCAAAAGCGCAAGACCGGCACCCGCATCCACTGGCTGCCGGACCTGGATGTGTTTACGGACATTCAAATTCCCCCGGACTACTACCGGGATGTGATGAAGCGCCAGGCCGTGGTAAACGCCGGGGTCACCTTCCGGCTGCGAAATCAAAACGGCGCAGCCTTTGACACGGAGGATTTCCTCTACGAAAACGGCATCGCCGACTACATCCGGGAGCTGGCGGGGCTGGACGCCTTCACCGAGCCGGTGTGCTGGGAATGCGAGCGCCGGGGTCGGGACCGGGCGGACAAGGCCGAGTACAAGGTGAAGCTGAACATTGCCTGCTGCTTTTCCAACAAGCATCCCGTGGTGGAGCACTACCATAACTCCAGCTTCTTAGAGCATGGCGGCTCCCCGGAAAAGGCCACCCGCCTGGCCTTTGTGTACGCCATTGACAAGTACCTCCGGGACCACGGCAAGTACACCAAGGACGAGAGCAAGATCACCTATCCCGATGTGCAGGACTGTCTGATTTTGGTGAGCAACAACTTCTCCACCCAGACCAGCTACGAAAACCAGACCAAAAAGTCCATTACCAATAAGTTCATTCAGGACGCTATGAACGACTTCCTGCGGGAGCAGCTGCAGGTATACTTCATTGAAAATCCCGATGCGGCGGAGAAGATCGCCAGCCAGGTGCTCATCAACAAGCGCAGCCGGGAGACGGCGGAAAAGACCCGCATCAATCAGAAAAAAAAGCTGACGGAGAAGATCGACATTGCCAACCGTGTGCAGAAATTCGTGGACTGCCGCACCAAGGATGTGAGCAAGCGGGAGATTTACATTGTGGAGGGCGATTCCGCCCTGGGCGCCTGCAAGCAGAGCCGGGACGCGGAGTTCCAGGGCCTCATGCCCGTGCGGGGCAAGATACTCAACTGCCTGAAGGCCGACTATCCCCGCATTTTTAAGAGCGACATTATCACCGACCTGATGAAGGTCCTGGGCTGCGGCGTGGAGGTAAGCGGCCGGGCGGTGAAGGACCTGAATCAGTTTGACCTGAATAACCTCCGCTGGAGCAAGGTCATCCTCTGCACCGATGGCGATGTGGACGGGTTCCAAATTCGCACCCTGATCCTCACCATGCTCTATCGTCTGTGCCCCACGCTGATCCGGGAGGGCTATGTATATATCGCGGAGACGCCGCTGTTTGAGATCACCTGCAAGGAAAAGACCTGGTTTGCCTACTCGGAGAAAGAGAAGGCGGACATTCTCAAGTCTCTGGAGGGGAAAAAGGTGAAGGTGGACCGCAGCAAGGGTCTGGGCGAGAACGACCCGGAGATGATGTGGCTGACCACCATGAACCCGGAGACAAGGCGGCTGGTAAAGGTCCTGCCGGACGAGGCCGCAGAGACCGAGCGCATTTTTGACCTCCTGCTGGGGGACAACCTGGCGGGGCGGAAGGAGTATATCGCCGAGAACGGGCATAAGTATCTGGATATGATCGATGTGAGCTGAAGATGGACCGATTCGATAAGGATATTTCATTTTTGGAAAGTGTTGACCGCGACCCGACGTTGTACCAAAAACATCCAACGGTTTCCACATTGGAAGAACTCCATCGGACAAAGTGCAGTTCGCTTCCGTGTCAGCCAGGCATTTACCGAGTGCTGGCCCCGGAAAAGCTACCCATTTCCTTTATTGAGGGCTCCGACAATTTGCGTGCAAAAGGTTATCCGGCGGCAATTTTGGAACAAAAATACGGCCAATGCACAGGCAAAACCGTTTTGTACATCGGCAAGGCTAACGGACGCGGCGGCCTGCGGCAGCGGGTGCTGCAATATGTAAAATACGGCTGGGGCACCGCTGTCAACCACAAGGGCGGGCGCGCCATTTGGCAGGTGAAGGACTATCCGCTCCTGCTGTTAGAGTACGAAGTCTGCGAAAATTGCGAGCAGAGGGAGCATGAGCTGTTAGCCGATTATAAGAAGGAAAACGGCACCTATCCCTTGGCAAATTGGCGGGGGTAGGCGGAGCAAGGGAATAAAAAGCCTCCCCTGTGTAAGGGGAGATGCTCGAAGCGTCGGAGAGGTTGATGGCCCCTTGCCTAAAGGGGGCTGGCACGGCGAAGCCGTGACTGGGGGATTCTTCCCCGCACGAATCCCTCCACCAGCCTGCGGCTGGTCCCCCTCCCTTTAGGCAAGGGAGGCTTTGGGACGGATTGCCACAGCCAGTGTGCACACTGGCTTCGCAATGACACGGTGGTTTACAGAGAGTCCGGCGCAAAACCCGGCGGGCCGATGTGGGCATCGGCCCCTACACACGGCCATCGGTAGACACTCCGTAGGGGACGGGGTACGGATCGCCACGGGCGCGGCGCGCCCTCGCAATGACACATTGCAAGGAATGCGGTATAAGCCCAGTTCGGGCCGTCGGAGACGCCGGCCCTACGCACCGTTTACCGATAGGATTTTGTAGGGGCGGACGACCCTGTCCGCCCGGCCCCGGCAGCACAGTGTTTTGTAGGGCAGGGCCCATGTGCCCTGCCGCGTGCCCTGCGCCGCAAATTAAAATCGATCGTTTTTTGGCGGGGACAGCCCGTGCCTTCCCCGCCAGTTTGAATACGAAAGGAATTATCTTTCATGGCAAAGAAGAAAACAGAACCGAAAGCCGTCCATCCCACCGCAGACCCCAATGTTATGGGGCTGCGGGGCACGGTGGTGGAGCAGCCCATCACCTCTACCCTGGACGAGAACTACATGCCCTACGCCATGAGCGTTATCGTCTCCCGGGCCATCCCGGAGATCGACGGCTTCAAGCCCTCCCACCGCAAGCTCCTGTACACCATGTACAAGATGGGCCTGCTGACGGGGAACCGCACCAAGTCCGCCAACATCGTGGGCCAGACCATGCGCCTGAATCCCCACGGCGACCAGGCCATTTACGAGACTATGGTGCGCCTGGCCAAGGGCAACGAGTCCCTGCTGCACCCCTTCGTGGACAGCAAGGGCAACTTCGGCAAGGTCTACTCCCGGGACATGGCCTACGCCGCCAGCCGCTATACCGAGGCAAAGCTGGCCCCCATCTGCGCGGAGCTTTTCCGGGATCTGGACTGCGATGCCGTGGACTTTGTGGACAACTACGACAACACCACCAAGGAGCCGGCCCTGCTGCCCACCACCTATCCCAATGTGCTGGTGAGCGCCAATCAGGGCATCGCCGTGGGCATGGCATCGCAAATCTGCGGGTTTAATCTGGGGGAGGTCTGCGACACCACCATCCAGCTGCTGAAAAATCCCGACCACGACATTGCCACTACCCTGCTGGCTCCGGATTTTTCCACCGGGGGGCAAATTCTCTGTGACCCGGAGGAGCTGGGGCGCATTTATGAAACCGGCCGGGGCGGTGTGAAGGTCCGGGCCAAGTACCGCTATATCAAAAGCGAAAACATTATCGAAATTTACGAGATCCCCTATTCCACCTCCCTGGAGGCCATTTTGGACAAGGTCTCCGAACTGATGAAGGCCGGGAAAATCAAGGAGATCAGCGACATGCGGGACGAGACGGACCTCTCGGGCCTGAAGCTGGCCATCGACCTGAAGCGGGGTATAGACCCGGACAAGCTCATGCAGAAGCTCTTCCGCCTGACCCCCCTGCAGGACACGGTGAGCTGCAACTTTAACATCCTCATCGCCGGAATGCCTCGGGTGCTGGGGGTCCGGGCGCTGCTGGAGGAGTGGCTGGCCTGGCGCACGGAATGCGTGCGGAGACGGGTGTACTTCGTGCTGCACAAAAAGCAGGAGAAGCTGCACCTTTTGCAGGGCCTCAAGCGCATTTTGCTGGACATTGACAAGGCCATTGAGATCATCCGCCAGACCGAGGAGGAGGCGGAGGTGGTGCCCAACCTGATGATCGGCTTCGGCATCGACCAGATCCAGGCGGAGTATGTGGCGGAGATCAAGCTGCGCAACATCAATAAGGAATACATCCTCAAGCGGGTGCAGGAGACCGCCGCCCTGGCCGAGGAAATCGAGGACCTGGAGGACACCCTGCAAAAGCCCGCCCGCATCCGCAAGATCATCGTGGGAGAGCTGGAGGAGGTGCGGAAAAAGTACGCCCAGCCCCGGAAAACGGAGATCATTTTCAGCCATGAGGCGGAGTACGAGGAGGAGCCGGAGGAGACCCCGGACTATCCCGTGACGCTGTTTTTGTCCCGGGAGGGGTATTTTAAGAAAATCACCGCCCAGTCTCTGCGCATGAGCGGCGAGCAGAAGTTCAAGGAGGGCGACGGGCTTTTCCGCCAAATCGAGGCCACCAACAACACCGAGCTGATGTTCTTCACCGACCGCCAGCAGGTGTATAAGGTCCGGGCCGCCGACTTTGCCGACGGCAAGGCGTCGTTGCTGGGGGACTATCTGCCCACCAAGCTGGGGATGGACGAGGAGGAAAAGGTCATCGACCTGGTGCTGCCCGGGGATTACAGCGGGCATGTGCTGTTTTTCTTTGAAAACGGCAAGTGCGCAAGGGTCTCCCTCTCGGCCTACGCCACCACCTCCAACCGCCGCAAGCTCACCGGGGCCTACTCTGACAAGAGTCCCCTGGCGGCTCTGCTGAAGCTGACGGAGGACAAGGAGCTGGCCCTCATCAGCACGGAGCCGAGAGCCCTGCTGCTGCACACGGCCCTGCTTGCACCCAAGACCACCCGCGCCACCCAGGGCGTGGCGGTGATGAACATGAAGCCCCGGTATCACCTGGACCGGGTCTGCACCCCGGAGGAGAGCGGCATCACGAATCTTGCCCGCTACCGGGTGCGCAGCATCCCCGCCGCCGGGGCCTTGCTCCGGGAGGAGGACCAGGGCCGGGAGCAGATGTCTCTTTTGTAAAATATCTGCAGAAAATTCCTACGGAATTTTCTGTCAAAAGGCCTGCCCCCAGAATAGACAGAAAGAGGAAGGATCACATGGGATTTGACTTAGCACACACCATAAGCGCCCTATCAAAGCTGGCGCTGCGGACCAGCAGGAATCGGCGCAGTCAGGAGGAAATCGACTTTTTCAATTGGCTGGATGCGGCCCTGTGCAAAGAGCTTCCCGGCAATGTTGAGGCCATCAACTTCAATTTATATGAAGACGGCGGGGACAAGTGGTCTGCGGAGTTGGCGGGCACCTCCGCCTTTGACGAAAGTAGCTCCGACTGGGCCTGCCACGAGGTCTACACCACCCGGGATATGCCGTTTGTCCTCATGAAAGAGAGTAACTGGAAAACCGTGGAGAGCCTGTTCGTTTCCCTGCTGGAAAAATATCTTGACGGCGGGAAGTATGCTTCGGCGCTGAAAAAATACCGCGCTGTGGGCGTCGGCTTTGTGGACGGAGATTTACACATCCTTTATAAAAAATGAGCTCGAAGAAAGGAGCGCTCCATGAAAAAAAGAATTCTCCCCCTGCTTCTGTGCGGGGCGCTGCTTTTGTCCGGATGCGGGCTGCTGCGGCGGGAATACTCCCGCACAGAGCCACACAGCGCCACCTATTACGAGGGCGACCGGCGGGATGTGCTCCGGGCGGAGAGCTACCAGGATCTGGTCAATGACCTGCTGCTCCTGGTGGCCGCCCACGCGGAGGAGGGCACCGTGTGGTACTACGCAGAGGAGGAGACCGACCTGTCCCAGGAGGCCCAGCGGGCCTGCGCCGAGGTGCAGCAGGAGACGCCCCTGGGGGCCTACGCCCTGGACTATCTCACCTACACCGTGGACGACGGGGGCCGGGGCTACACCCAGCTCCGCTTCACCGCCGGATACCGCCGCACCCTCCAGCAGATACAGAGCATCGTTCACGCCACCGGCGGCGCGGCCCTGACGGACCTGCTCCGGGCGGCGGCCCAGAACGGAGGCAAGGAGCTGGTGGTGCAGATGGGCACCTCCGGCAGCACCCGTCAGGCGGTGCTGGACACGGTGAACGCCGTTCAGGCTGATCTGCACCTCGCTGACCGGCCCTGGCAGGTGCAGTTTTACCCGGACACTGACACCGTGGGCATCGTGGAAATCATTTTGGACTCCGCCACTCCGGAGGCCTGACACCGGCGGGAAAATGGGTGTACTAAAGATAGTAAAGTGCTGCGACAAGCGGTTAGCCCTATCAAGTTAGATTTTCAAAGCAAAGCCTCGAAACCGTCACTTGGCAGAGTGGCGGTTTCTGTGTTTTACGATGATCTTAACGGTGAAAAAAATCGGCAGGAGCAGAAAAAGGGCTTGACAACAGCCCTTCTATGCCTTATAATAACCATTGTTGTGCGGGCGTAGCTCATCTGGTAGAGCGCGACCTTGCCAAGGTCGAGGTAGCGAGTTCGAGCCTCGTCGCCCGCTCCAAAAAGAAACACCATCCGTCAGGATGGTGTTTCTTTTTGGTCATGTCGGGCAGAGACTCGAAAGGGCACGAGCGCAGCGAGAAAAACATGCCGGTGGCATGTTTTGGTGCCCGTGTGCGTGTGGCGGCCCGGCAGGGCCGCCAGCGAGCCTCGTCGCCCGCTCCAAAAAGAAAGACACCCGCAGGGGTGTCTTTCTTTTTGGAGCAGCACTTTTGCTCCGCAAAAGTGGTCGCCTGCGGGCGGGCGATTTAACATGCAAGGGAAACCCGACTAAGGTTTCCCTTGCATACATTCCTTTCCTTGCGATATACAGGAGTGCGCACGGGCAGCAAAACCTGTGAGCAATCACACAATACTCGACGGCATAAAGAACCGCCCGATGGAATACGATGACCGAATCGTCCGCCAACTGCTCGAATGTGTAGTGGTGGACTCAAAAGAACAGATTACCGCAATATTCAAAGGCGGTCTCAAATCGGTGCAGCCGCTGACCAAATGACAGCGGCTCACCGCTGCCCCTAACCTTGAAAGCTCAAGATTTTTCATAAGGGAACAAATACTACCCCCAAAAAGGCGAAAAAATCTATTTTATAGTCCTACCACAAACAAGGTTCGGACGAACACCTATTTCTTCAGCGGTGGTTTCGCCGTGAAATGTTCGCTCTGATCCGCAACAGAAAAACGCCGTCTTGGAAGTGATCCCGAGACGGCGCTTTTTTACTATCCGCACATTCGCTTTCTGCTAATTCTCCTGCTACAATGGTTGCAAAAATAAAGAGGAGGTTATACAAATTCACCTTTTCCCTTACACTGTCCGCCCCTGTGCAACAGGGGCAGATTTTTTAGCCGGTGTTAAATTTCCGTATATTTCGATAATAGGAGAATTGCAAAAATTACGATTGATTCCACATAAATCCCCCTTATTTTTCGGTATATTGCCGAAAAAGCGCAACAAAAATCTACAAACAGGTATATAGGAAATGCTGGTAAACTTATTCTTATATGTTATAATTAGACCGTAAAATCTTTCGTTTATTCGGCAAAATGAGACAGGCACTTGTCCGGCGCAGCCCGCTGGGGCCGAAGGCATTGCCTGTGATTTAAGGGGACGAATCTGCATTATGGATGAGAAAAAGTCCATAAAACTGGATTTTTGGAAGTGCATAGAGTACCTCCGCCCCAAGGCGGCGGTGGTGATCTGTCTGACGGTCCTATTGGCGTTGGGCGGATTTTTAACGGCGCGTTTTCTCATTCCCCCCACCTACCGTGCCGAGCTTCTTCTTTACGCCAGCAACAGTGGCGGCCCGGGCGTCGCCGAGCCGGCAACCCTCACCGCCTCCGACCTCGCCGCGTCCAAAAGTTTGGTGGATACCTGTGCGGCCCTGCTGGACTCCCGGACCCTGTACGAGGAGGTGGCCCGGCTTTCAGACCCGGACGGCGGCTATAAGTCGTGGCACCGAAGGGTCACCGCCGCCTCCGCGGAGGGCTCGGAGGTGTTTCGAGTCTATGTGACCGATAGAGACCCGACCCGGGCCGCGGCCATAGCCAACGCGGTGGCGGAGGTTTTCCCGGGGTATGTCTCGGGCATTGCGGAGGGCTGCTCCCTGCATGTGGTGGATCGAGCCACCGTGCCGGAGGAGCGCTATGCTCCGAGCAGCGCCAAGTATGCAGCCCTGGCGGGACTGCTGGGCGCTGCGCTCTCGTGTGCGTGGGTCGTTATGAGTGGGCTGGCTGCCGAGCTCAGGGGCAGCGCTGCCTGTGCTGCCTATAAGGGGAGGTAGAGCCAGCGGCAGCAGCCGTAACGATGGAAAGAGCCGGGGACGAGAGCGTGTCCTCCGGCTTTTTCTCTTGTGGCCCGACGGGTATGCCGGGAAAAATCTGTCAGATCTTCGAGGCCGTTATGAATACACATAGGAGAGGTTTTTTACGAGAAGTATATCAAGCTGCCCCAGGACACGGTGCTGGCTCTGGTGGCCCTGGCGGTACTGAGCCCGGTGCTGGGTCTGGTGGCCCTGGCGGTGCGGCTGCACCTGGGTGCGCCGGTGCTGTTTCGCCAGGAGCGGGCGGGAAAGGACGGCCGGAGCTTCACCCTGTATAAGTTCCGCACCATGTCCGACCGGCGGGACGCCGCCGGAGCCCTGCTGCCGGACGAGCAGCGGCTGGACGGGTTCGGCCGGTTTCTGCGCAGCACCTCCTTAGACGAGCTGCCGTCGCTGTGGAATGTGGTAAGCGGCAGCTGCGCCCTGTGCGGGCCCCGACCGCTGTATGTGAAATATGTGCCGCTGTACAGCCCCCGGCAGGCCCGGCGGCTGTGGGTGCGTCCGGGGCTTACGGGCTTGGCTCAGGTCAGCGGACGCAACGCCATCGGTTGGGAGGAAAAATTTTCCTATGATGTGCGCTATGTGGAGGGCATTACTTTTTGGGGAGACTGGAGAATCCTTTTCAAAACCGTCCGTATGGTCCTGCGCCGGGAGGGCATCACCGCCCCGGGCTGCGCCACGGCGGAGGAATTCAAGGGAGGGAAAGAGGCGAGAGCGGAGCATGAACAAGCTCCTTGTGATCCTCGGCGCCGGCGGCCATGGCAGAGCCGTGGCCGATGCCGCGCTGAAAATGGGCTACCGCACCATCGTGTTCCTGGATGACCGCGCCGCAGGCCGGTGCATCGGCTTCCCCATTGCGGGGCCGCTGGACCGGGCGGAGGCGCTGCGGGACGGGAAAACGGACTTTGTCATCGCCCTGGGCGATAACCGCCTGCGCCGCCGGGTGGCCATGGGGCACGATCTGCCCTGGGCCCGGATCGTTCACCCCTCCGCCCAAATCAGTCCCTTTGCGGAGCTGGGGGCGGGTACGGTGGTCCTGGCCGGGGCGGCGGTGAATGTCTGCGCCCGGGTGGGCCGGCACTGCATCGTCAACACCGGGGCCGTGGTGGAGCACGACAATGTGCTGGAGGACTTTGCGCAGGTGGCACCCCGGGCGGCCCTGGGCGGCTCGGTACGGGTGGGGGCCCTGGCGCAGATCGGCATTGGCGCGGTGGTAAAGAACAATGTCGCCGTGGGCATGGGCTGCGTCATCGGCGCCGGAGCCGTGGTGGTGAAGTCCACGGAGCCCGGGGGCGTATATGTAGGCGTCCCGGCCTGGAGACGGGAGAAGGGGGCCGCCGTATGAACATTTTCCTGCCGGACAGGCTGCCCCGGAAGTTTTTCTGCTCAACTATTTAATTCTTACCGAGCCGCGCGTCTAACGGGTGGTTTTGGCAGACAAAGAAGCCCGGCACCGCGCCATATAGCGTGATGCCGGGCTTTAAGCTGTATACTTACTTCGCGGTCATTCCGAAGTGCCGCAGGCTCCTTTAGTTGTCCCAGCTGTTGGTGGATTTGTTTCCCGCGACAAGAGGGCCACCGTCTCCACATGGGCCGTACCCGGGAACAGGTCTACGGCGGTGGCCCGGGTGAGCCGATAGCCCTTTTGCTCCAGCAGCTTTACATCCCGGCCCAGGGTGGCCGGGTCGCAGGAGACATAGACGATGCGCTGCGGCCCCATCTGGGCCATGGCGTCGATGACCTCCGGGGCCAGGCCCTTTCGGGGCGGGTCCACGCAGATCACATCCGGGTGCAGCTTCTCCGCCGCCAGCTTGGAGGCGATGTCTCCGGCATCGCCGCAGAAAAACTCCGCATTCTCCATGCCGTTGGCCGCCGCATTCTCCCGGGCGTTTTCCACCGCCGCAGAGACGATCTCCGCGCCGATGACCTTTTTCGCCCTGTCCGCCATGGTCAGGGTGATGGTCCCGGCGCCGCAGTAAAGATCCAGCACCAGCTCCGTGCCCGTAAGGCCGGCGTAGTCCACCGCCCGGCGGTACAGCACCTGCGCCTGGTCCCGATTCACCTGGTAAAAGGAGGGAATAGACAGCCGGAAGGTATGCCCGCAGAGGGTGTCCGTGAGGGTGTCCCGGCCCCAAAGCGTCCGGTATCGGTCCCCTAAGATCACATTATCCCGCCGGGTGTTGACCCCCAGCACCACCCCCACTGCATCCGGCACCGCCCGGCGCAGGGCAGAAATCAGGGCGTCCTCATGGGGGAGGGCTTCCCCGTTCACCACCACGCAGAGGAGGGACTGCCCGCTGGCATTGGTGCGCACATACAGATGGCGCACCAAGCCCGTGCCGGTTTTCTCATCGTAACCCGGCACTCGATACTCCGCCAGATAGGTCCGCAGGGCCCCGGCGGCGGCATCCGCCTGGGGCTTTTGGATGAGGCAGGCGGTCAGGTCCGTTACGCAGTGGGTCCGGGCCCGGTAAAAGCCCACTTTTCCGTCCGGGGAGACGGGGTACTGACTCTTATTGCGGTAGTGCAGGGGCTGCGATGCGCCCAGAATTTCCTCCACCTGCACATGGCTTCCGCCCAGGCGGGTCAGGGCGTCCTGCACCCGCTGACCCTTGGCCCACAGCTCCTCAGCGTAGTCCATGTGGCGGTAGGCGCAGCCGCCGCAGCGGCGGTAGTAGGGGCAGTCCGGCTCCCGGCGGTGGGGAGAGACGGTGTGCCAAGCCACCGCCTTGCCGAAGGCAGCGCTCTTACCCACCTTCATAATGAGAATATCGCAAACCTCGCCGCGAATGGCATCATGGACGAACACCACCTGCCCATGGATACGGGCAATGCCCAGGCCCTCGCTGGAGTAGCCCAGAATTTCAGCGGTGTAAACTTGATTTTTCACCGGGGATGTCATAAAAGCGTTCCTTTCGGCAGCAAAGCCACGGAGAGACCGTGGCTCGCTGTTTCTATCAGAAGTTGAATTTTTCCAAAATCTTCCGCAGGCTCTCGGCAAAATCGGCCAAGGTCTTGTTGTCCCGGCCCCGGCTGCGGCGGATAAGGGCCGCCAGTGCATCGCCCAGCTCCACCAGGCGCTTGTAGCCGGAGGAGGCACGGGGCGCGCCCTCGAAGGCCTTCTTCTTGGGCTCGGGCAGGTAGCCCTGCTCCACGGTGCGGTTTTCCAGCAGATCATAGACCTCGGTATACTGAGGCGCGTGGGCAGAAAAGCCCCGGGCGGCAATATCCTGGGCAAAGGCGGGGGCCACCTCCCGGTCGCCGTGGACCACAAACACATGGGTGGGCTTGGCGGGGGTAAACTGGTCGATCCAGTTCAGCAGATGATCCCGGTCGGCGTGGGAGCTGAGGCCCTGGAAGTTCACGATCTTAGCCCGCACGGCGATCTCCTCGCCGAACATTTTCACCGACTCGGCTCCGTCCAGCAGGTGGCGGCCCAAAGTCCCCGGGGACTGGAAGCCCACAAACACCACGGCGCTCTCCGGCCGCCACAGATTGTGCTTCAGGTGGTGGCGGATGCGGCCCGCATCGCACATACCCGAGGCGGAGATGATAACCTTGGGGGAGGGGTCCAGATTCAGGTTCTTAGACTCATCCACCGTCTCCGTCAGGTGCAGGCCCGGGAAGCTGAACATATGGGTGCCGTCCTTCACCAGGGCCAGAGCCTCCTCGTCCAGATAACCCCGCAGGTCGCCGCAGAAAATAGTGGTGGCGGCCTTAGACAGGGGGCTATCCACATACACATTGAAATTGGGCACGGACTTCACCAGGTTCTCGTCCTTGATTTGCCGGATGAAATACAGCAGCTCCTGGGTGCGGCCCACAGCGAAGGAGGGGATGACCACATTGCCTCCCTTGCCCAGGGTCTCGTCGATGATCTGGGCCAGCTCGTCGGTATAGCTCCACACCTCCGTGTGATTGCGGTTTCCGTAGGTGCTTTCCATGACCACAAAGTCGGCCCGGTGGAAAAACTGGGGGTCCCGGATAATAGGCTGGTCCACATTGCCGATGTCGCCGGAGAAAACGATGGTGCGGGTTTCGCCGTTTTCCGTAACGGTCAGCTTCATGCTGGCCGAGCCCAGCAGGTGGCCCGCGTCGATGCACTCCACCTGCACCCCCTCGCACAGATCCACCGTCTCGCCGTATTCGCAGGTGGTGATGAATTCCTTCACCCGCAGGGCATCCTCCACGGTGTAAAGCGGCTCCACCACCGGTCGGCCGGCCCGGAGGTTCTTGCGGTTTTTATACTCCGCATCGGACTCCTGGATATGGGCCGAGTCCTGGAGCATGATGTCCATAAGCTGGGCGGTGAGGCGGGTGGTGAGAATGCGGCCCCGGAATCCCTGCTTTACCAGCAGGGGAATGCGGCCGGAGTGGTCGATGTGGGCGTGGGTCACCAGGACATAGTCAATATTGCCTGCATGGAAGGGCAGGCTGCTGTTATCCACCTCGTCCCGGCCCTGCTGCAGGCCGCAGTCGATGAGGATCTTCTTGCCGTTTACCTCCAAGCAATGGCAGCTGCCGGTAACGCATTGGTCAGCGCCGAAAAAATGCAGTTTCATAGTGGACGATCCTTTCTTGTGGGTTGATACAAATGGATTTACCGTGATTATACCATTTTCATTCCCAAAGGGCAACAACAATTGCAATTTGCTTTCCGCACGGGTATAATAAAGAAAAACTTCCCGGGAGGACGAAAACATGGAACTGCGCTATACGGTCATCGACCCCACGAAAAATATCACGCTCCTGGTCACCACTCCCGTGCCCAGGGATGTACAGCCCCGGGTGGCGGCAGAGCTTCTGCGGCGGGAAAAGGACGCCGAGCAGGTGGGCTTTGCCGAGGGCCTGGCCGCCGGAGATCCGCGGCTGCAGATGATGGGCGGCGAATTCTGTGGCAACGCCACCATGTCCATGGCCGCCTGGCTGCATCGGGACCTGCCCATAGGGGAGAGCCGCGCCCTGACCCTGCCCGTCTCCGGGGCCTCGGCGCCGGTTGCCTGCCGGGTGACACGCCTGGACGGCTGCTTCATCGGCACCGTGGCCATGCCCCTGCCGGAGCGCATTGAGACCCTGTCTCTCCCGGTATGCGGGGTAATGCAGAGCCTGCCCACGGTGTTTCTCCCGGGCATCAGCCATGTGATCGTCCCGGCGGATATGATCGGCCGGGACCGGGCGGAGGAGACCCTGCGCTCCTGGAGCCACCTGCTTCCGGGGGAGGCCATGGGGCTTTTGCTGCTGGCGGAGGACCAGACCTCCTTTGCTCCCCTGGTGTATGTGAAGCCCACGGACTCCTGCGTGTGGGAGCGGGGCTGCGGCAGCGGCTCGGCGGCCATCGGCGCCTGGCTCACATCCGTGCGGGGGGCGGATCAGTGCGTGTCCCTGGGCCAGCCCGGCGGGGTCATTCAGGTGGTTACCCGGACGGAGGACGGTGCAAGCCTCATCGGTCTGACCATCACCGGCACCGTGGTCATCGGCCAAACCAAAACCGACAACATCCCCCTCTAACACTCCAACCGCAGACCGATTTTCCCCCATCGGTTTGCTGAGGCTGTCGATAAAGTGGTAAGATTTGCGATAACGGTAAGGAAGGGCGTGTGAGGGAAACCCAAGAAGGGTGTCTTTCACCATTGAAATCAATAGTTTTTGAAACTTTTTCGAAGTTTCAAAAACTTAGGCAGCGGGGCGAAAAGACTTTTTCGACACGCTGTGCTTTTTTTGCACCCAAAACCACTCCATACCCTGTGAAACCGAAGATTTTTCTTTACCTTTTCGCCGCAATTTGCTATAATATTCTTCTATTATAATGTCAGCATTATGCGCGCAGCAGACTGCGAGCCTTTTGTCGGAAAAATCCGCAGGATTTTTCGGCAGCTTACAAGGAGGTGAGCCGGGCATGAAATTTGAAAAGTGGAATCTTCCCGCCGCTGCCCCTGCGGTCGCGGAGCTGGAGCAGGCCGGCTACCCGGCTCTGCTGTCGGCGGTGCTGGCCGCCCACGGCATTACCGATGATGCCGCCGCCCGGGCTTTCCTGCAGATCGACGACACCCTCACCCTCTCCCCCTTCCTGATGAAGGACATGGATCGGGCCGTCCGGCGCATCCGGCAGGCTATGGAGAAGGGCCAGCATATCGCCGTTTTCGGCGACTATGATGTGGACGGCATCACCGCCACTGCCATACTGGTGGACTATCTGCGCCGCTGCGGCGCCGAGGTCAGCCACTATATCCCTCGGCGCATCGAGGACGGCTACGGTCTCTCCGCAGACGCCTTAGGCACCCTCCGCAGTCGGGGCGTGGAGCTGGTGGTCAGCGTGGACTGCGGCATCACCGGGGTGGAGGAGGTGGACTATGCCGCCTCCCTGGGCATGGATGTGGTGGTGACGGACCACCACGAGTGCAAGGAGGAGCTGCCCCGGGCCGCGGCGGTGGTAGACCCCCACCGGCCCGACTGCCCCTATCCCTTCAAGCACCTGGCCGGCTGCGGCGTGGCCCTGAAGCTGGTGCTGGCCCTGGGCGGCGAAGAAAACCGGGAGGCCCTGCTCACCCGATACTGCCCCCTGGCCGCCGTGGGCACCGTGGCGGATGTGATGCTCATGACCGGGGAAAACCGCACCATTGTGGCCCGAGGTCTTTCCCATATTGCAGATAGCGACTTCATCGGCCTCCGGGCCCTCCTACAGGAGACGGGCCTGCTGCAAAAGGAGATCACCTCCGTGCAGATCGGCTTTGTCCTGGCCCCCCGTATCAACGCCGCCGGGCGCATGGGCGAGGCGGACCGGGCGGCGGACCTGATGCTGTGCAAGGACCCCATCCGGGCCCAGGCTCTGGCCCGAGAGCTGTGCGACCTGAATCGCCAGCGCCAGGCCGTGGAGCAGGAGATTTATGCCCAGGCCATCGACATGATCGAAGCCATGCCCGCCCAGGAGCGCCACGCCTTGGTCCTGGCGGACCGCCGGTGGCACCAGGGGGTGGTGGGCATCGTGGCCTCCCGTCTCAGCGAGAAATACGCCTGCCCCAGCTTTATGATCCACATTTCCGGCCACACCGGCAAAGGCTCCTGCCGCAGCTGGGGGGGCTTTAACCTCTTTGCCGCCCTGGAAGAGTGCAGCGACCTGCTCCTGGGCTTCGGCGGCCACGAGCTGGCCGCAGGCTTTACCATTGAAGAAGAAAATATCCCCGCCTTCCGGGCCCGGATGAACCAATGCGTTCTGCGCTTTATGGATGGCCGCCCCGCCACCTCCGCCCTGGATGTGGATGTGATGCTGCGCCGCCCGGAGCTGGTGACGCTGTGGGAGGTGGAGCAGCTCCGCCGCCTGGAACCCTACGGAAACGGCAACGGTCGTCCCCTCTTCTGCCTGCCGGGCGTGACCCTGGAGCGGGTGCAGGGCGTAGGGCAGAACCGTCACCTGAAGCTGCTCTTTTCCAAGGGGGCGTCACAGCTGGAGGGCATATTCTTTTCCGTTACTCCCCAGCAGTGTCCGGTTCGGCCCGGAGAGCGGGTGGATGTGGCCTTTTATTTGCAGATAAATGAGTTTCGCGGCAGCCGCACGGTGCAGCTCCAGGTGGTAGACCTGCGCCCCTCCCTGCAATGCTCGGCCCGGGAGGAGGAGTCGCTGCTGCTTGTGCGCAGACTCAAGCAGGGCCAGGCTCCGGCGTATAAGGACGCCCTTCGTATGCTGCCCTCCCGGCAGCAGTGTGTGGCCGCCTGGCGGTATTTGCAGCAGGCGGCAGGCGGCGGCCCGGTACAGCTGTTCACCCTGCCGTTTCTGCGCAGGCTCTCCGCCGCCATCCCCGGCACAGACTCGTTTCTGCGGGGCTGCTTCTGCATGGAGCTGTTTTGCGAGCGGGGTCTTTTGCAGCGCAAGACAGACAGCGAGCATATGACCCTGTGCCTGTCCCCCGGGCAGGAAAAAGTGGACCTGGAGCGCTCTGTTTACTGGCAGGCGCTTGTGGATAATATCAAAGGAAAGTGAGGTAAGGCGGCATGAATGTGCAGGAAAAATACCAGCGTCTGGAGGATACCGTCCGCAGCTACAATCCCGGCGCCAATTTTGACTTGATCCGCTCGGCGTTTCTCTATGCCGAGGAGCATCATCGCGGCCAAAACCGCAAGGACGGCTCACCCTTTGTCACCCATCCCCTGGCTGTGGCGCAGATCGTGGCGGAGGAGCTGCACCTGGATTCCGAGTCCATTGCCGCCGCCCTGCTCCACGACACCATCGAGGACACCGACGCCACCCACGAGGACATTGCCCGCACCTTCTCTCCCACCATTGCCGACATTGTGGAGGGCGTCAGCAAGCTCACCCGCGTCCAAGCCGCCTCCAAGGCTGAGGAGCAGATGGAGAACCTACGCAAGATGCTCCTGGCCATGAGCAAGGACATCCGGGTCATCCTCATTAAAATGGCCGATAGGCTGCACAATATGCGCACCATGGAATACCAGACCCCGGAGAAGCAAAAGCAGAAATCCCTGGAGACCATGGAGATCTACGCCCCCATCGCCCATCGCCTGGGAATGCAGAAAATGAAATGGGAGCTGGAGGATCTGAGCCTGAAATACCTGGACCCCATCGGCTACCAGGAGATCATCGACGCCCTGGAGGAAAAGGCCTCGGAGTACGACGGCTTCATGGCCTCCATCCACGATCAGATCACAAAGCGTCTGCAGGAGGCGGGCATTCAGGGCACCGTCTACGGCCGCATGAAGCACCCCTACAGCATCTACCGCAAGATGTATACCCAAAATAAGTCCCTGGACGATGTATTCGACCTCTTTGCCTTCCGGGTCATTGTGGGCACCGTATCCGAGTGCTACCATGTGCTGGGCATCATCCACGACCTGTATAAGCCCGTTCTGGGCCGGTTCAAGGACTATATCGGCACCCCCAAGCCCAATATGTACCAGTCTCTCCACACCACCGTGGTGGGCGAAAACGGCATCCCCTTTGAGGTGCAGATCCGCACCCAGAAAATGCACGAGATCGCCGAATACGGTATCGCCGCCCACTGGAAATATAAGCAGAACGGCCAGGGCGAGGGGGACGAGCATAACTACGAGTGGGTGCGCCGCCTCCTTGAAAACCAGGAGGGCGCCGACGCCGAGGACTTCATCCACTCCCTAAAGGTGGATATGTTCGCCGACGAGGTGTTCGTGTTCACCCCCCAGGGGGATGTGATCAATCTGCCCGCCGGGGCCACACCCATCGACTTTGCTTACAGCATCCACTCCGCCATAGGCAACCACATGGTGGCCGCCAAGGTCAACGGCCACATCGCCCAGTTTGATTCCAAGCTGCAAAACGGCGACATTGTGGAGATCGTCACCTCCAAATCCGCCCACGGCCCCAGCCGCGACTGGATGAAGATCGCCCGGTCCAGCGAGGCCCGCAGCAAGATCCGCCAGTGGTTCAAGCGGGAGTGCCGGGATGAGAACATCGTCCGGGGCCGCGCCTCCTTTGAGGCGGAGGTGAAGCGCACCGGCGTGAGCCTCAAGGAGCTGACGGCGGAGGAGAACCTCCCGGGCATCCTCAAGCGCCTGGCCTACAAGAGTCTGGACGATATGTACGCGGCCATCGGCTACGGCGGCGTCACCTCCCTGAAGCTGGTGGGCCGTCTGCGGGAGGACATCCAGCGTATTCTCAAAATGCACCAGGAGGACCGGGCCGCAGAGGTGCCCCTGAAGGATGAGCCGGAAAAGACCCGTCCCGCCGTGCCCAGGCGTACCAAGAGCGAGCAGGGCATCGTGGTGGAGGGACTGAGCAACTGCCTGGTGAAGTTTGCCAAGTGCTGCACCCCCGTTCCCGGCGACGACATTGTGGGCTTCATCACCCGGGGCTACGGCGTGTCCGTTCACCGGACCGACTGTCCCAATGCCGACCCCGCCCGGCGCAAGCCCGAGGAGGAGGGCCGCTGGATCAAGGTCTCCTGGGACGACAGCACCCGGGAGAATTACAGCACTACCCTGGAGGTGGTGGCCAAGGACCGGCTGAACCTCATTATGGATATTTCCACCGTCCTCTCCTCCACCAAGACCTGGGTCACCAATATGTCCGTCCGCACCACCAATGACGGCTTCGCCCTCATCACCATCGAGGTGGGCGTGTCCGACAGCACCCAGCTGGCCACCGTTCGTCGCCGTCTGGAGCAGGTCTCCGGCGTCCTGCGCGTCACAAGACCCGCCGGAAAGTAACTGGCGGAAAAACTTCGTTTTTTCTGCCAAAAGGCTTGCCGCCTGCGGGCGGCAAACTCTGCGAGGCTTTTTGAACGAGAAAATTTCCTGCAAAAACCCTGTCATTGCAAGACCAGTGACCGATTCACTGGTTGTTGCAATCCGCATCCCCCGTCCTTACTGGCCCCCTTGCCTAAAGGGGGCTGGCACGGCGAAGCCGTGACTGGGGGATTCTTCACCTCACCGCACCCCATGTAACCCCTCCGTAGGGGCGACCCTTGCGGTCGCCCAGGGGAGGGGCAGAGCCCCTCCCCTACGCACCGCAAGATAGGCTTCCGTAGGGGCCGGCGTCCTCGACGGCCCGACCCGAATTTTTCCCGCACCCACGGCAGGGCACATGGGCCCTGCCCTACAAAAATTCTTGTAGGGTGGCACCCGCGTGTGCCACCGCACCCCCTTGCCCCCCTGTCATTGCGAGGGCGCAAAGCGCCCGCGGCAATCCGTCCTCCCCAACGAGGACATTCCCTAATTTCTATAAAAAAGGAGAAATTTACCATGCGTGCTGTATTGACCCGCGTAAAAAGTGCCTCCGTCACCGTAGACGGTTCTGTGATCGGCCAAATCGGCCAGGGCTTCCTGATTCTCCTGGGCGTCACCCACGAGGACACCGAGGCCCAGGCCGTGAAACTGGCGGATAAGCTTATGGGCCTGCGTATCTTCGAGGACGAAAACGGCAAGATGAATCGCAGCCTGGAGGATGTAGGCGGCCAGGTGCTGGTGGTGTCCCAGTTCACCCTGTATGGCAACTGCAAGAAGGGCCGCCGGCCGGAGTTCCTGGCCGCCGCCCGACCCGAGATCGCCATACCCCTCTATGAAAAGTTCATCGCCCTCTGCCGGGACAAGGGCTTCTCTGTGGAAACCGGTGAATTCGGCGCGGAGATGCTGGTGGAGTCCGTCAACGACGGCCCCGTGACCCTCATCGTAGACACCGATCAGCTGTAAGGAGAGAGTACCATGAAAATTGATTCCCTGGCCGTAGGGTCCATCGGCACCAACTGCTATATTCTGCAGGACGAGGCGGCAAAGCTCTGCGCCGTTATCGATCCCGGCGACGAGCCGGAGCGCATTCTTTCCGCCGTGGAACAGACCGGCTGCACCCCCACCATGATCCTGCTGACCCACGGACATTTTGACCACTACACCGCCGTTAAGGGCCTGCTGGAGAAGTGGCCGGAGCTGCCCGTTTACATCCACGAAAGAGATGTCACCGACAAGCCCGTGGGCGGCTTCGGTCTGCTGTTTCCCCGGCTGCCGGAGAAAAACCAGCGGTATTACAAGGAGGGCGACCGCCTGACTCTGGGCGGCCTGACCATCACCGTCCTGGAGACTCCGGGCCACTCCCGGGGCTCTGTGTGCCTGGTGGTGGGCGATGTCATTTTCTCCGGTGACACCCTGTTTCACGGCAGCTGCGGCCGCACGGACTTCGCCGGAGGCAGCTATGAGGACATTCTCCGCTCCCTTAAAAAGCTGGCCCAGCTCCCCGGGCAGTATCAGGTCTATCCCGGCCACGACCGCTCCACCAACCTGGACTTTGAGCGCCGGGTCAATCCCTATGTAAAGCAGGGTCTGCGGAAATGAAGCTGCTGTTTAAGGGCCACGATGCCCGTTACGCCGTGGAGCAGAGCCTGCTGGCCTTTTTCCCCCAGGAGCGCCCGGTATATGACCCGGCGGCCCGGGAGAAAAACCAGGCCACCGTCACCCTCTCCCAGGGAAAAAAATACATCACCGTCGTAACCACCCTATGCTATGCCGGGTGTACCAAGCGGGGCATCTCCCGGGTACTCTGGGACCCCTCGGCGGATGCCTATGCCGCCGAGCGCCTGCGCCAGCGGGCGGTGAAGCTGAGCTTCTTCAAGGCCGCCCGGCAGGTGACGGGGGTGACCCCCTCCTGGGGCGCCCTTACGGGTATCCGCCCGGCCAAGCTGGCGGCGGGCTACCTGGAGCAGGGCATGACGCCCCGGCAGGTGGACCGCCTCCTTCGGGACACCTATTGCGTCTCCCAGACCCGCCGGGAGCTGTGCATCGAGGCGGCCCAGGCGGGGCTGAAGGCCAAGGCGGAGCTGCACCCCGAGGACATCTCCCTCTATATCGGCATTCCCTTCTGCCCCACCCGCTGCGCCTATTGCAGCTTTGTGTCCCAGGCGGTGGAAAAGAGCTTCGGCCTTATGGAGCCGTACCTGGAGGTGCTGCTGGGGGAAATCACCCGAGCGGCGCAGATGGTGGAGGACCTGGGCCTGCACATTAAGAGCTTTTACATGGGCGGCGGCACCCCCACCACCCTCTCCGCCGGACAAATGGACCGGCTGCTGACCCACCTGAACCGCAGCTTTGACCTCTCCCACTGCGCGGAATACTGCATCGAGGCCGGACGGCCCGACACCATTGACCGGGAGAAGCTCCAGGTGCTTTTAGACCACGGCTGCGACCGCATCAGCGTGAATCCCCAGTCCCTGGAGGACAGTGTTTTGCAGGCCATCGGACGGCGGCACACGGCGGCGGACATTGAGCAGACCATGGGCCTGGCCACCTCCATGGGCTTCAAGCATGTGAATATGGACCTTATCGCGGGCCTGCCCGCCGACACCCCCGAGGGCTTCCGGCGGACTCTGGATAAGTGTCTTTCCTTTGGGGCGGACAACATCACCGTCCACACCCTGGCCCTGAAAAAGGGCAGCCGCATCCTCCTGGAGGGGCAGAAGATCCCCTCGGCAGAGGCGGTGGGGCAGATGCTGGACTACTCCGTTTCCGCCCTGCGCGGGGCTGATTTCCACCCCTACTACCTCTACCGGCAGAAGTATATGTCCGGCAGCTTTGAAAACATCGGCTGGTGCATAAGCGGCGCGGAGGGGCTGTATAATATCTATATCATGGAGGAGCTGCACAGCATCCTCTCTCTGGGGGCCGGAGGCTCCACCAAGATGGTAGACCCGGCGGCGGGCCGCATTGAGCGGGTGTTCCACGCCAAATACCCCAATGAATACATCACCCGACCGGAGAAGATCCAAAAAAATCTGGAGGACTTCGCCGACTTTTACCGCAGCATGAAAAAATAAACCGAAAGGGCCGGGAGGAGGGATGGCTTTGCCCCAGCGCAAGCAAAACTTCATGGAGGGCGCCGCCGTTCTGACCCTGGCCGTGGCCGTAACCAAGGTTTTGGGGGCGGTATATAAGATCCCCCTGGGAAACCTGCTGGATAAGGACGGCATGGCCCATTTTTATGTGGCCTACAATATTTATAGCCTGCTGCTCATTGTGTCCACGGCGGGCCTGCCCCTGGCCCTGTCGCGCCTGGTGTCTCAGGCGGAGGCCCGGGGCCGGGTGAACCAGCGCAAACGCATCTTCCGGGTAACCCTGGGGCTTTTCTGTCTGCTGGGCGTGGTGTGCAGCGCCGTGATGCTCCTGTTTGCCGAGCCGCTGTCCCGAGCCCTGCGGGACTCCCAGGCGGCTCCGGCCATCCGGGTGCTGGCCCCGGCGGTGTTTTGCGTGTGTATCCTCTCGGCCATCCGGGGCTATACCCAGGGCCGGGGCAATATGCTCCCCACGGCGGTGAGCCAGATCATCGAGTCCGCCTGCAAGCTGACGGTGGGCCTCACGGTGGCCTGGCTGCTGGTGCGGCAAGGGGCCGAGCCGGGCCGGTGCGCGGCGGGGGCCATCTCCGGCGTGACGGTGGGTGCGGCCACAGGCCTTGCCGTGCTGACCGTTTGGCTCCTGCGCAGCCGCAGCGGCCAGCGGGGGACGGATGTACCCCAGAGCCGCCGGGAGATCCTGCGCCGGGTGCTGCAAATCGGCGTGCCCGTTACCCTGGGCTCCGTGGGCATGAGCCTTATTACCCTCCTGGACCAGGCCCTGGTGCTGGGCACCCTGCAAAGCTCTCTGGGTCTCTCAGAGGCGAATGCCGCCGCGCTCTACGGAGAATACACCTTCGGCATGACCCTGTTTGCCCTGCCTGCGTCCTTTATGTACCCGCTGACCATCAGCCTGGTGCCCTCCATCAGCGCCGCCACTGCCGCCGGGCGGGGGGAGGCCGCCGCCCAAAACGCCGCCTCGGCCCTGAAGCTGGCCATGGTGGTGGCTCTGCCGGTGGGGGTGGGGATGTCGGTGCTGGCGGGCCCCATTTTACACCTGCTGTACCCGGCGGTGCCCCAGACGGCGGAGGCCGCCGCCTATCACCTGTGCATTTTGGGCATCGCCTCGGTGTTTGTGTGCCTGATGATCGCCACGGCGGGCATCCTGCAGGCCTACGGCAAGGAGCGGATCCCGGTCATCACCCTGCTTGTGGGCGGGGGGGTGAAGATTGCCGCCAACTACCTGCTGGTGACAGACCCGGCCATCTCCATCCACGGCGCGCCCATAGGGACGCTGCTGTGCTACGCCGTCATTGCGGGTCTGAATCTGCTGGCCATCGTCCGGGTGGTGCCCCATCGCCTGGGCCTGGGCGGCGCAGCGGGAAAGCTCCTGCTCTCCACAGCGGCCATGGTGGCAGCGGCCCGGGGCGGCTACGGCCTCCTCTCCCGGCACATGGGCTCCGGGGCCGCCACGCTCCTGTCCATTTTGGCGGCGGGGGCGGTCTATGTCCTGCTGGTGCTGTGCCTGGAGGTGCTGCGCCGGGAGGAGATTTTGCAGCTTCCCAAGGGCGAAAAATTGGCAAAATTTCTATTTAAGTCATGAAAAATATGAATTCCTATTGCAATAGAGGGGAAACTATGGTAAATTTTACGAGGAAGCCACGCTACGACTATGCGGATCTGCTGGAGATCATCCGGCTGCTTCGCTCCCCGGAGGGCTGTCCCTGGGACAAGGCGCAGACCCACGCCTCCATTCGCCGGGGCCTGCTGGAGGAGAGCTACGAGGCCGCCGAGGCCATCGACCTGGACGATGCGGCGCTGCTGCAGGAGGAGCTGGGCGATGTGCTGATGCAGGTGGTCTTTCACGCCGACATCGAGAAGGATCGGGGCCGCTTCACCATGGAGGATGTGGTGGACGGCGTGGTGAAAAAGCTCCTGTACCGCCACCCCCATGTGTTCGGGAGTGGACAGGAGGACAGTCCCCAGTCCGTTTCGGTGAGCTGGGATAAGCTCAAGCGGGCGGAAAAGGGGCAAAAGACCACAGGCGATGCCATGGACGCCGTAGCCCGGAGCCTGCCGGGCCTGTGGCGGGCGGAAAAGCTGCAGAAGAAGGCAGCCGACGCCGGCTTCGACTTTAAGGACATCTCCGGAGCGCTCTGCAAGCTGGAGGAGGAGGTCCGGGAGCTGCGCCAGGCCGTGGAAACGGGCCGGGGCGTGGAGGAAGAGCTGGGCGATGTGCTGTTCGCCGCCGTGAAGGTGGGCCGCTTTGCCGGGGTGGACCCGGAGACGGCCATAGCCTCCACCTGCGAAAAATTCATCCATCGGTTCCGGGCCGTGGAGGACGGGGCCCAGGGCCGCCCCCTGGAGACGCTGACCCCGGAGGAAATGACGGAGCTGTGGAACCGGGCAAAGAGATTCTGAAACGAGTATTCGTTTGGAATAAATCGCATAATCACTAAGGATAAAAATATGGGAGGAAATGTATTATGAACAAAACCGAACTGATTGCTGCTGTTGCAGAGAAGAGCGGTCTGTCCAAGAAGGACAGCGAGGCCGCCGTAGTCGCCACCATTGCCGCCATCACCGACGCTCTGAAGGCGGACGATAAGGTGCAGATTGTTGGCTTCGGCTCCTTTGAGGTGAAGAAGAAGGCCGCCCACATGGGCCGCAACCCCCGCACCGGCGAGGCCATGAAGATCGCTGCCAGCAAGAACCCCACCTTCAAGGCCGGCAAGGCTCTGAAGGACGCCGTGGCTGAGTAATTATCTGTCCTATCCCGGTGCCGGTGCGCTCTGCATCGGCACCGATTTTTTCCCAAGGAGAAAGCCATGCGACTGGATAAATATCTAAAGGTGTCCCGGCTTATAAAGCGCCGCACCGTGGCCAACGAGGCCTGCGACAATGAGCGGGTCAGCGTAAACGGCCGTGTGCAGCGGGCCAGCTACGATGTAAAGGTGGGCGACCGCATCAGCATCCGCTTCGGCCCCAAGGAGCTGCAGGTGGAGGTGCTCAGCGTCCAGGACAATGTAGGAAAGGCCGATGCCGCCGCCATGTACCGGGAGGTTTCGGCGGACAAACCGACATAAAAACCAAGACCTCACATACACTGGTAAAAACGGTGTATGGGAGGTCCTTTTTTATGGCATACGAGCTGAAGCAGGCGGCGGAGCTGAGCCAGCGCATTGACTTGACGGGGCGGGAAAGGCTGACGGTGACGGGCGTAGAGGATGTGGAGCGGTTTGACGAGCTGAGCGTGGTCATGCGCACGGCGGCAGGGGTACTGGTGGTGACCGGGGAGGACCTGCACATCGGAAAGCTCTCCCTGGACGGCGGCGAGCTGCTGGTGGAGGGACACATCGACGGACTGAACTATGAGGACGCGCCGGTGCGGAAGGGGTCCTTCTTCTCCAGGCTGCTGGGGTAAGGGATGGAGCTTTATATCCGCCTCCAGGTCCAAACCATCGCCGCGGCCCTGGCCCTGGGGGCGGCGGCGGTGCTGGTGTATGAGCTGCTGCGCACCGTGCGCCTGAACCGGCGCCGTCGCTGGGTGACCCACCTGACCGACGGGGTGTATGTGCTGGCGGCTTTCTGGGCGCTGCTGCGCTTCACCCTGTCCATCGGTCAGGGGGAGCTGCGGCTCTATGTGCTGCCCTGCACAGCCCTGGGCGCCCTCCTCTCCCGGCAGCTCCTGGCCCCGTTTTTTCGGGGCGTGTGGCAGTTTTGGTGGGGCGCGGCGGCGCAGACGGGCCGCTGGCTGTGCCGCCCGGTGATACTTTTTTTGCATTTTTGTAAAAAAGTATTGGTTTTAGCGCAAAAAAATATTGCCTTTTTGAAAAAAATCGGTAAAATAAAACTGTACAGGAAGAAAAATGCGGCGAAGGAGGCGAAGGACGCTTGAAGCAGGCAAGGAAGAAAAAGCGCAGCGCACCCATTACCCTGGTTGTGCTGGTGGTGCTGCTGGCCGTGGTGGCTGTGCAGCTCATCCGTGTATACGGGCAGCTGGGCGAGGCAAAGGCCCAGCGGGAGACCGTGAGCCAGCAGCTGCAGGAGCAGAAAAAAGAAAACAGCGACCTGGAGTCCGACCTGAGCAAGGCCGATGACAAGGAGTTTATCAAGGGCCTGGCCAAGGATCAGTTGGGCCTGGCCGAGGACGGCGAGCGCATTTTTTATGATGTAAACCACTGAGTGGAGAGACTGGGCTAAAGGAGAAAAAACACACATTTATGGATTTGGCGGTTGGGAATATCGTCACCGGAAAGGTGACCACCATCACAAAGTTCGGGGCGTTCATCGCCCTGCCGGAGGGAAAAAGCGGCTTGGTGCATATTTCGGAGGTGGCCCCCACCTTTGTCAGTGATGTGCATGATTTTCTGACAGAGGGCCAGGAGGTCACCGTGAAGATACTGGCCATCACGCCGGAGGGGAAGATCAACCTCTCCATCAAGCAGGCCATGCCCCGTCCCCAGCGTCCCGGGCGTCGGGAAGCCCCTGCCCGCCGGACCGCGCCTACCCCCGCCGCGCCCCCGGAGCCGGCGGAGCAGACCTTTGAGGACAAGCTCAAGCAGTTTATGTCCGTGTCCGACAGCAAGCAGTCTGAGCTCAACCGCTACATAGCCGGTAAACGCGGCGGCCGCCGCAGAAAGTAAAGCAAGCTCCCCGCACGATAAGGGCGGGGAGCTTTTCCTATGTCTATACGGGCCTACCATCGGTTGACAAGGGCAAACATGGTTTTGACGGGCAGAAATACGCCCATACCGCGTCAAGCCCCTTGGAAATACGACAAGTATTCCCTGCGGGTCTTTCCTTGTCTGGACGTATTTCTGCGCGGCAAAACTGCTTCGCACCTGCCAGCGATGGATTTCCGAGCGATTTTTGGCTTTTGAGCCGCAGGCGGGCTGGCGCCCGCCAAGGTGAGAAGGGCAAAAAGCGCCGCAAAGGCGCACTGGCAGGCGTGTTTGCCCTTGTCAACCGATGGTATCGCTTACTCTGCATACTCTGCCGCTTCCCGGCAGTAAAATTCGGCAGCGGCGCGGTTGGAGCGCACCTCTTCCTCCGTCAGAGCCCGGCGGACCTTGGCCGGGGAGCCGAATGCCAGACTGCCGTCGGGAATTTCCATCCCCTGGGGCACCAGGGCCCCGGCGCCGATGATGCAGTCCCGGCCGATTTTCGCACCGTTGAGCACGATGGCGCCCATACCCACCAGGGTATTATCGCCGATGGTGCAGCCGTGTAGAATGGCCCCGTGGCCGATGGTGCAGCCCCGGCCGATGCGGATGGGGAAGCCCGCATCGGTGTGGAGGACGCAGTTGTCCTGGATATTGGTGTCGGGGCCGATAAGCGTCTCCTCCGACTCCGAGCGGATCACCGCGCCAAAATAGATGCTGCTGCCCGGCCCGGCGGTAACATGGCCCCGGACGGTGGCATTCTCCGCCACAAAGGCGGCCTGGGGCAGCTTGGTTTTCTCAATCATAAAGGAACCTCCTTTTTCCCTCCGGGATGCGTTTTCCCGGATATAACAGCTGTAAATACAGGGCGCGTGGCACGCCGCCCCGCTATCCCTGTTTCATTTCCTCAGCCCCCCGCTTTGCCAGCCAGGGAAGGGCCTTTTCAAACTCCACGCCGTACCAGCTTGCCTCCGGGTCCGCCCGGGTGCAGCGGATGCACTCCAGGGTAAAGTCCACCGCCAGGGCCACCGCCTGCTCCAAGCTGCGCCCCTGCATCATGCCGCCCAGCACCGTAGCGGTGAAAATGTCGCCGGTGCCGTGGAAGCTGGCGGGGACCTTCTCGTTGAAATAGGAAAAATAACGGTCCGTCTCCCGGTTATAGGACATGGCGCCCAGACGCTTTTCATCAAAGCTGACCCCGGTAAGCACCACCCGGGGTGCCAGGGCCGAGAGCTTTTTCAGCAGCTGCCGTATAAACGCCTCGTCCGCCTCCTCCCGGTAGGGTGTGTCCGTCAGGAGGCAGGCCTCGGTGAGATTGGGCAGCAGCACATCCGCCCGGGCGCAAACCTTTTTCATGTACTGCGGAAAATCCGGCGCAAAGGGCTTGTAGAGCCGGCCGTGGTCGGCCATAGCCGGGTCCACCACCACCAGGGTGTCCCGGGCGCGAAGCAGGTCAAACACCTGACACACCGCCTCCGTCTGCCGGGGTGAGGCCAGGTAACCGCTGCAGAGGGCGTCCAGATGCACCTGCTGGCTCTGCCAGTGGCGAGCAATGGGCAGCAGCTCGTCGGTGAGGTCCCGGCAGGTGAAATCCGGGAAGATGGTGTGGGTGCTCAGCACCGCCGTGGGGATCACCGCACACTCCACCCCCAGCACCGAAAGCACCGGCAGCGCCACCGTCAGGGAGCATCGTCCCAGGCAGGAGATGTCCTGTATGCTTGCCACTCGCTTCATTGTCATTCCTCCGTTTAGCGGTTAATTACGAATAGTATACCATGATTCCGGATATAAAAACAGGACCAGTTTTGCGCTGACGGATAATACCAGATGAGGCCCGCGGCAAGAGACTCCCTTCCTTACCGCCATTGCAATCTCACCACTTTATCGGCCCTCCCGAAATAAATCTTGTGTACGGGAAAAGAATGTGCTATAATTTCGGAGAAAACGCGGGCATGATGGAATTGGTAGACATGCGAGATTTAGGTTCTCGTGCAGTGATGCGTTGGGGTTCGAGTCCCCATGCCCGCACCAGGCCGCCGCAGGTTCTCTTGCGGCGGCTAAATTTTTATCGTTAGCGCAGATCCTACCCCTTATCGGCCCTCTCCAAAAAAGCCGCCCAAAGGCGGCTTTTTCCGTTGATTCACATTGTTGTACCGAAGCCCTCACGCCTCTACCTGCACAGCGCTGGCCAGGAAGCTGTCAAACAGGTCGGCCAGCCGGTCCACGCTGGTATCGATGTCGTTTTCCATACGGTTCCAGAAAAACTGCATCACAAACCCGATGTAAGCATAGCGGCAAAAGGACGCCACGCTGCGCACCCGCTCCTCGGGCAGCTCCCGTCCCTGGGCCGCCTGCCGAGCCAGGCGGTAAAACACATCGTCCGTCAAGGAGAAGATATATCGCTCCATCCGGTCCCGGGACAGGCCGTCGAAAATGTGATATATAACCTTCGGATGGTCCTTGCACCGGTGCAGCACAGCCTTAGTGGCGCTTTTCCACTCCAAAAAAGAGTCTGCCGGGGCATAGAACTCCACCACCTGCCGAAACCAGGCGTCCAGCAGGGCGTAAATATCCTCATAGTGGTAGTAAAAGGTATTGGGGCTGACCCCGGCGCGCTTGACCAGAGCGGCCACGGTGATCTTGTCAAAGGGCAGCTCCTCCAGCATCTCCGCAAAGGCGGTCATAATGAGCTTTTTCGTGTACAGTGCCACAGCGGCACCTCCTGTGCAGTCAGTGTCTCTGTCTGTATTGTATCGGAAATGCCCCCAAAATGCAAGGGCTTTCGCCCATCAGCTCAGGTGCTTCTCGAAGTTGCCGCCCACGCGAACTCCCTCCTGCACGATGAAGAAGGCATTGGGGTCCACCTTGCGCACCTCCTGCTGCAGGGTCTGGATCTCGTACTTGCTCAGGCACACGCACAGCACCTGCAGGGGCTGATCCGTGTAGGCGCCGTAGCCCTGCCAGTAGGTCACGCCCCGCTCCAGCCGCTCCATGATAAACTTGGGCAGCTCCGTGTGCTTCTCCCTGGTGAAGATCAGCACCTGGACGGTGATGCTCTGCTGGTGGGTCCGGTCCAGAAACAGGCTGTTAAAGACCGTGTAAATGGTGGAATAGATGGCGGTGGCGGCATCAAAGAGCACCAGGCAGAGGGCGTAAAGCACGGCGTTGCAGGAGATGCTGAACTTGCCCACGGTGAAGCCCTTACCCTTCTTGCTCATGTACAGGCCCAGGATGTCAAATCCGCCGCTGCTGCACCCGCAGGTCAGCACGATGCCCCCGGCAAAGCCGTTGACCATGCCCCCCAGGAGGCAGCTGGTGAGGGTGTCCTCCACGATGGGGTGGGCCGGCACCGGTATCATAGTCAGAAACAGGGAGCAGCACACCGTGCAGGTCATCGTCCGCACCACAAAGCCCCGGCCCATGGTTTTCCACGCCAGTATGAGCAGCGGTATATTCAGCAGCAGGTACAGAACGCCGGAGATGTCGAAGCCCGGGTCCACGCCCAGCCTTTGGGTCAAAATGGAGCGAAACAGCTGGCAGAAGCCCAGCAGACCGCCGGTGTATAGATTGTGCGGCACCACAAACAGGTTTATGGATATAGCCATCAGCAGCACACCCAGAATTCCTATCCCCAGGCGCGCCCAGCGGTTATGCAGCGCTTTGCTGAACATGATATGCTCCTCCTTCTATCTGTCCTTTTTCTCATTATTCCCATTTCCCGGCCAAATGTCAATAGAAAAAAATCCGACTGCGGGAAAAACCATCCGGGTTTTTCCCGCAGATGTGCTGCGGAGCTGGCAGGGGAGGAGCCCCTGCGCCGTAAGGGTTATAGACTGTAGCGCAGGGACTTATAAAGCCGCTCTATGCTCCGGGCTAAGGACCGGGACACGGTGGACTTGTTCAGCCCCAGCTTTTCGGCGATGGCGGTGACGCTCATGCCGCCGGTGAAGCGCAGCCGCAGAATTTCCCGCTGCCTAGGCGTCAGCTCCTGCTGCACCGCCAGAGGAAGGTTGCTGAGCAGACGGCGGATGCGCTCCCGATTGTCGCCGGACTCCTCCTGCCGCCACAGGCACAGGCTGGCGATGTCGATGGGGTCGAAGGCCTCAGAGGGTGTAGTACGCATTTTTGTGATACCCCCTGTCGTAATAGCGGGCGGTGAGCTCCGCCAGCTGGCGGGACTCCCGGTGCAGCGGCTCCAGGTCCCGGATGCGCTGGCGCAGATGCTCCTCGTTCTCCCGACTCTCGCATTGGGCCTGGGCCCGGCGCAGATCCACGATCCGCTGGTGCAGAACCCGGGCCTGCTCCTGATACTGGTACGATAGCTGCTGTAGTGTCATAGTCTCCGTTCTCCTTTTCCATATGTAAAAATTTTGCGGGCCAAATGCACTTTTTTGTTGACAAAGCTCGCGGTTTGTGGTAGCATAATGTTCGCTGGTTGTTGTGCTGGTGTAGCTCAGCTGGTAGAGCAGCTGATTTGTAATCAGCAGGTCGGGGGTTCGAATCCGTCCACCAGCTCCAATTTCATAGATAATATGGGGGATTTCCCGAGTGGCCAAAGGGGACAGACTGTAAATCTGCTGGCGATGCCTTCGGTGGTTCGAATCCACCATCCCCCACCAAAAAGCCGATTGCAAAAGCGATCGGCTTTTTATTTTTGCGCTTTTCGCTATTCTCCTCCACGCAAACCCCTCGCCCTACCGCATTCCTTGTGCCCCTCCGTAGGGGCGGGGTTCTACCCCGCCCGCTCTTCCGCGCCCCTTGTAACGGACGCGGGGCGATGTGGGCATCGCCCCCTACAAAATCCTATCGGTAAGCACTTCGTAGGGCGGCACCCATGTGTGCCGCCGCACACGCACCCCTTGTAACCCCCCTGTCATTGCGAACCAGTGACCGATGTCACTGGTGTGGCAATCCGTTCTCCGTCCCCTTGCACCCGCTCCCGGGAACAACTTTTCTCACAGTATTCTCTATTAGTCACAAGGTTCTTGTCTTGCTTCTTACGGTATCACAAGTTTCTTGTTGTGTCAATACTTAATTTACAAGTTTCTTGTAATTATTGGTTGACAAGCACAAGAAAATAGGGTACACTGTGTCTGAAGATGTCGAATCATGTCAGAACGGGAGGAACGCGTATGGGATTCGGAGAGCAGCTGCGCAGGCGGCGCAAGGAGCTGGGCTACAGCCGGGAGGAGCTGGCCCAGAAGCTGGGCATCACCGGCTCGGCAGTGGGCAACTATGAAACCGGCGTCAGTGCCCCCCGGGAGAGCGTGCTGCTGCGGCTATTCGATGTGCTGCAGGTGGAGCCCAACTACCTGTACCGGGACTTTTACGCCGCCGGACGCCGGGGAGAGGGCGTCAGCAGCGAGGAGGCGTCCCTCCTCCGGAAATACCGGGAGCTGGGCCTCACCGCCCGGCAGACCCTGTGTACCATGCTGGATGCCCTGGGGGTTTTGCAGGCGGAGGCGGAGCAGGATCGGCCTGCCTCGGAGCAGCGGACCATCCCCCTGTACCGTTCCCCGGCGGCGGCTGGCTATGCGGCCCCGGTGTTCGGCGAGGACTACCAACTGCTGACCGTGGACGGGGAGGTTCCCGTGGGGGCGGAGCTGGCGGTGCGCATCCAGGGCGACAGCATGGAGCCCTACATCCGGGACGAGTCCGTGGTGTATGTAAACCACGATCCCCTGCGCTCCGGCGATGTGGGCATTTTCTGCGTAGACGGCGATATGCTCTGCAAGCAGTACTACCGGGACAGCCTGGGCACCGTGTATCTCTTTTCCCTGAACCGCAGCCGCAGCGATGCCGACCAGGTGTTCACCGCCGGCAGCGGCCGCAGCCTCACCTGCTTTGGCCGGGTGATGCTCCACAACCTTCCTCTCCCTATATAAAAAGCGAAAAACGGAGATGTTGCCCCCCTTACGGCAACATCTCCGAAAATTTTTTGACAGTTTTTAAAGGATAAAACCTCCATCGCAGGTAAGCACCTGCCCGGTGATGAAATCCGCCGCCGGATCGGCCAAAAACGCCACCGCCGCGGCAATATCCTCGGGCCTTCCCAGGCGGCCCATAGGCGTCTGCTGTGCCAGCTCCGGGAGCAGCTCCGGGGGCAGCTCATTCAGCATATCCGTGCGGATGACCCCCGGAGCCACGCAGTTCACCCGGATGTGGCTGGGTGCCAGCTCCGCCGCCAGGGACCGGGTCAGGCCGATGAGGGCCGCCTTGGTGGCGGAGTAGGCCACCTCGCAGCTGGCGCCCCGCTGACCCCAGATGGAGGATATATTCACAATGCAGCCCTCATGCTCGTGGAGCATGGCGGGCAGCACCGCCCGGCTGGTGTAGAAGGCTCCGTCCACATTCACGGAGAAAAACTCGTGCCAGCGCTCATCCGTCAGGTCCTGAAACAGGCACTGGCCCGCGATGCCCGCGTTATTTACCAGCAGGGAGACGGGCCCGAAGGTGTCCGCCACCGTGCGGACCATCTCCTCCACCTCCTCCCGGCGGGACACATCCGCCCGGCAGATCATGGCCCGGCAGCCCTCCGCCGTCAGCGCCGCCGCCAGCTCCTCCGCCTTGTCCCGGCGCACCCGGTAGCCGATGGCCACGGCCCAGCCCCGGTGTGCCAGCTCTGTCGCCACAGCCCGTCCGATACCCCGGGACGCCCCGGTGACCAACGCGATCTTTTCCATAATTTTCCACCCTCCAAAATAACATATTAAAAATAGTATAGCAAAATATCCCCGCAAGCGCAAGGAACGCCGTTGCAAATTTCCGGAGATGCGTGTATGATAAGAGCAGCAAACAGCGAAACCGGACTGCCGATAAAGTGGTGCCATTACGATAACGGTAAGGAAGGGCGTGTGAGGGAAACCCAAGAGGGGTGTCCCTCACCATTGAAATCTTAGGCAGCGGGGCGAAAAGACTTTTTCGACACGCTGACATAAAGGAGTATTGCATATGGTGTGGAGCATTGGGCTGCTGGCGGTCCTCATCGGACTGGATCAGGCTCTGAAATACTGGACGGTGACCCATCTGGCCCTGGGGGAGAGCGCAGAGCTGATCCCGGGCTTTCTTCAGCTGACCCGGCTGCACAACTACGGCGCGGCCTGGTCCAGTCTCTCGGGCAAGGTGGTGGTGCTGCTGGTGGTCACCGGTGCGCTGATGGTGGCCGTAGCCTGGCTGCTTATTAAGAAGATCGTGCGCCATCCCCTGGGCGTCACGGCGGGTCTGTTCCTTTTGGGCGGCGGCCTGGGCAATATGATCGACCGGGTCCTCCGGGGCTATGTGGTGGATATGCTGGACATTTCGCCCCTGTTTGACTACCCCATTTTCAACCTGGCGGATTGCTTCGTGGTGGTGGGCGCCGTGCTGGGCGCGGTGTACTACCTGTGGTTCTACGATAAATATGACAAGAAGGAGCGCACCCATGGACACAAGGACCCTGACGGCCACAACTGAATCCGCCGGGGCCCGGCTGGACGCTTTCCTGGCCGCCCGGCTCCCGGACCTGACCCGCTCGGCGGCGGCCCGGCTTATTGAGGGCGGCCTTGTCACCGTAGACGGTAAGCCCGCCGGGAAAAGTGCGCGCCTCACCGGCGGTGAAACGGTCTCCGTGACCCTTCCCCAAGCGGAGGAGCCGGAGGCCCGGCCCCAGGACATCCCCTTGGAGGTGGTCTACGAGGATGCGGATGTAATCGTGGTGAATAAGCCCGTGGGCATGGTGGTCCACCCGGCGCCAGGGCACCCGGACGGCACCCTGGTCAACGCCCTGCTGCACCACTGCGCCGGGAGCCTTTCGGGCATCGGCGGCCAACTGCGCCCCGGCATCGTCCACCGTATCGACCGGGACACCAGCGGCCTCATCATCGCCGCTAAAAACGACGCCGCCCACACCTGCCTGGCCGCCCAGCTGGCCGACCATACCCTGGCCCGGACCTACGAGTGTCTGGCCGTAGGCAATTTCAAAGAGGACAGCGGCACCGTGGATGCCCCCATCGGCCGCCACCGCACCGACCGGAAAAAAATGGCCGTGGTGCCGGACGGACGCCGGGCCGTGACCCACTGGGAGGTCATCGCCCGCTATCAGGGCGTCACCCACCTGCGCTGCCGGCTGGAAACAGGCCGCACCCACCAGATCCGCGTACACCTGGCCTATATCGGCCATCCCATCCTGGGGGACACGGTGTACGGGGCCAAAAAGCCCGTGCCGGGTCTGACGGGCCAGTGCCTCCACGCCACCGGCCTGCAGTTTCTCCACCCCTCCACCGGGGAGAAAATCACCCTCACCTGCCCCTTGCCGGAGGAATTCACAAAAATGCTGAAGAAATTGCAAAGTCAACGCTAACCCAAGAGAAAAGGCGACATGGATAAGCGGAAAGATAAAGGGCAAGCACCGGGCCGGGATAAACCCCCGCCCGGTTTGTTATTCGCACCCGTACCGCAGCCCTGTAAAACTCTCTGTCATTGCGAAGCCAGTGCGCACACTGGCTGTGGCAATCCGCTCCCCCGTCCCCTCGGCCCACTTGCTTAAAGGGGGCTGGCACGGCAAATCCGTGACTGGGGGATTCATTTCCCGCACCCACGGCAGGGCACACGGGCCCTGCCCTACAAAGTGTTGCGTTACCGGGCCCGGGCGGACAGGGTCGTCCGCCCCTACAATCGCTTTCGTAGGGGCGGGGTTCTACCCCGCCCGCGGGAGGGGCAGAGCCCCTCCCCTACGCCCCCCTTGCCCCCCTGTCATTGCGAGGGCGCAACGCGCCCGTGGCAATCCGCATCCCCCGTCTATGGCCCCCTTGCCTAAAGGGGGCTGGCACGGCAAAGCCGTGACTGGGGGATTCTCCCGCCGTACCGCACCTCTTGTAACGCCCCGCCCTGCGATTACCCCATCCGAAAAAATTCCCACGCCGGAAATCCGGCGCGGGAATTTTTTATCCTTTTATCTTCTTTCGTCCGTCCAAAACGCTTTGCAGGCTGATGCTGTCCAAATACTCGTTCACCACCTGCTCCAAACCCGCCCAAATGGGCAGGGTGTCGCATTCATGGCAGCGGGGACAGGCGTTGGGGGAGTGCTCCAGGCAGGCCACCGGCGACAGTCCCCCTTCGGCGGCCCGGAGAATTTCCCCCACCGTGTAGTCCGCCGGGTCCTTAGCCAGGCGATAGCCCCCCTGAAAGCCCCGGGAGGTCTGCAGCAGGCCCGCCCGATTCAGCACCGGGATGATCTGCTCCAGGTACTTTTTGGAAATGTCCTGCCGGGCGGCAATGTCCTTCAGGGCCACTACGCCGCTTCCCTGGTTTTCCGCCAGGTCCAGCATCATTCGCAGGGCGTACCGACCCCGGGTGGAAATTTTCATTCCTTACACGCCTCCCTCTTCACAGGGTCATAATACCACAATTTTATCCCTCTCACAAGGGGTCTCACACCATCCGGCAGCCCTCGCAGCTCTCGCAGTCGGGAAATTGGCTGTGGTCATAGGGGATGCCGCTGCGGTCGTAGTAATCCTTCACGGCGGACTTGATGGCCTCCTCGGCCAGCACGCTGCAGTGCAGCTTGTGGGCGGGCAGGCCGCCCAGAGCATCCACCACATCCTTGTTGGTAATGGCCAGGGCCTCCTCCACGGTCTTGCCCTTGATCATCTCCGTTGCCATGGAGGAGGAGGCAATGGCGCTGCCGCAGCCAAAGGTCTCAAACTTCACATCCTTGATCACATTGTTTTCAATGTCCAGATACATTTTCATAATGTCGCCGCACTTGGCGTTGCCCACTTCGCCCACGCCGCTGGGGTCTTTGATCTCGCCCACATTCCGGGGATGCATGAAATGGTCCATTACAGTGTCGGTATACAGTGCCATGATAATTGCCTCCTTATTACAGCATGAACGGCTTCTTGCCGCTGACCAGGTCTTTCCACATGGGGCTCATATTGCGCAGGTACTCCACAACCCTGGGGACCTCCCGCAAAATGATGTCCACTTCCTCCTCCGTGTTCCACTCGCACAGGCTCAGCCGCAGAGACCCGTGGGCCACCTCGTGGGGCCGGCCGATGGCCAGCAGCACATGGCTGGGGTCCAGGGACCCGGAGGTGCAGGCGCTGCCGGAGCTGGCGCAAATGCCCTTGGCATCCAGCAGAAGCAGCAAACTCTCTCCCTCAATGCCCTCAAAGCAGAAGTTTACATTGCCGGGCAGGCGGTGTACCGGATCGCCGTTGAGGTCGGAATGGGGAATTTTGGACAGGCCCGCGATGAGCTTGTCCCGAAGGGCGGAGACCTTGGCGGCGTTCTCGTCAATATGGTCGCAGGCCTCCTGCAGGGCCGCCGCCATGCCCACGATGGCCGGGAGATTTTCCGTGCCGGCCCGCTTGCCCCGCTCCTGGGCGCCGCCCTCGATGATGTTCACCAGCGGGATACCCTTGCGGGCGTACAGCACGCCGGAGCCCTTGGGCCCGTGGAACTTGTGGCCGGAGAGGGAGAGCATGTCGATGTTCTGCGCCCGGACATCAATGTGCAGGTGTCCCGCCGCCTGCACGGCGTCCGTGTGGAACAGGACTCCCTTTTCCTTGCACACCGCGCCGATCTCCGGGATGGGCAGAATGGAGCCGATCTCGTTGTTGGCGTACATAATGGTCACCAAGGCGGTGTCGGGACGGATGGCCGCAGCCACCTGCTCCGGGGTAATGGTGCCGGTGGTGCCCACAGGCAGCAGCTCCACCTCAAAGCCCTCTTTTTCCAGCTTCTTCAGGGTGTGCAGCACGGCGTGATGCTCAAAGGCGGTGGAGAGGATGTGCTTCTTGCCCTTCAGGGCGCCAAACCGGGCAGCGGAGATAATGGCCTGGTTGTCGGCCTCGCTGCCGCCGGAGGTAAAGATGATCTCCTTGGGGTCACAGCCCAGGCACCGGGCCACGGTCTCCCGGGCGCTCTGGAGCGCCTCGTTGGCTCGCTGCCCCACGGTGTGCAGGCTGGAGGGGTTGCCGTAGTTGCCCTGCAGGCAGGGGAGCATGGCGGCCACGGCGGTGTCGCTCATTCTTGTGGTGGCGGCGTTATCGGTATAAATGGTCATACGCTGGTCCTCCTGGTATGAAAAACTAAAGCCTACTTATTAGGTATGTTTACAATACCTCTAAAAGCATACTTTGTCAATAGGTTTTAGTAAAATATTTTGAATGCCTCTTGTATTTTTTCCGGCGCTGTGCTAACCTAAACATAATGATCATCGGAAAAGTTTCGGACCGCAAACCCTTTGGCAGAAAGCCCGAAACTTTTTCGCCGGACGCAAGCATAATGAAAAGACGGAGTGTGCCTATATGGAAATTCAGAAATCCTCGGAGGACTATTTGGAAACCATGCTGATGATGCAGAAGAAGCACGGCTTCATCCGCTCCATCGATGTGGCGGAGCATTTGGGTGTCACCAAGCCCAGCGTCAGCTATGCCACCAAGCGCCTGCGGGAAAACGGCTACATCACCATGGATAAAACCGGCCTTATCACCTTAGAGCCCAGCGGCCTGGCCATTGCCCAGGAGATGCTGGACCGGCACCGGACCCTCACCGATTTCCTGGTCCGCCTGGGTGTAGACCGGGATACGGCGGAAACCGACGCCTGCAAGATCGAGCACGACATCAGCCCCCAGACCTTTGCGGCCATCTGCCGCCACGCCCAGGCGCATAAGGACTGAATCAGCCCCTAAGCCAAAGGACCGACCCCATTTTCGGGGCCGGTCCTTCTTTTATACTGGCGAAAAAACTTCGTTTTTTCTGCCAAAGGGTTTGCAGTCTGCTGCGCGCATAATTTTTGCGCGAGGCGCAAAAATTCCACACTGGCAGCCTGAGAGGTATTTTTCCCCACGCACATGTCGCGGTGAAAAATGATTTTAATTTTTCGCGTCTGCGGACGCAAACTCTGCGAGGCTTTTGTTGCTTCAAAAAAGACCGGCTCCTGTTTCCGGGGCCGGTCCTTTTATTATATGGTGTTATTCTGTTTCGGGAGGCACGGGCTTCTCGTCATCCTCCGCAGGCTGAGAGCGGACAAAGTCCTGCACCAGCACATAAACCACCGAGCATATCGGCACGCCCAGGAGCATCCCCGCAATGCCGAAAGCACCGCCGCCGATGGTCACCGCCGCCAGGACCCACAGCCCCGGCAGGCCCACGGACTTGCCCACCACTCTGGGATAGATCAGGTTTCCCTCCACCTGCTGCAAGATCAGCAGGAAGATAAGGAAGGTCAGGGCCTTGATGGGGCTCACAAATACAATAAGGAACGCCCCGGTGGCCGCGCCGATCCACGCGCCGAAAATGGGGATAAGGGAGGTAAAGCAGATGATCACCGACACCGGCAGCGCATAGGGCAGGCGCAGTATCAGCATACCCATGCAGCACAGGGTGCCCAGGATGAACGCCTCCGTCACCTGCCCCGTGACAAAGCTGGAAAAGGCGTTGTTGGTGATCTTCAAAATATGCATGGTGCGCTTTCCGGCCTTTTTGGGAATGGCCGCCAGCAGCAGGCGCTTACTCTGGGCCAGCAGCTTTTCCTTCTGGGCCAGCAGGTACACGGAGAATACCAGCGCCAGCAGGAAATTCACCAGCGCCCCCAGGATGGAGGTGGTGATGCCCAGGGTGGTATTCACCACATTGTCGCCGTTGTTGGTGAGGAAGTCCTTCAGCACCTTGGTGGCGTTGTCGGCGTTCATAGACAGCTCCGGCAATGTGACGCCTCGCTCCGCTGCAAAGGCTATGACCCCGTTCCACCAGCTCTGAAGCTGATCCACATAGACGGGCACATTGGCCACCAGCGTGGCCCCGGCCTCCTCCAGACGAGGGATGAGAATGAAGATAATGGCGAAGATGATGCCCAAAAACAGCAGCATGGTCAGCGTCAGGCAGATGGGGCGCTTCAGCTTTCCCCGCCATATCTCCGGCGCCTTGGCCAAGGCCTTGTCCCACAGCCGCTCCACCACCTTCAGCAGCAGGTTTACCACATAGGCGACGCAGATGCCCAGCAGCAGCGGCGCCAGCAAAGAGAAAAAGCTGTCCACCACTGCGCTCAGGGCAGAGAGATTATTCAGCCCCCAGTACAGCAGGATGGCGCAGAGCACCAGCAGTAAAATGCACTTAAAATTCTTCTTATTCAGCTCCAAATGGAACCCACCCTTCTCCGAAATTGCACCGAAATGCACCTAATTACACCTATTATACCATAGCATCTGTGAAGATTCTATGTAGAAAAAGGAAATTTTCCGTGCCGATCCCATAAAAAGCGCGGTGCCCCCGGAGGCCGAAGCCGCCGGGGGCGCCGCTATAGGGGAAAAGGGGAGAGCAAATGAAAGCGGATCACGAAATCGTCGCCTGTGTGCTTCCTCTCCGGCAGATACTATTCCTCCATCTATATTATATTCCATATTATGGGAAATAACAATGTTCCTTTTCCTCCGCATGAAGAGAGGGTATTTGCGCCTGCAGGCGGCCTCAGTCGCTGAACAGGGTGTCCAGGACCTGCTCCCGGGTAATGCCGCCAAAGAGGTCCGCCACCGGATAGCGCTCCAGCACCCGGCAGACCTCCTCCCGGCGGAAGGGCGTACCCAGCAGAGCCTTTGTCAGCGGCTCCAGGCTGCTGACAGACAGGAAATCCCCGTGGAAGATCACATCCGTAATAAGGCCCCGGGACACGGACACGCCCACCTCCAGGCAGCCGCCGTCCCAGTAGCGCTTGGCGGTCATATCGAACCGGGGAGAGCGGCCATAGTTCCACTCCCAGGTGTCGTATTTCTCCGCCTTCAGCGCATCCACCTGGGCCAGCTCCTGGGCTGTCAGAGCGTCAAACACCATGCCGCTGCCGGCCAGAGTTTCCTTCAGATAGGCCCAGAAGGCGGGCATATCCATATCCTGCTTCAAAAAGCTGCGGATATTGCCGATACGGCTGCGGACGGACTTGGTGCTCTTGGAGCGAAACTTCTCCGGGTCCACCTGCAGGGCCCCGGCCACCATGTCGGCATTGGCGTCAAAGAGCAGGGTGCCGTGGTGGAGGATACGGTCTCCCCACAGCCGCTGGGCCGTGCCGGAGACCTTGCGCCCCTCCACCAAAATATCGTTGCGACCGGAGGCCTCCGCCTGCAGGCCCAGGCCCTGCAGCGCCTCCACCACCGGCTGCGTAAACCGGGCCATGCTTAAGGCAGCCCTGTCTCCGGCGTCGGTGATGAAGGAATAATTCAGATTCCCCAGGTCATGGTAGACCGCGCCGCCGCCGGTGCTGCGGCGCACCACATGGATGTGATGGGCCTCCACGAAGGGGCGGTTGATCTCCGCCTCGGTATTCTGGTTCTGCCCCACCACGATGGTGTTGTCGTTCTGCCAGAGCAGAAGATAGTCGCCCCGGGTGCGGTGGGTCAGCACATATTCCTCAAAGGCAAGATTATAATACGGGTCCCGGGAGCCCGTTTCCAAATAGTGTACGGCGTGCTGCATACGGTGTCCTCCTGTCGGTGAAAAAATCCCTCCGAGAGTGAGAGAGGAGAGCTCACGGAGGGATAGAGTAATGCGAACTCAGTTTTTGGTGTGAATGGCGCGCTTTTCGGCGTTCAGAGCCGCCTCGCGCATGGTCTCCGTGACGGTGGGGTGGGAGTGGATGGTGTCGACGATCTCATCCAGGGTCATCTCGCCCTCAATGGCCAAAGCGCCCTCAGCGATGAGGTCGGTGGCCCGGGGCCCGATGATATGCATACCCAAAATCTCGCCGTACTCGGCCCCGGCGATGATCTTCACCAGGCCCTCGCCGCCGTTGAGGATCAGGGCCTTGCCGTTGGCGCTCATGGGGAACTTGCCCACCTTATAGGCAATACCCTGGGCCTTGCACTGCTCCTCGGTCAGACCCACGGAGGCCGCCTCCGGCTCCATGTACACGCAGGTGGGGTTGGTCTTTTCGCAGTATTGGGCCTCCAGGCCGCAGATATTCTCCGAGGCTACCTCGCCCATGGCGGAGGCGGTGTGGGCCAGCTGTGCATGGCCGAACACGCAGTCGCCGATGGCGTACACACCGGGTACATTGGTCTCCATCTTGTCATTGACCAGGATGCGGCCCTTGTCGTTGTCGATCTTTCCGGCGGCCAGGTCCAGCCCGGCGGTATTGGCCTTGCGGCCGATGGCCACCAGCACCTTCTCCGCCTCAAAGCTGACGGTCTTGCCGCTCTTATCCTTGCAGACCACCTTGGCACCCACAGGGCTGCTCTCCACGGACTGCACAGGGCACTCCAGATGGAAGTCCATACCCATCTTCTTCATGTGGGCCACGCCGATCTTGGTCAGGTCGCCGTCCAGCATGGGCAGCATATGGTCCATAGCCTCCACCACGGTGATCTTGGTGCCGAAGGCGGCATAGGCACAGGCCAGCTCCAGACCGATGACGCCGCCGCCGATGACCACCATGGTCTGGGGCAGCTTCTCCAGGGACAGAGCGCCGGTGGAGTCGATGCAGTTGGGATTTTCCTTCAGGCCGGGAATGGGGGGCTGGGCATTGACGGAGCCGGTGGCCACGATAATGGCATCGGCGGTCATGGTCTCCTTGCTGCCGTCGGCCTTGGTGACCTCCAGCTGCTTCTCGCCGGTGAACTTGGCGGTGCCGTCCACCTTCTTGACCTTGTTCATCTTCAGCAGGCCGGCCACACCGCTGGTGAGCTGCTTGCTGATGGCGTTCTTATGGGCGATGACCTGGGGGAAGTTGACCTTTACGCCCTCCACCTCCACGCCGATGTCCTTGCCCTGGGTCTTGATCTGCTCCACCAGCTCGGCGGAATGCAGCAGGCACTTGGTGGGAATGCAGCCCACATTCAGGCAGGTGCCGCCCAGGTACTGCTTCTCCACGACTGTGACCTCCGCACCCAGCTGCGCGGCACGGATGGCAGCCACATAGCCGCCGGGGCCGCCGCCGATGACGATGACGGACTTTTTGCCGCCGGCAGGAGCAGCGGCAGGCGCCGCCGGAGCCTGGGGCACAGCCGCCGCCACAGCGGCAGGCACTGCACCGGGCACAGCCTCGCCGGCCTGACCGATCCAGGCCAGGGTACCCTTAACGGGAATGTCGTCGCCCTCCTGGGCCACCAGCTTCAGCACAACGCCGTCCTGCTCGCTGGTCAGCTCGTTGGTCAGCTTGTCGGTGGTGATCTCTGCCACCACCTCGCCGACCTTTACGGTATCGCCCTCGTGCTTGAGCCACTTGGAAAGAGTGCCCTCCTCCATGGTCAGACCCAGCTGGGGCATTTTCAGTTCATAAGCCATTTTTCTAATCCTCCCCGCTTACAGGATGATGCTCATGGGCTTCTCCAGCAGATCCCGGAGAGCCATCACGAACTTGGCGGCCACGGCGCCGTCGATGAGGCGGTGGTCATAGGTAAAGGACAGGCGCATGACCTGGTGCTTGGAGATGTTGCCCTCGTCGTCCATCACCAGCTCGTCCTCCACGGCGCACACGCCCAGAATGGCGGCATCGGGCTGGTTGACGATGGGGGTGAAGGTCTCAATGCCGAACATACCCAGGTTGGAGACGGAGAAGGTGGAGCCCTTGTACTCGTCCGGGGTCAGCTTGTTGCCCTTGGCCCGGGAGGCCAGATCCTTGGCGGCGGCGGAGAGAGCGTCCAGGCCCATGCGGTCGGCGTCGCGGATCACGGGAACGATCAGTCCCGCGTCCAGAGCCACTGCCATGCCCAGATTTACATGGGCCCGCTGGATGATCTGGTCGCCGTCCAGGCTCACCAGCACCTCCGGGTGCTGACGCAGGCACTTGGCCGTGGCCTTGAGGATCAGATCGTTGACGGAATACTTGTTGCCCGTCTCGGCCAGGAGCATCTTGCGGAACTTCATCAGCTCCGTAACATCCACCTTGGTGTTCTGGGTAACAGGGGGGATCTCCGTGTGGGACTGCAGCATACGCTGGGCCACCACCTTGCGCATACCCGCCAGCTTGGAGACGGTGTCGCCCTCCATCAGCTCCAGCCCGGTCTTGCTCACGGGTTTGGCGGCGGGGGCGGGCTCGGCAGCCACAGGGGCCGCGGCCTTGGGTGCATTGGCGGCAGCCAGCACATCCTGCTGGCGGATACGGCCGCTGGGGCCGCTGCCTACGATACCGCTGACATCCACGCCCAGCTTGGCCGCCGTCTTGCGGGCCAGGGGGGAGATGCGGATGCGGGCGCCGCCTGCGGCCACGGGAGCGGGCACAGGGGCAGCGGTAACGGGTGCGGCGGGAGCAGCCGGGGCGGCAGGTGTAGCGGCAGCGGCGGCAGGGGCATCGCCTACGGCCTCGCCGCTCTGGCCCACATAGCACAGCAGGCCCTTCACGGGTACATCCTCGCCCTCCTGGGCTACGATCTTCAGCAAAACGCCGTCATGCTCGCTGGTGACCTCATTGGTCAGCTTGTCGGTGGTGATCTCCAGCAGCACATCGCCGGTCTTTACGGCATCGCCCTCATGCTTGATCCACTGAGAGACGGTGCCCTCCTCCATGGTCAGGCCCAACTGGGGCATACATACTTCAAAAGCCATAGTTCTCCCTCCTTACTTGTTCAGCACGCGCTTCACCGCGGCCACGATGTCCTCCGGATGGGGGAAGTTCTTGTCCTCCAGCACGGGGCTGAAGGGGGAGCAGATGTTCAGGCCGCAGACACGCTCCACCGGGGCGTCCAGCTCGTCGAACAGCTCCTCGCCGATCTGAGCGGAAAGCTCACCGGCGAAGCTGCCGCGCTTGACCTCCTCGGAGACGATGATGGCGTTGTGGGTCTTGGAAATGGTCTTTACAATGGCGTCCCAATCCAGGGGCACCAGGGTGCGCAGGTCCAGCACCTCGGCCTCAATGCCCTGCTCGGCCAGCTTGGCAGCCGCCTCCAGGGAGAAGTTTACCTCGCGGCTCCAGGTGATGATGGAAATATCCTTGCCCTCCCGCTTCACAGCGGCCTGGCCCAGAGGAATGGTGTACTCCTCCTCGGGGATCTCCTCCTTCTTGGCGTACAGCAGCTTGTGCTCCAGGAAGATAACGGGGTCATCGTCCCGAATGGCGGTTTTCAGCAGGCCCTTGGCATCCGCGGCGGAGCAGGGAGCCACCACCTTCAGGCCGGGGAAGTGGCAGAAGAAGTTCTCCAGAGACTGGGAGTGCTGGCCGGCGTTGCGGCGTCCGGCGCCCATGGGAGCCCGCAGGACCATAGGGACATTGCACTGGCCGCCGGTCATATAGCGGATCTTGGCCGCCTGGTTGAACAGGGGGTCGGCGCACTCGGTGGCGAAGTCGTCATACATCAGCTCCACCACGGGACGCAGGCCGCGCATAGCCGCGCCCACGGCCATACCTACGAAGCCCTCCTCGGAAATGGGGGTATCAATGACCCGGTTGGGGCCGAACTCCTCCAAAAAGCCCTTGGTAATGGCAAACACATTGCCCATAACGGCCATATCCTCGCCCATGATAAAGACATTTTTGTCCCGGAGCATCTCCTCGTGCAGGGCCTCACCGATGGCCTTGCTGACGGTAATCTTTTTCATCGTGCCACACACCTTTCATTGTCGCTCACATACATATCGTCCAGCACCGTGGCGGGATCGGGATACTCGGACTCGTCGGCAAACTTAACGGCCTCGGTCATCTCGGCATCCGCCGCTGCGGTGATCTCGTCCAGCTCCTCCTGGGTGGCGCCCAAAGCCAGCAAACGCTTGCCCAGCTTCATGATGCCGTCATTCTCCAGGGCGTGCTCCATGTACTCCTTGGGGCGGTACACGGCGGGGTCGCCGCAGTAATGGCCCTGATAGCGGTACACAGTGGCCTCCACCAGATAGGGGCCCTTGCCGCTGCGGGCGTGCTCCATGGCCTTCTTCATGGCCTCGTAAACCTCCGTGGGGTTGGTACCGTCCACGATGGCATAGGGCACGCCGTAGGCCTCGGCACGGCTGGCCAGATGGGGGGTATTGGTAACCCGGTGGATCTCGGTGGACACACCGTAGCAGTTGTTTTCAATGAACCACACCATGGGAAGCTGCCATGCGGCGGCCATATTCAGGGACTCGTGGAAGCTGCCCTCGTTGGTGGCGCCGTCGCCGAAGCAGCCCACGGTCACCGCGCCGTCGCCCAGGATCTTGGAGGCCAGAGCGCTGCCGGCAGAGATGGGCTGGCCGCCGCCTACGATGCCGTTGGCGCCCAGGTGGTTCATCTTCTCCATGTCCGCAATGTGCATGGAGCCGCCCTTGCCCTTGCAGTAGCCGGTCTTTTTGCCGAACAGCTCGGCCATAGCCAGCTTGGGGTCAGCGCCCCGGGCAATGGCGTGGCCGTGGCCACGGTGGGTGGAGGTAAAGTAGTCCTGGGGGCCGATAGCGGCGAAAGCGCCGGCCTCAGCAGCCTCCTGACCGATGCTCAGATGGATATTGCCTGCCAGCATACCCTTGGTGAAGCACTCGGCGGCCTTCTCCTCGAAGGTACGGATACGCACCATCGTGCGGTAGAACTCCAAAAGCTGCTCCTTACTGTACATTTCCTTAGTTTTCTTTTCAGCCAATGTTCTCACACCTTTCTTTAGCTGTCCCTTACGCCTGCTTGGGCGCGAACAGGGGCACTTCCAATTCGTCGTCAAATTTTCTTCCCATGACCAGTCCACCGATCTCGGCGATGATCACATCCACGGTGAGCAGCACCTTGGTGCCCTCTACCAGGTGGCCGCCGTGGGCGTTGCCGTAGCGGTCGCTGAGGCTCATGTGTACATGGAGGTTCGTGACCCCCTGGTCATCATGGCAGATGATGCCGCTGCCGGCGGTCAGCTCAATGGGCCCCGTCAGGTGCAGCACCTCGCCGTAGCCGTAGCCGGCCTTCTTGTCCGGCAGCTCCACGGGATTGCAGTAGGCCACACCGTCCAGACTCCCGATAGCGCTGAGGATCACGCCGTTATTGATACCGGCCCGGCGGCAGGCCTCCGTGAGGCCCTGCAGCACATCCGTGCCGGGACGCAGCCGCACGGCGATGACCCGGGTGAGATTGCCCTGGGCCATTTCCAGAATGTCATTCATGGTTATTCACTCCCTATTCCGTTAAAGCTCGATTAAAGCTCGATTTGCTGCATCGGTTCCGTCAGCGGCAGGACCCGCAGCCCACTGTCCGCCGCCCCACGCGGCATACGCCGCGCCATATCCTGCATATGCATCCCGTCGTCCTCTGGAAAGGGGACATGGTAGACGCACAGCGTATCCGTGTCAAAATGCCCGTGAAACAGGCGTGTATTATAATAAGCCTGGTAAAACAGGGGATTGAGGAACACCGCGTACAGGGGTGTGTCCGCCAGCCGGGAGAAGTCCTCGTGGAGATAGTCACTGTCCGCCGTGAACAGCACCCGCCGCCCGTCAAAGGTCAGCAGGTAGCACACATGGGGGACGGAGCGGTACTCCTCTCCCAGGTGGGGCACCATAAACGCCTGCACCGAAATATCCGGCTCGATCTGTATGGCGGCCCGGTCCGTATCGCGGCACAGGGGCACACAGGGGATGCCCTCCTGCCGCAGCCACCGGCTGAGCTTCTGCACCGCCGGGGACTCGTCCTTGGGATAAAACAGGCCCTTCACCCTCCGGCGCTCCAAAAGCGCCCGGACCATCTCCGGGTCAAAGTGGTCGGGATGGTAGTGGGTGAACAGCAGGTAGTCCAGCCGCTCAAAGGGCGGTCGGCCCTGAAGCATGGCCTCCCGGCAGCCGGGGGGCAGGAGGCTGAAGGGATTGTCCTTTCTGCCGAACAGCCCGTCCAGGAGCAGAGCCGTGTCCCGGTAGCGGATCAGAACGCCGGCGTTGGCCAGCAGGGTTACGCGGATGGGATAGCGGTCCATAGGTTTATTTTTCTTCGCCCACGGTCACATCCATCTTGTCCTCGTAATACTTGACCATGGCGATCTGGTCCTCGTCGATATGGCCGTTGTCGTTCATCCAGTCCATGACCCGCAGCACCACATCGGTCATAGGCGTATCCACGCCCATGTGATGGGCAAAGTGCTTGGCATTGAGAATGTCCTTGCGGTGAACGGCTACCCGGGCGCCGGGCTCGAAGTCGCGCTTGATGAGCTTGGGCACCTTGTTTTCATACACGGGGCCGCCGGCAAATCCGCCACGGGTGGCCTCGAAGGTGGTCTGCAGGTCGATGCCCGCCTTGGCGGCGAAGGCATAGGCCTCAGCGATGACGACCATGTAGGCCCCGGCCACCATGTTATTCACCAGCTTGGTGACGCTGCCGCTGCCGCTGCCGCCGGTGTAAACGGGATGGCCCATGCACTCCAGCAGGGGCTTTACGCTCTCAAACACTTCCTTGTCGCCGCCGGTCATAATGGCCAGGGTGCCGGCAATGGCCATGGGATTACCGCCGCTGATGGGGGAATCCAGCAGGTACATACCCGCTTCCTTGACGGTTTTATACAGGTCCTGGATGATGTCGGGGGCGGTGGAGCTGAGGTCAATGATGATGTTGCCCCGCTTGCCGTAGCGCACGGCGTCCTCCACGGACTTGCGGATAATGGCGTGGGTGGGCAGGATCTGCATGATGATGTCACACTGCTTATAAATATCCGTCTGCTCCTTCACCGGCGTACCGCCTGCGGCGGCGAACTCGTCCAGGCGATTCTGGGCCACATCAAAGCCCAGCACCTCACAGCCGCTCTTTTTAACCAGATTTTTTGCCATAGGCAGTCCCATAACGCCCAGGCCCAGGAAACCGATCTTCATATACATACATCTCCTTATTGAAATACATATGGAAACTCAACAAACTCCTTATTTTTTCCCTCCGTACCTCCCGCCCCCGGAGGGGCGGGAAGCACATTGGAAACAGAAAAGGAGTGTATAGGGGGGGCAATATTAAGTCCTTACTTCTTCAGCAGGGACGGCAGCCATGTGGTCAGCGGGTCCACATAGGTGATCAGCAGCAGCACCACGATGCTGATGAGCAGCAGGGGCATCAATGCCTTCAGGGACTTGCTGAGGCTGGTCTCACCGATCTGATTGCTCAGCAGCAGGCACAGGCCCACAGGAGGCGTGACCAGACCGATGCACAGGTTGAAGCTCATAACGATACCGAACATCAGGGGGTTGATGCCGTACAGGGTCAGCAGAGGCATCAGAATGGGGGTCATCATAATGATGGCGGCATTGGCCTCCATGAGCATACCGATGATGAGGAACAGCAGGTTCAGCAGCAGCAGGATCAGCACCCGGCTCTCGGTGAGGCTGGAGAAGGTGTCCAGCAGCAGGGCCGGCAGGCCGGAGGTGACCACCACATAGCTGGAGGCCTTGGACAGGCCCACCATCACCATGATGGTGGCGGTGGAAACGGAGGCCTCCACAAAGGAGGAGGGCAGCTCGCTCCACTTGGTGTCCTTGTAGACGAACAGGCTCACGATCAGGGCGTACACCACGGCCACGGCAGCGGCCTCGGTGGCGGTGAAGATACCGCCGAAGATACCGCCCAGAATGATAATGGGCATCAGCAGCGCCCAGATGCTGCTCTTGAAGGTCTTGGCCACCTCCTTGGCAGGCATCTTCTCGTGGGCGGGGAGGTTATAGCGCTTGGCATATACCAGGGCGTAGCCCATGAGGCACACCACCAGCAGCAGGCCGGGGATCACGGAGCCGATAAACAGCTTGGACACCGACACATTGGTGATGGAGGCGTACACGATCAGGGTAATAGACGGGGGAATGATGGGGCCCAGAATGGACGAAATGGACGACACGGCCACGGCAAAGGGAGCGGGATAGCCCTCCTTCTTCATGGCGGGAATAGTCAGGCCGCCGATGGCGGAGGCCGTAGCCACACCGGAGCCGGAGATGGCGCCGAACAGGCCCGAGGCCACCACCGTTACCAGGGCCAGGCTGCCCTTAATGCGCCCGATAAGGGCGTTGGCCACATCGATGAGCTTCCCCGTAATACTGCGGGACATAAGGTTGCCCGCCAGGATGAAGAAGGGAATGGCCAGCAGGGAGGAGGAGTTCATGCCGGCAAAGAGCTTCTGGGGCAGCACCAGCATGGGCAGGTCCGCCATATTCAGAGCTATCAGGGTGCCGATGCCCAGGGAGATAAAGATGGGAATGCCCAGGAAGGACAGAAGCAGCAGCAGAATAAATACAAGCAGTCCTGCGTTCATACGGCGGTACCTCCTTTCTTTTCGTCAGCCAGTTCCTGAATGTTCTTGAGAATGACCTCTATGGAGGTCAGCACCATCAGCGCCGTGCCGATGGGTACACAGGTATAGGGAATGGACATGGGCAGGCCCAGGCCGGCGGAGGTGTTAGGCGCGCCGCTGCGCACCAGCTCCAGGGAGAGGATGAACAGGTATACCAGGAACACCAGGCCCACCGTCGTGGCGCAGATGGTGAAGATCCGGCGCATATGGGGCTTCAGGGCGTTGAGTACAATGTCGATCTGCAGGTGGCTGTTGCGCCGCACGGCAATGGCCGCGGCCATCATCACATTGAAGATGAACAGGTAGCGCACCAGCTCCTCGCTCCAGGCCGGGGAATTGTGGAACACATACCGCATAACGACCTGATAGAACATGATCAGCACCATGGCCGGCACGGACACGGTCAGAATGACCCTCTGGATCTTCTCCAGAATATCCAGAAATTTGGAATACGCTTTGATCACGACAATTCTCCTCCTTTCTTAGCCCTTAGCAGGATCCATGGCGGCGATGCGCTCCACCCAGTCGGCAAACGCGGGATAGTTGGTGGCGGCGAAGTCCTTGAAATGCTCGGCGAAGGCGGCGTTATCCACCTCGATGATGGTCTTGCCCTCGTCCTCCAGCTCCTGCCAGGCCACGGCATCCTTGTCCGCCTGCTGCTCACTGATGGCCCGACCCGCGAACTCGGCGGCCTCCAGGGTGGCCTTCTGAATGTCGGCGGGCAGGCTCTCGAAGTACTTCTTGTCCATGATCACCACATTGCAGCCGTAGACATGGTTGGTCTTGATCCAGTAGTTGCACACCTCGTCAAAGGCGTAGTTCACGGAGTCCACCACGGGGTTTTCCTGGCCGTCCACGGTTTTCTGCTGCAGAGCGGTGTAAACCTCGTTCATGGGGATCGGGGTGGGGTTGGCTCCCGCCCACTGCCAGGTCTTCAGATACATCTCTAGATTGGGGGCACGGAGCTTGAAGCCCTTGAAGTCGGCAACGGTTTTCAGCTCCTTGGTGGCGCACACCACACGGGGGCCGCGGTAGGACGCGCCCATGAGCTTGAAGCCGGCGTCATCGCCTACGGCGTCCTTGATCTCCTGACCCAGATCGCTGTACCATACATTCATAAAGTGATCGTAGCTGCTGAACATATAAGGCATAGCCTCAATGTTGGCCAGGGGGGTAAAGGTAGCCAGCGTACCGATGGACTCGCACATCACATCGGCCACACCTGCGTACATGCCCTCCAGCACCTCTGCCGTGGTGCCCAGCTGGGCGCCGCCGTACAGGTCTACCTGCACCCGGCCGTCGGTCAGCTCCTTGATCTTCTGGGCAAAGAGAACGCCTGTGTCATAGGCATTGTCGCCCTCGGTGGAGTTCAGCGCCATTTTCCAGCGGTATTCCACCTCGTCGTCGTTTGCGGTGTTTGCGCAGCCCGATAACAGGCCCGCCAGCATCAAGCCCGCCAGCACCGCTGCCATCAGCTTTTTCATACGATTCCTCCTAACTCTCAAAGTTTCTCAAATTCGCTCTCAAAAAGATGGTAATTTGGTCATACCATCTAACCACGATACCAAAATACCACCTTTTTCGACCCTCGTCAATCCGCAATTAAAACCGAATTTTGAGGATGGGAATTGTCTATTGTGTATAAAAAATTTTTAATAAATTTACTAAAGCGAAAAAAGAGGGGATATACCCTTTCTTCACAGGGTATATCCTCCTCTTTTTCTTGTCGGGAAATTAATTTCTCAGGCCTCCTCCGGCACAGGGGCCTCCTCCTCGCCGCTGTCCCGGGCGGGATAGCACAGGGCGTATCGGGAAACGACGTTCAGGTGCCGGATCATCGCCTCCTGGGCCTCTGCCGCATTTCGGTTCTTTACGGCCATGTAGATCTCGTGGTGGGTCTGCTGGGTCAGCTCCTTGTAGCGGGGCAGGTCCCAAAACCGCATCCGCACATCGGCGATGAGATTATTCACCAGGTGAATGGTGGAGGCCAGCATGGCGTTGTGGCTGGCCACGGCCAGGGCATCGTGAAACTCCACATCGTGCATATAGTTGGCGGGGTCCTCGTCCAGGTTGCGGATGGCCTCGTCCAAAGCGGCCATGTCCTCCTCCGTGGCGCGCTCGCAGGCCAGGCCCACGATGCCCACCTCGATGACCCGGCGGAACTCGTTGAAGGGCTCCGTTCCGCCCATCTCATTGGAGCACTCGATCCAGGTGCGGGCCTTCTGAATATAGTCCGCGTCCCGCAGCAGCACCTTCCGGTTTCCCCGGCTGTCGATGGCGCCTAAAAACTCCAGAATAGCCAGGCACTCCCGCAGAGAGCCGCGGCCCACGCCCAGCATCTCCGCCAGGTCCCGCTCCGAGGGCATATCCTCGCCCACCCGGATGTGGCCGTCCTCAATGGCCTTGACCAGGGCCTGCATGATCAGCTCCGGCACCCGCGGCGCGTTATTCTGCTGTATTTTCTCGATGTGCATGGCCGTTCCTTACCCTTTCTGTTTTGCCATAACGGGGCAGCATTCTTCTTATCTGCCTATTCTACACGGAATTTTTACATAAATCAATGGTATGACCAAAAATTTTTACGCCTCCGACCCATCTTTTTCCCACAAAATCCATTAATATATAATGTATAGGGCGCTTTGCATCTATACTGCTTTTGCCAGGCCCGGGGGAAATGCTATTTTTGCAACTTTTAGAGGCATTTGGCCAAAACCGAGAAAAGCGTACTTCGGCAAAATGACGAAAAGCCCCGGAACCCATGAGATTCCGGGGCTTTTGACGATGGTGCGCGGTACAGGACTTGAACCTGTGACCCCATGCACGTCAAATATACCTGTTCTGAATATATAAGCACAAAAGTTAATAAAAATAACAATATTTGTTGCGATTTTGCAACTTTTCGCCGAGTAATTTTGCACAGGCCTGCCTTGGCTCCCGTCGGTAACTAACAAACTACTAACAAATTTTCGCCTTTTTAACGGCCTGCACCAATTCCTCCGCTGACGTATGGACATATATATTTGCGGTAGTGGAGTAGTTGGCGTGGCCGAGGATCCTCTGTAGCGTCTCCGGAGCAATCCCCGCTTTTCTCGCCCAGCTCGCATAGGTGTGCCGGGTGGAGTGCGGCGTTTTGCGCTGGATTTTTAATTTTTCCAAAAGCGGGTAATAATCCCGACGGCGGAAGTTTGCTGGTTTTTTTTCACCAGCATAGCCGGATATGAGCAGCGGGCCGGTGGCCTTATTTGCAAAATAGGCAAAGTATGGGAGCCCTTCGGGGCGGATGGGGATGATCCTGTTTCGCCCGGCTTCCGTCTTTTCACCGCCGATCACATAATCTTTGTGATAGTCTTTAGTCGGGAGAGAAAACAACTCCCCTATGCGCATGCCTGTGTAAATCAGCATGAGGATAATTTTTGCGGTGTCGCTGCCGTCCGCTTCCAGCTTGCTTATTTCAGCATCGGTAAATGTTTCTTTTTCTTTTTTTGTGTTTTCGGGGAGCTGGACGAATTTTGCAAAATTTGTTGTGATGATCTCCTCGCGCATGGCCCATGTGGACATCTGCGTTATGAGCTGCTTATACTTGGACACAGTGCTATGGGATTTATGCATATGGGCATCCAGCACGCCTTGGAAATCTGCCGTTTTTAATTCCCGGAACTTCCGGTCGTGCAGCGGCGCAAAAATTTTAAATGCGCCGTCATAGCCCTCTATACCGATTGGCCCTATTTTTTTGTAATGCTCCACTTTCCAAGCGTCGAACACTTGGGCAAAGGTCATGTTGTACCGCTCCGTTAAATCCTTGCCTGCAAGACGTTCCAGCGCCGCTATAGCATCTTTTTTGGTGGGGTAATATCCTATAATGATTTTTTGCTTTGCGGCCACCCAGGGCCTGCGACGGCGCCCGGCGAGCTTATACACTGTCCCGGTTCCGTTGGCCCTCCTCATTGCTTTTCCCATTTTTATCCTCCTGCCCTATATTTTATCGGTTTGATGGCATCTGTAATATCGCAGTGCGTTAATCAGCGCAGCAATTATTACACCGATGCCTACCGCAAGCAGCGCAAATAGCATCCAGCCGAGTGATGTAATCTTCCCGTTGCGGATAAGCCCTGTGTGGGGGACGCTTGAGTCAAACGCCAAATATCCAAATATTATGGATACGGAAATCGACAGCGAAACCGCCAGGATATACACCAAAATTTGCAATACGCGCTCCTTTTTTTCGTGCTTTGCCACTGATCCGGTCAGTTGCTCAATGCCGCCCTCCAAGTGCGCAATGCGTAGGTCTGCGCTATGCTTTGCATCTGCATCGGCCATTGCTCTGTGGGCCTCTGCAAGCTGCTCCTCCGTGGATGGTCTCTTTACGATACCAAAATACTCATCTATAGACACACCGAGGGCGGCGCATATAAGCCCCATTTTGTATAGGCTTGGATCCTTTGACGACGCAGAAAAGTAATTGCTGATCGTGGACGATGACAGATCTGTTAAATCGGCTAAGTCTTGCGTGGTAAGATGCTGGTCTTCTTTTGCCTCTCTGCAAATATCCTGCAAAGTTTTTTCCATTTCTTCCCCTCCTGCCCTATTTCGGGCAAACATCTCCGCTTGTTTTTATCGGCTAATCGGATATTATCCGGTTTTTGTATTGACTTGCCAAACAGCAAACTGATACCGTGGGTATGCGGCCAAGAGCCGGTGACGGCGATAGGCGGCAAAAATCCCCACCGTCCGGTGCGGGGGCGGTGGGGATAAATCACATAAGATCATCACAGAAAACACTTCCCCTAAAATTTTTCGCCTTGTTGCCCTAAACTGTGCAACAAATGCCATATTTTGACTATGGGTAGATAAACCGAAAGGAGAAATAATGTGGATTGGAAGCAGAAAAGTATAAAGATGGAAATTTTAAGCTGTGAAACGAAAAATAAATGTAATATAATAAAGAATGCAGAGCATATTGCGTTACTTTCTGAGGCGATTTCTTTGGCGAGTAAAATGACCCGCACTCAGTTTGATAAAATTATGGAGGCGATAAAATGAAAATTTGGGCTATCAGTAAAGAAAACGGCTACGAGCGCGAAATCGGCCTTGAGCTGGACGGCGTTGACCGCGAAACAGCCATCAGTGAGCTTTACAAAATTGCCAGGAATCTTTTTGCCGGTGAACTTGATATGTTTTGGAAAGAGGGAGAGCAGGGCAAGGCGACCTTTTAAAGCTACGCTTTACGCTTGCACTCAATTACGGCTTGCAGCTGGTCGGGATACTGCTGCGCGATTTGGGCATTCCCTCACGATTAAACGGCTGAGTTCGTCAACCTTTTCTGCCGTTTCTCCCGTGGCTTTTGCGCGATAAATGCCGACGGCGTTGGTAGCGGACTGAAAGTTTGCGGGAGCCGGATACTTTGCATATAAGGAAACGGCGGCAACCATCGCATCAAAATCGGAATCGCAAGCGGCCTCTTTCTCGTGCGCCCATATTGCCCGCAGCTTTTCGATTTCTGCTTTTGCTGTCCGCTTAGAAATGTAGACAGACACTCCGGCGGATGCCAAAACAGAAAAGGCGGAAACGCCGATTTCACCCCACGAAATACTCATAATTAATTCTCCAAAGCCCCGCGGGCGGCTTTGATAAAAATCCGCAGGGTTTCCTTATCCATTTTTTTCAAAAGCTCGACAGCTTCTTTCAAATCTTCATCTTCCATTACGCCCTCGATCTCCGGATCGGGGGCTTTTTTTGCGCCCTCCGAAGCTGCGTTGGCGGATACATCGTCTGGCATAATGTCCTCTACGGAAACGCCGAGATATTCGGCAATAGCGGGAAGGCGAGCATTTGACGGCTTAGTTTTCCGCGTGTTCCATTGGCTATAAATGCTATTTGATAGCCCTAATGCGCGGCTTAAATCGGCTCCATTTTTGCCATTTTTGCTCAAGTAAAAGTTGATTTTGTCTATAGCGTCCATTTGCACCTCGTGTATATTGTGCAGTTCGCCAAAACTAATAAAAACTAATAGAAAGCGGTTGACTTATAATTTCTAATTAGTTATAATAAGAATCGGCGGGAGGCAATACAAAGCCGAGCCCCCTGCACTTAGCGGACTGCGGAAAATATTAAGGGTTGTTGGCACTTCCATAATACCACAGTTTGCTAAGTTGTCAAGAAAAACTTAGTTTTTGTTGATTGCGGAGAGGAGGAAAAGGCGAAAAGAAAAACACCCGCAGTCCGTTTGCGGGCGTTTTCTTCCCAGATTTGTTACCAGAGTGCGCTGCACAGACTGTTCACCGGCAATCCTTAGCCGATGGCCAAGCCGTCATTCTTGCGGCTCGGAAATGCCAGTCTGACGAAAAACGGACTTCCGTTTCTGTGACGCACCGCTCACTTTGGCAGTTCTGGGGCAGCCTGACCCTATCGCATTGCGCCGGTACTTCGGTCTGGAACGGGCAAAGTCAAAAGGTTGGTCAAAAAGTCCACCTCCTTAAATTTGCCGCAAGGGCTAAAGGCAGTATAACAAATTCCCCCGCCACAGTCAACGAAAACTAAGTAAATACAAACTGGAGGTGAAAGAATGAGTTTTCGCAGCGCTCGATTGGCCGCTGGTCTGAGTGTCAAGCAGGTAATCGAGAAACTAAAGGTGACGGATGCGGCGGTTTACATGTGGGAGACCGGCACGCAGGCACCGAGAGCCAGCCGCTTGCCGGAGATCGCCGAGCTGTACGGCTGCACGGTGGACGAGCTGTTGAAGAAGGAGGCTGACAAATGATCGAAACCATGACGCTGCACCAGGCATCGAAGTATCTTAGAGATAAAGGCTTGAGCCTTTGTTCTGACACCCTGGCCGACGGCCTGGAGCAAGGTGTGTACCCCTTCGGCGTGTGCATCCGCACCGACCGCAGCCGGGTATTTCAGATTTTTAAAAAGAAGCTGGATGCGTGGATCTCGGAGGTAGAGGCGGACGAATGATTTTTGCGAAGAGGAGGACATGATGGATACTTACACATTGACACTGGTCATCATCGGCGCGGCAACGGTGGCGTGGATGTTCGTGAAGCTGGTGGACAAGCTGGATAGACCAGGCAAGTGAGAATTTGGGAGGAATGAAGATGCAAAGACATTACTACGCCATCGTGGCTGAAAGGTGCGGCGTCCGGGTAATTATGCGGTCGGAGTGCGATGTGGCCGAGGTGGGCGACCTGGTTAGCGGCAGCAATAAGGCAGTCGTATATTCCGGGTACAAGGTCATCACAGAGCCGCACTTTGTCCTGTGCGGGACCAGTGAGGACGATTTTCTGAACGCCCTGTATGCGGGGGATATTCCCCAGGTTTCCAAGGTCACCCGGGATGTGTGGAAGCTGGAGCTGGAAGAGGAGGATGCATCCGATGTGGACATCTGACCCGGTATGGGACGCGGAGTGCTACGCCGCAGAGCAGGATAGGCAGACCGACCGGCGCCCCGTGTGCGACTGCTGTGGGGAGCCTATCCAAGAGGATTGTGCATTGCATTACAAGGGGGTTTGGCTCTGCTGGGAGTGCGTCAACAACAATGAGGAGTATATCGAGGAGGCTTGGGAATGAGCGATAACGGAGGAAAAGGAATGCTTAAATCATTTGATGAACTTGTAAAACTGGATGTGCGTCCTTACTGCGATGTGCGGGATGCAAAGGACGAAAGTGGGAAACTAATTAAAGTCCCCTATCTGAGCTGGGCAAAGTGCGTGAAACTGCTGCACGAAAACGGCGCGGAATCCGTTTGGTATGCGCCCGTTGAATGCCCGGAAACAAAGACCTATCTTTGGCCGCAGGCAAAAGTAGTCACGAGCAAGGGGCGGGAAACCGAGTGCTGGTTTGTGCGGGTGCTGATCCACATTGACGGCATGGAATACACCTATGACACCCCGCTGCTGAACGGATCGCTTGTTGTATACACCGATACGCTGAACCAGCTCCGCATAAACAATGCCCTGGCGAGAGCATTTGTGAAGGGCGTGGCCATCCGCACGGGGCTTGGATTTGACTTGTGGGCAGAGGGAGATACCGACGATGGCGAGGACGATTTGAGCCGCCATAGCATTTGGGCAATAAAAGAGCGGCTGGAAAGGCTCATCACTATCAAGGAAAAGAACGGCCTTGACCACAGAGATTTGCTGGCCAGTGTTGGCATTAGCGACAAGCAGCTAAATAACCTTATGGGATATTTCGCGACGATTGACAAGCTTGAAAAGGCGGTCAGCAAACTGTGATACGGAACCACGATAGGAGCGGATGGTTTGGAGCGTCGGACACGGCTACGATTATGGGATCGTGGGGCACAGAAACATTCCGCAGATGGTGGGCTGTAAAGCTTGGTATTCGGCAAGACCATTTTTCCAATGCGGCGATGCAGGCCGGAACGGCATACGAACACAAGATACTGGATGCCGCGAATGTCCAAACGAGAGATAGGCAGATAAAAGTGCGCCGTTTGCGGCTGCGCGTGAATTACGACGGGGAAACCCGCGACATGATACACGAGGTCAAAACGCACAGCAAGCCTGTTTTTAAGGTCACCAAGGGATATTGGATGCAGTGTCAAGTGGAGATGTACGCCAGCGGATGCGGAATCTTTAGAAAACGGAAAGCCTGCCAAATCATCGCATATCGGATGACACCGGCGGAATATGAGAATTTTTTCCTTCCGATCGACATGAACAGGCTTTCAACTCACAAGGTCAAGTATGACAGCGAGTGGGTAGAATCACAGTATCTCCCACGCCTGCGATATTTGTCAAAATGCTTAAAGCGCGGGAAGTGGCCGCAGTCAGAGGAGGTAATATGCAGCAAGTAACCGTTGATGCCGCCCGGTGGCAGCAGGACAGCGATGGAGCGTGGCTGTGCCTTCGGGTGCAGTCCCCCCGGGCGGCAATGGCCGTGTGCGACGAGCTGCAGCCCGGCAAGGAGTACACGGCGCAGATTAAACGCAGGGGCCGGAGCCTGGATGCCAACGCCTATGCGTGGGTGCTGATGGATAAGCTGGCGGCGCACTACGGGTTAAACCCGGAGGATATTTATCGGGAGAAGATAAAACAAATTCCCGGGGTCAGAGATGTGGTGTGCATCCCCGAAAAGTCAGCCGATTTCTTCTGTAAGAGCTGGTCGGCAAAGGGCATCGGCTGGATGGCAGAGCGGTTTCCCTCAAAGCTCGACGGATGCGTATGCGTTACGGTGTGGTACGGATCCAGCACCTATGACACCTTGCAGATGTCACGACTGATAGACGCGATCGCCGAGGACTGCCGGGAGGCCGAGATCGAGACCATGACACCCCAGCAGCTGGATGCGCTGAAATCTCGATGGGAGGAGGCGCAGGGCATTGGATGAGAAACGGTGCTTTCTTTGCGGCAGAAACGGCGCACAGGACCCACTGGACCGGCACCACATATTCCCGGGCCCTTACCGCAAGAAAAGTGAGAGATACGGCCTTGTGGTGTATCTGTGCCACAGCAGATGCCATATCTTCGCGAAAACCGCCGTACACAACAACGCCTTAAAAATGCGGCAGCTGCAAAGATACGGCCAATTAAAGGCCATGCGGGAGCAGGGCTGGACGGAAGATGACTTCCGGCGTGAATTCGGAAAAAGCTATTTGTAAGGAGGAAAAAGATGGTAAACAGAATGATTTTGCAGGGGCGGCTTTGCTCTGACCCCGAACGCAGAGCCACACAGAACGGGACAACGGTGTGCAGCTTCCGCTTGGCGTGGAGCGAGAAGGTAAAGGACAGAGAAACGAAGCTGTTCCTCTCCTGTGTGGCATGGCAGGGAACGGCAGAGCTGATCTGCACCCACTTTACCAAAGGCAAGGAGATCATCGTGGAGGGCAAGCTCTCCAGCCGGGACTATGAGGACAAGGCCGGCAACAAGCGCACCGTGGTGGAGCTGACTGCCGACAAGGTACATTTCTGCGGCAGCAAGGATGCTGTACAGAAACCCACGTATACCTTCGCTGTACAGGAACCCACGCAGACCTTCACGGAGATTTCCGAGGATGACGGCGATTTGCCGTTCTAATTGGAGGTGACGAGGGATGACATTTGACGCGATTATCTACGATGCCGATAGCATTCGAGACGCACTTTCCGATTCTCTTACTAACAATGTTTTACGAATTGATGATCTTTCGGAGGAGGATGCAGTGCAGTTAGCCTGCATTTTTACGGATCACGGAATCGGTATTTGCCTACTTCCGCGCAAGGAGTAAGTGCATGGCGGATATGACATACATCAAGCTGTTCATCGATTACTTAGATGCGATAGAGCCGCTCGGTGACGCAGAGAGGGGGCGGCTTTTCACTTCCTTGTTGGTTTATGCAAGGACGGGCGAAGCCCCGCAGCTCGGCGGGAACGAACGGTTTTTATTCCCGATGATGCGGGCGCAGATAGATCGAGACAACTCCGCAATGGATAGTTTATCCGACGCACGAAGCGAAGCCGGAAGAAAGGGCGCAGAAGCAAAACAAGCAAATGCCAGATTTGCCAAGCAAAACAAGCAAATGCCAGATTTGCCAAGCAAAACAAGCAAAGACAAAGACAAAGACAAAGACAAAGACAAAGACAAAGACAAAGACAAAGACAATAGCGCGTCGCCGTTTGAATCGTTTTGGGCGGTATATCCCCGAAAAGTCGGAAAGCAGGCCGCAAAGAAAGCATTTTCCAAGGTTTCTGTGCCGGTTAAAACGCTTATCGATGCCGTCAACAGTCAGAAAAACAGCGAACAGTGGCGCAAGGATAACGGTCAATACATCCCAAACCCAGCCACATGGCTGAATCAAGGCCGATGGGATGATGTGCTGACGGAGGCCGGAGCGCAACCAACGAAGGAGGAGTACCATGTCGGAACATGGCTGTGACATCTGCGGCGGGCTGGGCTACACCGTCCGGCGCACGGAAAGCGGCGAACTGGTGAGTAGCACTTGCAAATGCGAGATCATCCGGCAAAACAGAATTCGCATGGAGCGTTCCGGGCTTGCTGGTCTGCTGGATAACTGCACATTCGAGGCATTCCAAACGCGGGAGTATTGGCAACAGGCCGCAAAACAAGCGGCGGAGAAGTATTTGACCGACTGGAAGGGCAAGTGGTTTTTCATCGGCGGCTCTCCCGGAACTGGGAAAACCCACTTGTGTACGGCGATTTGCGCCAAGCTGATGGACGGCGGAATCCCTGTCCGGTATGTGCAATGGCGGGGAGATATTCCGGCAATCAAGGCAAAGGTAAACGATGCGGAAGCATACACCGAAGCCATGCACCCGCTGAAAACCGTCCGTGCGCTGTATATCGACGATTTCTTAAAGGGCAGCGTTACGGATGCCGACAAAAACATTGCCTTTGACCTGCTGAATGCCCGGTACATTGACCCGGATGCAATCACGATCATCTCCACGGAGTTGACCATTGACCGCATTTTGAGCTGGGATGAAGCAATCGGCAGCAGAATCAACCAGCGTGCAAGGGATTATATGCTTAACATCGGCAAAAAGCAGAATTGGAGGCTGAAATGAAAGTTTTGGTTGCTTGCGAGGAATCGCAGGAGGTATGCAAAGCGTTTCGGGCAAAAGGCCATGAATCGTATAGCTGTGACATACAGGAACCGTCCGGCGGCCACCCAGAGTGGCACATTTTAGGCGATGCCCTTGTGGCTATCAAGGGGGGGGCAAGTGACCACGATGGACGGACAGACGCATGATGTGGGAAAATGGGATTTGCTGATTGCACATCCACCGTGTACTTATCTCAGCAATGCTGGAGCCAACAGACTTAGAGTCAACGGTGAGATTCAGCCTGGACGCATGGAAAAAGCGAAAGCAGCCAGGGCCATGTTTATGGAGATGCTGGATGCCGAAATTCCGAGAATTGCTGTTGAAAACCCGGTCCCGGGCAAAATTCACGGTCTCCCGCCATACTCCCAGATTATACAACCATATATGTTCGGGGATGCCTGGCTAAAAAGAACATGCTTATGGCTCAAAAACTTACCATTGCTGATGGCCACGAATTGCGTAGTGCCAACTGGGAAATGGGTGGAAACTACTCCGCACGGTAGAGCGGCCAGACCTGGGGAATGGGAGAACAAAGGGCGGAGAACGCCTAAGGAACGCTCCAAGACATTCCCCTCTGTCGCAAAGGCGATGGCGGAGCAGTGGGGTGGATTGGAGGGATGACATGACAAAGAAAATTCTTGATGCCACCTGCGGATCTCGGACGATATGGTTTAACAAAAGCCATCCTGCCGCAATCTACTGCGATTCGCGGGACGAGGAATATACGGGGATTTGGAAGAGCACAAATCGCGATTCTGAACGAACCTGCGTCGTGCATCCAGACATACAGTGTGATTCTACGGATCTGCCGTTTTTGGACAACACATTTTCTCTTGTCGTTTTTGATCCACCGCACCTTCGCCGCATCGGGGAAAACTCTTGGATGCGGAAGAAGTACGGACAGCTCGGCGAGAACTGGCGCGAAATGTTGCATGACGGATTCCGCGAGTGTATGCGCGTATTAAAACCGGACGGCGTGCTGATTTTTAAGTGGGCAGAAACGCAAATCCCCGCTGCAGATGTTTGGGCGGCAATCGGAGAACGCCCGCTTTTCGGGCATCATAGCGGAAAGAAGTCACAGACCTTTTGGGGATGTTTTATGAAACTTATGGAGGATTGACATGGCCACATTACGCATGATTCCCGGCATTACATACACCCGGAAGAACCTGGAAGCACTCACCGGTATGCCGGACAGAGAGAACCGGCGAATGATCAGGGCGCAGCGGCGGCAGGGGGTACCCATTGTGGCTCTGCCGGATGGCGGGTACAAACTGGCGGAGACGGACGAGGAGAAGAAGATGCTCCTTGCCATGTACCGCAAGCGGGCTCTGGACGAGCTGGCTACCTACAGCATGCTTGCAAAGGCCATGCAGGTACCGGGTCAGATGACCGTGGAGGAGCTGCTGGACGGATTGGCGGTGTAATATGACAATCTACATGCGAGTAAGCCGGGACAAGTACGAGCTACCGGAGGCGGTGTCCGATTCCATCATTGAGCTCGCCAATATGTGCCATATTAACTGGCACTCTATCTACAAGGCAGTATACAACAGCGGCAGACGGTACAAAGGACGGCCCGGCTATGTGGCGGTGTCCATCGAGGAGGGAGACGATGATTGAGATCACGGTGCCGCTGGCACCAATCACAAAGAAAAATTCTATGCGGATCATGCACAGCAGCAAAACGGGGAAGCCGTTTATTATGCCGTCCCAGCAATATATGGACTACGAGGCGGAAGCTGTATGGCACTGCAAAATTGCCACACTGCAGCGTCTTATTGAGGAGCCTGTGGAGGTCAAATGCCTGTTTTATATGCCTACCCGGCGGCGAGTGGATTTGACAAATCTGCTGGAATCCATCGACGATGTGCTGGTGAAGTCCGGTGTGCTCAAGGACGACCACAGCGGCATTATCGTTAGCCACGACGGGAGTCGGGTGTTGTACGACAAGCAGAATCCCCGCACGGAGGTGTACATAGCTGACTATGAATGATTTTGATTACGACTGCATGCAGAAAAAACGAATAGCGATGGGTGCATTTGCTCACATCAACAGAAAACGCGGTGGGTGTTCGCTCCCCAGCGACGCCCTCACTGAAAAGCAGAGGAAGGAGAAAAACGGAGAAGTGAAAAGCTATAATATCACGCGGCCTATGCCGTGGCATGAATTTAAGGCTATGCCGGAGGATCTGAAACGCGAGTTTTTCCGCAACATGCAATCTTTCGGCGGTACGGCCAAATGGCTGGCGGAGGAAATGAACGCTTGTGATGCAACGATACGCCGCGAGGCGGAATTAGTAGGTGCGCCATTCCGGCGCGGTGGAAGAAACGCGGAGATGTGGCAGCGTAAAATCATGGAGTGGGCTAATGCGGATGCGGTGGACATACATCCGGCAGATGCACAGGTTGAGGGGGGGCACATCACCGCCGATGTACCGGAAGGCAAAAAACCACAGGTGGGAGCTAAGCTGCTGCATGCCCGGCTGGAGATGAGCGGTGACCGGGAATCCCTGCTTGCAAACCTACGGGTATTGCTGCCGGATGAAGGGCGGGTGACGGTGGAATGGTGAAAAGAAGCATGTTAATCGCGGCGCTGCTTGTAGCAATCTTGGGGGCCTTGGGCATTGCGTCTGCCACAGAGGACAGCGGGCAAACGCCGGAGACTGTAGTTGTGCCGCCGGGGGTGGTTATGCCCCGCGATGAGCCGCAGGAGACCCAGGAGACGCGGACGTGCGTATTTACCGTCACTGCGTACTGCCCCTGTGAAAAATGCTGTGGAGCGTACGCAAATGGCTACACAGCCACCGGCGAAAAGGCCACCCAGGGCGTGACGATCGCCGCAGACCCAGATGTGCTGCCGATGGGTACGGAAATCGAACTGGACGGCCATACATACACCGTGCAGGACACCGGCGGCGCCATTGCCGGAAATCGGCTGGATCTGTATTTTGACAGCCACGAGGATGCACTCCAATGGGGCGTGCGGGAAAAGATTGTGAGGTGGGCTGGATGAAAAGCCCCTGCGTAAAAGATTGCCCGGACAGGCTTCCATGCGGGGCCTGCCGGAAGAGCTGCGAGGCGTTCCGGGAATATGAAGCCCAGCGGCTGGAGCGGGTCAATGGGACTACTGTAGGCGCACTTACAGCCGGCAGAAAATCCATGTTCCGGCGCGGGTGGCGGAGCGCCCAACGGGGGAAGAATCACAAGAGATAGGAGGTTGACAATATGGATGCTGTGAAGTTTTTGGAAGAACGAAAGAGAATGTTCAAGAATGGCAACCCTGTGCCGGGCCTTGGCATTGATATCAATTACAATTCCGAGAAAGTAGTTAAGATCGTTGAGGAATGGTCGGCTGCACATCCGCGTAAGACACGGCAGGATTTGTTTCTTGAACAATGGCCGACCGCGTTGATGGACCCCATTGCCGAAGACGGACTTTTATATGCGTGTCCCACGCTTTTTTCCTCTGAATACAGGGATAAGAATGGATGTTGCGCAAAGCCTAATAGACCTTGCGCTGAGTGCCGCCGCGAGTTCTGGATGCAGGAGGTGGAGTGATGGAACGACTGACTGAAAAGCACTATCTTGGCACCGACCATTACATGAAGTGTTCTGGTAGCTGCAATGTGGACATGGATTGCATAGATTGCCCATCGTTTGACTGTCTGGTTGAACGCCTCGCCGCCTACGAGGACACGGGGATGACGCCGGAGGTGTTTCAATCTTATGTGGTGTTTCTTCAGGATTTAATCGGAAACCAAAAAGCCAGTGAGGCACTGGACAGGTTCCGCTGGCTGGCCGAGGCCGACAAGGACGGGCGAGTGATGGTGCTGCCTGTGCGGCCAGTCCTCACGCAGAGCATCGGAAGTATGCTGTATATCATCGAGGAAGGAGAAATTTTTGAGGACTCGCTGTGCGAAGCGCTTATCGGTATGGAAAGTAACGGAGAGATAAACATATTTTACACGACGCTGTCCGATCAAATATCTTTCGAGCAGGCTGACATCGGCAAGACCGTATTCCTCACCCGCGAGGAGGCGGAGAAAGCATTGGGGGCGATGAAGGATGGCAACGGTTAAGTGTGCGCTTGGCAAGCGAGGACGCCCGTCTCACGAATGGAACGACGGCAAGAAAGACCGCATCTACTGTCTCGGAAGGGTTGACCTGATGACGGATGACCCGTTGCCGCATTGCGTAGTTTGCCCTGATTTTGTGAAAAAAGCACAGGATGACTTAGAGGCATTTTACGGGAGGGAGGAAAGAACATGACGAAGCATTTTTGTGATCTTTGTGGAAAAGAAATACACAATTTTCAGGAAACTTATAGGGTCAGCGTGAAGAACAACGCAAGAATCCCCTACGCAAGCGACCCGAACATAGTGGATGTGGGGGAAATATGCCCTGCCTGCGCGAATCGTATCCATCAGACTGTGCGAGAGTTGAAACAGGAGGACGACAATGGCTGAATACATCGAGCGAGGCGCGTTGATGCAATTTCCCATCCGTCGCGATCATTACGACAGAAAGAACGGCAACAAACATTTTATAAACGGCATTGAATCGGTGTTGGAATATGCGGAGAATTTGCCCGCCGCTGATGTGGCTCCGGTGGTGCATGGGCGGTGGATATTCACAAAGAGACATTTGTGGTACAAGGACGAAAACGGAAACATTGACGAATGGAGAGTTGACAACGGTTTTCACAACGGGCCGGAATGTCAAATTTGCCATACGGCATTTTGCGAACATTGTACACCTGACTGGTCAACCACGGAGTGCGAAATTGGGCACTACTATTGCTCTGAGTGTGCGGAAACATCCAGAGATGCGCATGAGAACTACTGCCCCAACTGCGGCGCTATAATGGACGGAGGTGACAACAATGCGGCTGATTGATGCGGAAAAGCTGGTGGACATGCTGTATGACAACGAGTTTGCTGTACTTTGCCCACTGGACGAAGTAAGCGGGGTGGTTGATGCTTGCCCCACGGTGGATGCAGTGCCCGCGGTGCGGTGTAGGGGTTGTAAACACTGTAAAGAAGCGACTGACCACGAAGGGCGCGGTTTTTTCTGCGCGATTTGGGGGCGCGGGTGGCATCGGGTGCAGCCTGACGACTTCTGCTCCTACGGCGAACGGAGGGACGGTGCGGAATGTTAATTTGCACTTGCCCTAACGAGCTGGAATGTCCCGCATTATTATCAGATGTGGTGTGTTTTCCGTGGTGCGAATATCTGGAGGACGGTGACGGCGATGCTTGATGACTGCAAATGGATGCAGGACGAAATATGCGTCAACGCAGATTGCCCGGCGTGTGCGGATTATTGCCCAGTGGCAAATACACCGGGCGTATGCAAATACGAGGAAAGGGGTGATAGCGATGCTCAAAAGGGTAAACGGCAGACCGGTGCCAAATAATCCGGCTAAGGCCTACGAACTGGGCCGCCTGAATGGCACCAAGCAATGTATGGACAATGTTTCCTGCGTACTGCTGGACAAGTGCGGATTCCATGTGATGGAGGAGACGGCGGACGAGCACGACACCCGCAGCCTGGAATACTTACAGCAGTGCCTTGTGGAGCTGGTGGAGGCCAAAAACAACGGCTATATCAAGATGGCGGACATAGAAAAGGCTCTGCGGGGCGAATATAAGATGGTAAACAGTGCGGAGTAAAGGAGGGCAAATGAGCAAAAAGGCGACGCTGCCTTATGATGTGCGGTTGGAGTGCATTGCTTATGTGCGTGGATATCCGCGCCGGGTGCGGGCGTATCGCGAGGCCCGGGCGGAGATCCTGGGCGGGACGCATGGCGCCACAGAGGGCATGCCAACTGGATCGGGCGCTGGTAGGCCCGCCGAGAGCAAGGCGGAGCAGCTTGCAGCCATAGAGCGATGGCCGGAGACGCAAAAGATGCTGGCGGTGGAATACGCCATAGACCGCTGCGGCAGAGATATCGGCAGCGATACAATCCGGCGGCAGCTAATATATGGCATTATGCGCAACTGCCAAGGCAAGCACAAGTATGCCCGTAATCGGATCGTGATTCCGGGTATCAGCGAGAGAACATTCAGCCGGAGGAAAGAGCAATTTCTATATGACATAGCCATATATTGTGGTTTTGCAGAGAAAGTTGGCACAAATTCCGCCTAATGATGTGCTACAATAGGTACAGTGGATGATAGGACATGGTCATTCACGCGTTTTCCCAATCATCACTTTCCTCCCTTCTATGCGCCGCCGGTATTGGGCGCACCTTCTGGCACCGAAAGGTCATACCGGCACAAACAGCCTGTAGGGAAACCTATGGGCTGTTGTTATATGCCGTGCGCTCGTTGCACCCCACGATCTGGGGCGGGAGGTCGCACCTCCCACACGGCGCAAATATATGCGGGCGGAAGCTGGGAGGAATCAGCTCCGATAGTAAAATTTCGGGTTCGCAGGTTCGAATCCTGCCGTCTGCGCAAGAGGCCGGGTAGCACCCGGACACTGTGAGACCGTTCGTCGTGGCTCACATGGAAATGACAATGCTCGCTGAAAACTGCGCTTGTCTTGATGCGTCAAGACCGGTTTGACCAGACGGAATAGGGGCTACGACTTTTCGGAGCGTAGTTGCCGGTAGCGTGTGACAATCTAAGCGGGAAGACGGCCAATATGCGGCTCCAGATGAAAACGTTGAATCGTTTTCACCCGCAAGGGGCTTTCTTGGGGCGTATGCCCCACACGCGGCATAGGTGCCCCGTAAGGGGAGACCACAGCGAGTGACGGGGACTTTCCCTAGAAAATATAAAAAATAGTGTGTAGCCCATGTTTGAGAGGCCCAAGAGGCCCGCATGGGCGGGGAAAGACTGTTACTGTAGCCAAGGGGTGGGGGTTGGTAGCAAAACAGGAGGAAAGCATGGAAATCACAAAACGGCGGCTTGCGGATATTGTGCCGTATGCCGGCAACGCAAAAAAGCATGATAAACGGCAAATCAACAACGTTGCGGAGAGCATCAAGCAATACGGCTTTGTGCAGCCGATTGTGGTTGATCGTGACGGCGTGATCGTAATCGGGCATTGCCGCGCTCTGGCGGCGAAAAAGCTGGGCATGGAAGAAGTGCCCTGTGTCTGCGTGGACGATCTGACACCGGAGCAAGTGAACGCCCTGCGGCTGGTGGATAACAAGAGCAACGAGAGCGATTGGGACTTTGACCTGCTGGCTGATGAGCTGCCGGGGCTTGACCTGTCGGCTTTTGACTTTGATTGGGGCCTGCGTGATGAACTCGACACGTCAGTGGTAGAGGACAACTACGATCCTGTTTTACCGGCAGAGCCGAAGAGCAAACTGGGCGATGTGTACCAGCTTGGAGACCATCGCCTTATGTGCGGAGACAGCACATCTTTGACAGACGTACAGAAGCTCGTGGGGGGGCACAAATGGATTTGCTGCTCACAGACCCCCCGTACAATGTGGACTATCAGGGCACCGCCGGGAAGATTAAGAACGACAATATGGAGGATACGGCCTTCAGGCGTTTTCTGACGGATGCATTCTCCAATGCGGCGATGGTCATGAAGCCCGGTGCTCCGTTCTACATCTGGCATGCAGACAGCGAGGGGTATAACTTCCGAGGCGCGTGCAGAGATGCGATGCTGCGTGTCCAGCAGTGCCTGATCTGGGTGAAGAACTCCCTTGTGATGGGGAGACAAGATTTCCAGTGGAAACATGAGCCTTGCCTGTATGGTGAGAGCGAGATTGAAGAGGAAGCACACGAACCTTGCCTGTACGGATGGACGGAAGGGAAGAAGCACTATTTCTTCAAGAACCGCAGACAGACAACCGTGCTGAATTTCGATAAGCCCGTCAAGTCTGCGGAGCATCCGACCATGAAGCCGATTAAGCTGTTTGATTACCAGATGCAGTGCTCCAGTAAGCTGGGTGAGAATGTGCTTGACCTGTTCGCTGGGTCCGGCACAACAATCATGGCAGCGGAGCAGAATGGCAGACACGCCTTCTGCATGGAGTATGACCCGAAGTATGCCGACGTCATTATTGATCGATGGGAAAAGTTTACCGGAGAAAAGGCGGTGCTTCTGAATGACGATTGAAGAGGCGCGGGCAATCATCGAAAAAACAAGCAGCCCGCACCTAAAGCGGGACATGGAGAAGTTTATTAAACGCCAGCAGAGAAAGGAGGGTGCGTATGGCAAGGCCAAGAAAGGAAATAGACCAGAAGCAGTTCGAGAACCTCTGCGGCCTGCAATGCACGCTTGAGGAAATCTGCGGCTGGTTTGATGTGACCGATAAAACATTGGATAGTTGGTGTAAACGCACCTATCATGCCAGTTTTTCCGAGGTATTTAGGCAAAAGCGAGGAGCGGGGAAAATTTCGCTGCGGAGAAGTCAGTGGCGATTGGCTGAAAAGAACGCTACAATGGCAATCTTCCTCGGCAAACAGTTTTTGGGGCAGCGTGACAGCGTGGACGTGGCAGTGACGGACGCAAAGGGCATTGCATTGGACGAGCTGGAGAAGATGGTGATGCAGAATGACGCGGATACAAGCGGCGGAACTGCTGATACATAACCCCATCGCGTTTGGCCATGCTGTTGGGTTTGATAAGCTGGGCGCGCTGCACAACGCATGGATACAGGATATGGTGCGCGGGAGTGAGGACAAAACCTTGCAGGCGCACCGTGGCAGCTATAAAACAACATGCGTTTCGATTGCGCTGGCGGAGATCATCGTCCTTCTGCCGAATCTCAAAACGCTGTTTATGCGAAAAACGGATGCGGATGTGAAAGAGGTTGTGCGGCAGGTGCGGAATCTGCTGCTATCGCCATACATGGAGGCACTGTGCGAGAAGATCCACGGGAAACCGCTGATCCTGACAACAGTATCCGCGACGGAGATTTCCACGAATCTGACAGCGGACAACAAGGGCACGAGCCAGCTTGTGGCGTGCGGCGTGAACGGGTCCTTGACCGGCAAGCATTTTGACCGCATATTTACGGACGATATTGTAAACGTACAGGACCGCATTTCCCGCGCAGAGCGGGATCATACAAAAACGATTTATCAGGAGTTGCAAAACATCCGCAATCGTGGCGGACGCATTTTCAATACCGGAACGCCCTGGCATAAGGAAGACGCATTTTCCATGATGCCGAATATCGAGAAGCACGATTGCTATTCAACCGGGCTGATCTCCGGGAATGAGTTGCAAGCCATTAAATCGTCTATGACGTCATCCCTGTTTGCGGCAAACTACGAGCTACGGCATATTGCCAGTGACGATGTGATCTTTGACACGCCGCAAATGGGCGCGGAGCCTTGCCTTGCAGAGCAGGGCATTTGCCATATCGACGCGGCATACGGCGGCGATGACTACACGGCGTTTACGATCGCCCGGAAGAAGGGAACAACATATTACCTCTATGGGCGGCTTTGGCACAAGCATGTGGACGATTGCATGGATGAGATTATTCGGCTTCGGAAGTCCTTCAATGCTGGGGAGATTTACTGCGAGACCAACGCTGACAAGGGCTATTTGGCAAAGGCTTTGCGTGCGAAGGGCGAACGGGCCGTTACCTATCACGAAAACATGAACAAATTCCTTAAAATCACAAGCTATCTCAAGGCGGAATGGCGCAATGTGGTTTTTGTGGCCGGTACGGATGATGCGTATATCGACCAGATTTGCGATTACAACGAGAATGTTGAGCATGATGACGCGCCGGACAGCGCGGCCAGCATCGTAAAGCGGCTGTGGAACAAACGCGACAGCTCTGATTATGTTTCCATTCTGAGATAAGGGGTGAGCGGAGATTAAGACATATAATGACCTTGTGGCGGTGGGCGAGGACGAAAAGGCGCGGATGGAGTTTATCCGCAGCGCAATCAACGAGCACCGCGAATCCCACGCATATAAGACGGCGGCGGATGCTGAGGAATATTACAACGGCCTGAATCCGACCATAAATCGCTATGAAAAGATCATCTACGATATGCAGGGGCGCAGCCACACGGATATGTGGACGGCAAACCATAAGCTGGCCAGCCGCTTTTTTGGCCTTGCGGTCGATCAGGAGGTTTCGTATCTGCTGGGAAACGGTGTGACCTTTGCGGAGAAAGAAACGCCGAAAAAGCTATGCCCAGACTTCGATCAGGAAGTCATGGACGCGGCGCGTGAGGCGAAAATCGCGGGCGTATCCTTCGGCTTCTGGGATCTGACGCATTTGCGCGTGTTCTCCCTGCTTGAGTTTGTCCCCCTATACGATGAGGAAGACGGCGCGATGAAAGCCGGTATCCGGTTCTGGCAAGTGGCGCCGGATAAGCCCTTGAGAGCGACGCTGTACGAGCTGGACGGCTTTACAGAGTATTTCCAGCCGAAGAACAAAGATATGAGCGTATTGCAGGGAAAGCGCAGCTACAAGCTCGTTATCCGCAAGGCCGAAGTTGGCGAAACCGAAATCTATGACGGAGGCAATTATCCGAGTTTCCCCATCGTCCCGCTGAAAAACAATAAGCGGTGTCTATCCGAAATTGTCGGCAAGCGCAACACCATCGACGCGCTCGACCTTGCGTCCTCGAACATGGTCAACAACGTGGATGAGGGCAATCTGATTTATTGGGTGCTGTCCAACTGCAACGGCATGGACGATCTGGACGATGCGAAATTCGTGGAGCGCTTGAAAACCACGCACGTTGCCCACGCCAACGGCGACGACGGCGCGAAGGTGGAGAGCAAGACCATCGAGGCGCCGTATGAGGGCACGAGCAGCACCATTGATATGCTGAAAAAGAAGCTCTATGAAGATTTCCAGTGCTTTGATGCTGCGGCGGTATCCGCAGGGAACCAGACGGCAACGGCAATCAAGGCCAGTTATGTGCCGTTGGATTTGAAGACGGACAAGTTTGAATCCGAGGTCACGCGTTTTATCGTGGAAATCTTGCGTCTGGCAGGCATTGAAGATCAGCCGAGCTATACGCGCAATCAGATCATCAACAAGAGCGAGGAAACGCAGAACATTCTTCTGGGCGCGGCGTATTACGATGATGAATACATCACAAAGAAGCTGCTGACCATCAACGGCGACATTGACCAGTACGAGGACATGGCGAAGCGCAAAGCGGCAGAAGAGATTGACCGAAGCTTTGCGGAACCGGATGCGCCGGAGGTGAGCGGCGATGGCGAACAGTGACCTCGGCCACAAGCTGACCGATAAGGAGCTTGCGAAGCTGGAGCGGCGTATTGCAACGCTATACCGCGAGGCTGGGAAAGAGCTGCAAGCTACCATCGACGCATATTTCGAGCAATTCAAAAAGCGCGACGAGGAAATGAAAGCGCTGATCGGCACCGTGCAGAACGGCAAAGAATGGACGGAGGCCGACTATAAGCAATGGCGGCTCAACCAGATCGGGCGCGGGGAACGCTATCAAGCCATGCGTGACAAAGTGGCGCACCGTGTAACAGATGCAAACGCCGTGGCGGTGTCCTACACCAACGATGCTACGCCCGGTATTTACTCCCTCAACCGCAATTATGCGGCGTACACCATTGAGAGCGTGGCCGGGAATGTTGGCTTTGACCTATGGGACGAGCAGGCGGTAAAGCGGCTTATGGTAGAGCAGCCGGACTTAATGCCGTATTACCCGCCAAAGCGAGCATTAAAGCGTGGCATTGATCTTGCGTATGGCAAGAAACAAATCACGGCAAGCGTGACAAGCTCCATCTTGCAGGGAAAGAGCATCAAGCACATGGCGGATGACCTGCAAAAGCGGATCACCACCATGAGCCGAGATTCCGCCATCCGCACTGCCCGTACAGCCGTGACCGGCGCGCAGAACGCCGGACGCATGGACAGCTACGCGGCGGCGGAGAAGATGGGGATAAAGCTCAAAAAAGAATGGTTGTCTACGCTGGACGCGCGTACACGCCACTCTCATGCCATGCTTGACGGCGAACAAGTGGCGCAGGACAAGAAATTTTCTAACGGTTGTCGCTTTCCCGGCGACCCACAAGGGCCACCGTGGGAGATATATAACTGCCGCTGTACGCTGATTGCCGCCGTGGATGGTGTAGATACATCAGACGGGCTGCGTAGGACACGCGACGGGCTTATATCTGACATGACATATGCGCAGTGGAAAGACTTTAAAACTGCGTCACATAGTAGTATAATAAGGGCAAATGATAGCTGGAAAGTTATAGCCGATCCAATTACACAAGCGACAATAGATAGCGTACCTGAAATAGTACCGCGGGGCTTTACCAAGGAAATGGCGGGCCGATTGCAAGAGGCATATCAAGATATATTGACCAAGGCAATGGAGCAGGAAGACATTCGGACAGAAGTGGGTTCGGTATTCAACATGCGGATGGAAAGGATCTCGGAGGTCACGGTTGGTGAGCGCAATCATATTTGCTTGCTATCACCGAATGAGGCGTACATTTCGATCCATAGCCACCCGGATAGCCTGATATTCTCCGCAAAAGATTTGCAGATATTTGCCGCAAATTTGAATATGCAGATGATGTCAGTAGTGGGGAATGACGGAACGATTTACATCTTGCAACGCACGGATGATTACGACGGGTTCTTATTTTTAAAAGACTTTTCGGAAGTGCAGACGAGATTAAAGCGGTTGGCAGAAGAAAACAAGCCGAATGAATATGTGGCGGAAATAGCAGGTTTTTTAGAGAGGAGCGAAGAATATGGCACACATTTTGACAGATACAGAATGTGAGGAGCTATTGGAGTATTTAAAGCATCATGAACCATATGACGAAAGCGATCCCGCAATGCATGACTTTGACGGTGAATGTGATAACGACCGCATGATGGCGACAATTGCCAAGAAAATACTGGAGACACAGAGTAGACAGGCGTAATATGAACATTGAGACCCACGACAACAGCAAAGAGATTTCTGCCGAGATTAAGGCAGCACTGCTGCGCGGGCTGGAAAAGATCGGTCTGGTGGCAGAGGGATATGCGAAAAAACTGTGCCCCGTTGACACTGGCAATCTGAGGAACAGCATTACCCATGTGGTAGACGAGCAGGAACCGGCGGCAATCATCGGGACAGGCAACGAGTATGCTGCTTATGTTGAGCTTGGCACCGGCATTTACGCCGAGGGCGGCGGCGGACGGCCTACACCGTGGGTGTATCAGGACGCAAAGGGAAATTGGCATTACACGCGTGGCAACAAGGCACAGCCGTTTTTGAAACCTGCTGCGGCAGACCATGCCATCCAATACCGGAAGATATTGGAGGACGAACTGAAATAGGAGCTAACTGCTTACAAATTGTATGCAGTTGGCTCTTTTTGTTAATTACCGCAAGGGACAGCGGTTTTTATAAAACTATCGTTTCCGAAGGAACGGAACCGAAGAAAAGGAGATAGTGTCATGGCACTTACACGAAAACTTTTGAAGGGTATGGGACTTACCGATGAGCAGGTTGATACCATCATCGAGGCGCATACCGACACCGTGGACGGCTTGAAAGCTGATGTCAGCAAGTATAAGGCGGACGCGGAGAAGCTGCCCAGCGTCCAGAAGCAGTTGGACGATCTCAAGGCGGCAGGTGACAACGGCTATCAGGAGAAGTACGAGAAAGAGCACAAGGCTTTTGAGGACTTCAAGGCCAATGTCACGGCAAAGGAGAGCAAGGCGGCAAAGGAAAAGGCCGTCCGCGCTTACTTTGAGAGCAAAAACATCACCGGCGCGAATCTCGACCTTGCTATGCGCGGCTGCGGCGAGGAAATGGCCGCATTGGAGCTAGACGGCGAGAAGATCAAGGACACCAAAAGCCTTGATGCGCTCGTAGACGGCACCTACAAGGGGCTTGTCTCCACCACGCAGACAAAGGGCGCAAATCCCGCCACTCCCCCGGCGAATACCGGCGGAGGCGCAATGACTAAAGACCAGATTATGCAGATCAAGGACAGGTCGGAGCGCCGCGCGGCGATCGCTGCAAACATCAATCTTTTTGAAAATAAGAACGGAGGCTAATTATGGCTGCTGAAACCAATCTGATCAAGAAAAATGACCTCGCCCGCGTGCGCGAGATCGAATTTACCGAAATGTTCGGGTACTCCATCAAGAAGCTGATGGAGGCTTTGGGTGTGACCCGTAAGATCGCCAAGCAGGCCGGTACTGTGCTCAAGAGCTACAAGGCGACCGGCACGCTCGAGAGCGGCGTTGTGGCCGAGGGTGACACCATCCCCCTTTCCCACTACAAGACCGAGGCTGTGAACTACAAGGAGATCACGATCAAGAAGTGGCGCAAGGCCACCTCTGCCGAGGCGATCACCGATCGCGGCTACGATCAGGCGGTGGAAACGACCACCGATGAAATGCTCAAGGACGTCCAGAAAGGCATCCGCAAGAGCTTCTTTGACTTCCTCTCGACCGGCACCGGCGCGGTGAGCGGTAAGAACTTCCAGACTGTTCTTGCGCAGGCGTGGGGCAATCTGCAGGTTCTTTTCGAGGACGACGAGATTGGCGCGGTCTACTTCATGAATCCGCTGGACGTTGCGGATTACCTGTCTACGGCCAACATCACCGTGCAGACCGCTTTCGGCATGAGCTACGTCGAGAACTTCCTCGGCCTCGGCACGCTCATCATGAACGCCAGCGTCCCGAAGGGCAAGATTTACGCTACGGCGAAGGACAACATCGTCCTCTACTACATCCCCGTCAACGGTGCCGATCTGCAGGAGGTCTTCACCTTTACCACCGATGCGACCGGCTACATCGGCATCCATGAGGAGCCTGATTACACCAACATGACCGCATCGGACACCGTCATTAACGGCATGGAGCTGTTTGCCGAGCGCATTGACGGCGTGGTCGTTGGTACCATCGACAACGGCACGCTCGGCTCTTTGACGGTCACCTCTGCCGCAGGCTCCAAGAGCGGCGATACCAAGCTGACCGTGTCTCCGGCAAAGGCTGCTGCGGGCAACAAGTATAAGTACACGTCCGGCGCCTCTGCCGCGACCGTCGCTTACGGCGACAATGTCGCCGGTTGGAACGATTGGGACGGCAAGAGCGACCTGACCATTGCGACCGGACAGACCGTGACCGTGGTCGAGTGCGACGGCAACTACCACGCGCTCAAGAGCGGCAACGCGAGCGTGACCGCAAAGTGATAAGGAGGGCAGCGTAATGCTTGAACAGGTCTTGCGGCACTTGAACAACTGGTTCCTTGTGGAGATCCACGAGGGCACGTTCACCGTGGAGAATGGCAGCATTACGCTGCCCTTTCTCCTGACCAATCAATATTTCCGCATCTGCGGCTCCGTGTTCAACGATGGCCTGCACCAGTATCCGGCGGCTGACCTGACGGATGAAACGTTTACCGGGACGGTGTGGGTGCTGGCGGTGCCAAAGGCTGTGGTTGCGCTTGCCGAAGATATCGCCGCGTGGGAAGAAAAGAACGGGGAGGCCGTTTTAAGCCCGTACACGAGCGAAAGCTTCGGCGGGTACAGTTACACCAAGGCGAGCGGCGGAAATGCCGACACGAGCGCTGGGACGGGCTGGCAGGGCGCTTTTAAAGGCCGGTTAAATGACTGGCGCAAGCTCAAGGGGGTGGAACCGTGAGTTTACTGGACGATTTTGCCCACAAGTGCATTTTGATGGAGAAAAAGCGCACGCCTGACGGCGCGGGCGGCTACATCACCGCGTGGGAAGAGGGAGCGGAGTTCCTCAATTACCAGTCTCTTGACACATCGATGGAGGCGCGAAAAGCGGAAAAGGAGGGTGTGACCTCGGTATATTCCGCACTTGTCAATCAGAGCGTCCCCATCGAGTATAACGATTATTTCCGCGATACGGAAACGGGGATTACCTATCGCGTGACCTCAAATCCCGAGGAAAAGGCCGCACCGAGGTCTGCGGGGTCGACCATCAAGGCACTGAAATTCTTTACTGCGGAGCGAAAGGAGCTGCCGAAATGACAAAGGACAAGGCGCTCCATGCGTGGTTCTCTCAATTCCTCCCATCATACCCAACCTCCAACGTGCCAGATGACGCGGTTTTCCCGTGGCTGACCTATGAGCTTATCACAGGATCATGGGAGAGCGGCGAGATCCCGCTGACGGTCAACCTCTGGTATTACACCGAGAGCGAAGCGATGCCCAACGCAAAGGCACAAGAAATCAGCGACGCAATCGGCATGGGCGGCTGTATGGTCGCCTATGACGGCGGAGCAATGTGGATCAAGCGTGGATCCCCGTGGTGTCAGAACATCGCGGACGAAAGCGATAAAAACATCAAGCGAAGGTATCTCAATATCACGGTGGAATACCTATCGCAAAACTGATGAAAGGAAGAAAATATGAAATTCACTAAAATTCCCTCCGATGCATTTCAGAAGCTCCAGATCAACGCCGGTATTCTGACTACCGATTTTACCCCCGCAACCGGCACCATCGGGGAATCGGGGCAGATTGGCGCGACGACCGGCGGCATTAGCTTTACCGCAACGCCCACCTATAAGGACTATGGAGAGGACATCGACAACTGCCCCAAGAATACCAAGGAGCTGAAAATGGTGGATAGCTGGGAAGCAAAAGCCAGCGGTACATTTGTAAATGCAGATACTGCAATCGCCAAGAGCCTCTGCGGGGCGGCGGATATCGGTACGGCAGACGCCACCAAGATCACACCGAGAAACGATCTCAAGGATTCCGACTTTGATGACCTTTGGATTGTGGGTGACTACTCCGATATGAACGGGGAAACAAATGGAGGCTTTATCGCCATCCATCTGCTGAATGCGCTTTCTACGGGTGGATTCCAAATGAAAACAGCTGACAAAGCGAAGGGGCAGTTCGCGTTTGAGTATACGGCCCACTACTCCATGAGCGCGCAGGACACTGTGCCATTTGAAATCTACATCAAGGCCGGCACGGCGGAGGCGTAACACCATGAAACTGTCAACAATTAAAGGGGAGCGAGTGTTTGATGTTATCGCAGACATTATCGATCCTATTGCCAACATAGCCGCGGACAAAGAAGCCGCAGCGTTGTTTCAGCGTCAGAAGCTCCCGGATGGCGTAAATGCAAAGGACTTTGTGTTGGCAAGGGTTAAGAAATCTGCTCCGCTGCTTTTGCGTGGGCACAAGAAAGATCTAATCGCAATTTTGGCGGCTGTGGAAGGCGTGCCTGCAAAAAAATATGCCTCTGGGCTGACGCTTGCCAAGTTGCTGGTTGATGTTACTGAGCTTATGACGGACGATGCCTTTACGGACCTTTTTACATCTGCGCAGACCGAGACGGCAGAAACGCCGTCCGGCTCTGTGCAGGAGAATATCGGGGAAGCCAAAGAGTAAAGCCATTTCTGTCATACTGTGTAGCGCGGTATAAGCAGGATGCAGAAGAAAAAGCATATCGAATTTATTCTGCTGACCTGCTTAAAGCAATATGCGAGCGATGCGCGGGCGTTTCAATCGATAAGCGATATATTGAAATTATAGATGTGAGCAAAATAGACAATCGCTCCTGTGAAGAAATCACCAGCGATATTGTCAATCGGTGCGGGTTACAAATTAAAAAAGCCGCCCCGTAAAGGGGCGGCGGGCGAATATGCGTTACTTGAGGACATAATCAGAAATCATTCTTCCGATTTTCCCGATGTCTGTGCCTCCCTTAAACTCAAACTTTGCGACATAACCATTGGAGAATGTCAGAACAAGTTCGCTATCCGGGATGATTTCGGCAAAGCCTGGGGTTTGCACGGAGAAAAACTGCACTTTCGAATAGGGCATAGAGCTGAAGGACTTGCGCTTTCCTGTAATCCCCTGTACATCAACCGATATGACTCGCTTGTTAGTAAAAATCAGCTGGTCGCGTACGGTCTTAAATGCGGCAGCGATTTCTTCCCCGTCAATCAACAAGCCATTCACTTCGTCACGCACATCGGAAACGGGAATCGGCTTTAAGTCCCACGCAGAATCTTTGTTAAAACTTATCATAAATAATCCCTCCTTGCCGATATCATACCATACTATCAATGGAATGTCACGAATAATTTTCAGAATTTACAAAGAGAGCGAGGTGAACGCATGAATCTTCTTGATCTGTTTGTGAAAATATCTGTGCAAGACGAGGCAAGCGAAAATGTAGAGACATTATCAGGAAAATTCAAAAATGGGCTTGCCACTGCGGCTAAAGTCGGCGCCGCAGCTGTAGGTGCGGCTGCTACCGGCATTGCCGTGCTTACGAAAAACGCGCTTAACAACTATGCTGAGTATGAACAACTGGTCGGCGGCGTTGATACGCTATTCAAGGATAGCTCTGCAAAAGTTCAAGAATATGCAGCAAATGCATATAAGACTGCTGGCCTATCCGCTAACGAATATATGGACACAGTTACAAGTTTTTCTGCGTCCTTGCTGCAATCGCTTGGCGGTGATACAGCAGCGGCGGCAGACATGGCTAATGTAGCAATCACGGATATGTCTGATAATGCCAATAAAATGGGCACGGATATGGCATCTATCCAGAACGCCTATCAGGGATTTGCAAAGCAGAACTATACCATGCTTGATAATCTGAAGCTTGGCTATGGTGGAACAAAAGAAGAAATGGAGCGTCTGCTTGCCGATGCGTCGAAGCTCTCTGGCAAAGACTTTCTGTGGGGCGAGGATGGCATGGGATATGGCTACGCAGAAATAGTAGAAGCAATCCATGTGGTTCAGACAGAAATGGGTATCACAGGAACTACGGCAAAAGAAGCAAGCACCACCATTCAAGGCTCTGTTTCATCCATGAAGTCCGCATGGGGCAATCTGCTGGTTGGAATTGCTGACGATAACGCCGATTTCAAGACACTTACAGAACAGTTCGTTGATAGTCTTGTTACCGTTGGCGAAAATATCATTCCGCGCATTAATGTCATTTTGGGCGGCATTTCACGGTTGGCCACATCTGCATCTACCACGATTATCCCGATGGTCATTACAACCATCACAGATAATCTTCCTGCACTTTTGCAGTCGGCGGTTGCACTTGTCGGCGCATTGGGACAGGGTATCATTGATAGCCTACCTGCAATTACGCAGGCGGCAATCGACATTCTTTTCTTCCTCGCAAATGGCCTGATAGAAAACCTGCCCACGCTCATTGACGGCATTGTGCAAGTGACCATGACGATTGTGCAAATGCTGACAAGCCCGGACTTTTTGACGCAGCTCATTGAAACGGCAATCCTGCTGATTGTGACGCTTGCAAACGGACTGATTGACGCGATTCCGCAGCTTATCGCGGCAGTTCCTCTGATTATTGGCAACTTGCTTGCCGCAATCATTGTAGAGCTGCCGAACATTATCCAGATGGGCATTGACCTTCTGTTTGCGCTGATAGACGGAATTATTCAGTGCATCCCGGAATTGGTGGCGGCAGTCCCTACACTGATTATTGCGTTTATCAACGGCATTGTTAATAACCTTGATAAGATTATCCTTGCCGCACCGCAAATCATTGTATCGCTGATTACCGGCATTGTCGGAGCAATCCCGGAGCTGATTGCAGCCGTCCCACGCATTATCGCGGCTATTGCTGACACGATCCGAAATTATGACTGGGGCAGCATCGGTAGAAACATCGTGCAGGGCTTAAAAGACGGCATTGCCGGAATGTGGGACAATATCAAAAACTGGTTCAGTGAGAAAGTAGATGGGCTGGTTGGCAGTGTAAAACGGATCCTTGGGATAAATTCGCCTTCTAAGGTCTTTGCCGGTATCGGTGGATATATGGCGGAAGGCCTTGGCGAAGGGTTTAGCGATGAATTTGCATCTGTGAAAAAAGACATAGAGGGGGACATGAGTTTTTCTGCTGGATCCATTACGGCAGGAGCAAATATCAGCGGAAACTATGCAAGTGGAGCTTACGGCGTAGCAAGCGGAGGATTCAGCAGAATTATAATGCTGCTTGAACAGTACTTGCCTATGTTGGCAAATATGAAAGTCATCATGGACAGCGGCCAGGTTGTTGGTTTGCTTGCCCCAGGCATGGATGAAGAACTGGCCAAAATCAATGCGAGGAGGGCGAGGGCCGTATGATGGGAAAGGTATTTTTTGACGGAAAAGACACCTACACAGAATATGGCCTGCTGCTTGCAAGCAAGTCCATTTCTCTGCCGGAAGTTCGCACGAACATGATCGATGTTCCGGGCCGGGATGGCCTGCTGGATGCGTCCGAGGTTCTGACCGGCGAAGTCACCTATAAGAACCGCACTATTACGCTGAAGCTGACTGGCGTGGACACGGTGAGCGGCAAGACATGGCCTGCTACGATTTCCGATTTCTGCAACAAAGTCCACGGCAAGCGCGTTAAAATAACATTCCCTGAGGACACCGCCCATTTTTACAGTGGGCGGTGTTCTGTTGGGGAAGTGGGGCTTGTCAAAATGATGCAGACTATCCCGGTCACAGTCAACTGCGACCCGTGGAAATACAAGAACGCAAAAACCACGGTTTCCCGCTCTGACCTGGGCACGGTCTATAAACAGCTTTCGCTTCCGAATGAACGCCGCCCAGTGATTCCCACCATCACGGTGGCCCAGGACACCACCTTGCTTTGGGGCAGCAGCACAATCAACATCAGCGCTGGGGATCATATTCTGCCCGCTATTCGCCTTGCGGCTGGAAACAACATTATGAAAGCCAAAGTTGCAAGCGGCACCGGCAGTATCACGGTTACATACCAGGAGGCGAGCCTGTAATGTACCAACTCAAATATAAAAACTATATCCTGTATGACCCGCGCCTTGCGGATGAAAAACTAATCGTCCGTGACCCCTCTGTGAAGCTGGCGGTCAGCAAGGCCGGGGAAATGTCCTTTACGGTGGGTGCAGAGCATCCCTATCTAAGTAATCTGCGCCGCATGAGCGGCCTTGTGGAGCTGCTGGACGGCACTTTTCCTATATATAGGGGAAGAATAACCAGCGATATAAAAGACTTCTACGGGGCGCACAAAATCGAAACAGAGGGCATTATGGCTGTGCTGAATGACAGCATCATTCCACCGTTCAACTTCCCAGAGGACTTTACGGAGGACGCTTCCTATAAGGCCGCCGCCGCAAGCGGGAATGTGGTGGAGTTTTTCTTCCGCTGGATTCTGTCACAGCACAATGCGCAGGTGACCGCAGAGCAGCAGATCAAGCCCGGCGTGGTCACCGTGTCCGACCCGAACAATTTCATTGCCCGCAGCTCTGAGGAGTACGCCACGGCGATGACCACTATTTCCGATAAGCTGTTCAAATCTTCTCTGGGCGGGAATCTGCTGATCCGTTACGAGGATGACGGCAATTATTTGGACTATTACGCCGCGCTGCCGCTGACAAACACGCAGACGGTGAAATTCGCCGAAAATCTTCTTGACCTGTCCAGCGAGACGGACGGTGCGGACATTTACACTGCTATTCTCCCGGAGGGCAAGGACGGCCTGACCATCGGGAATCTGCCGGACGGTGACTTGACGGATGACCTGGTGAAGTCCGGAAAAGTCATCTACAGCAAGTCCGGCGTGGCCACATACGGGCGCATTACCCGGCACATCAAATGGGATGATGTGACTGTTGCCGCCAACCTTCAGACCAAGGCGAAGGCGGCGCTGGCCGACAATGGTCTGTCCATGCCGGAGACCATCACCTGCAAGGCGGTGGATTTGGGCTGGCAAGAGGGCATCCAGCATTTCCGGGTTGGCAGAATGACCGCCCTGGTCAGTACGCCCCACGGCTACAGCGCGTCATATCCGTTGATGGAGCTGGCCCCGGATATTCTTGACCCCGGCAACACACAGATCACGCTGGGTTCGACCCGGCGCACATTCACCGGCTCACAGATCGATGCAGTGCGGAAAGCCGAGGAAAGCACCTCGCAAGTCCGCACTGACTTAAACAAGAAAATTGAGGACATCGAGCTTACCCCCGGGCCTCCCGGCCCTGCCGGGGCAGACGGCAAGGACGGCACCAACGGTCTATCTGTGTGGATTACTTACCATGACGGCACATCCACACCGGCAACTCCGACAGGAAACGGTACGCTGAACGGCTGGCACACGGACTTGACCGCAGATGTGGTGTGGATGTCGCAGAAGGTGGCTGCATCTGCTACGGCTGGCACATGGGGTACGCCTATACGGATTTTGGGTGAAAAGGGTGAACAGGGAATTCAGGGCGTTCCCGGCGAAAAGGGAGACCCCGGCACAACTGGCCCCCAGGGGGAGCAGGGTATTCCTGGAGAGAAAGGCGACCCCGGAGAGCAGGGGCCGCAGGGAGTGAAAGGCGATACTGGCGACACCGGCCCGCAAGGCCCACAGGGTGAGAAGGGTGCAACGGGGGCCACCGGCCCGCAAGGTGAAAAAGGGGCAACTGGCCCCCAGGGCGTAAGCGTCACCGCCACCACAGTGGAATATTATCTTTCCGCTTCCGAGACAGAGCTTTCCGGCGGCACATGGCAGTCTACGGCACCGGCTATAACGGATGGAAAGTATCTGTGGGGACGCACTAAGATCACCTATTCCAACGGCAAAACGACCTACACCGGCGCATACTGCATCAGTAAAGCCATGACCGAGAGCGCCGAACCGATAGTCAGCGAGACCCGCACGGCGGTGACGAAGCTGACCCAGGATGTAGACAGCTTCAAGGCTACGGTATCTGAGACCTACACCGAAAAATCCAACTTCAATGAGTTCAAGCAAAAAACGGAATCCGACCTAACCGCCAACAGTGCGGCCATAGAGCAGCGGTATACCGAGATCAAGACCGTGGAGCAGCAAGTCCTTGGCGTAGATGGCAAAGTCACGGATGTGCAGAAAAAGGTCACGGAGACGGCGGGCTATATCCGTACCGGCAAGGTGGCAGAGGATGAATCCGGGAATCCCATCTACGGCGTGAAAATCGGGCAGACCGATACGGCGGGCAATTATAACGCCTTTGCCCAGTTCACGGCCGGCCGAATTTCCTTTTTCGATGAGGCCGGGCATGAAATCAGCCACTTTGCCGGACAAGATTTCTACATCGACAGCGGTATCATCGTCCAAAACCTGAATCTCGGCGGCTATGAGCTGCGCCGGAATAAGGGCCTTGGCTTCAAGTGGATAGGAGGCTGACAGAGTGGCAACAAGCGGAACCGTAAAAACAAACACAAAATATGGCTCCTATTTTTGGGTCAAGTGGGAGATCAGCGGCAGTCAGGACATAGCCGGGAACAAGACTACCATTTCCTGGTCTTGCGGCCTGAGCCCCGGGGAGCAATATTACACAAACGCCATAAAAATGGGTGCGGTGGTCATTAACGGTCAAACTGTGTATTCCGGCGGCACATATTCCGACATCACGGATTACAAGGATCGCACCTTTGCCTCCGGCACACTGGACATCGCCCACAACAATGACGGTAGCAAGACCTTCACCGTTTCCGCCTTTTCCGGTTGGCTGTACGGAAACGGAGATTATACCGCTTCGGCGGAGAGCTTTGCCCTGCCTGCCATACCCCGGGCGGCTACCATCGCATCCGCGCCCAACTTTACAGATGTGGACAACCCGGCCATTGCCTATGCCAATCCGGCAGGCTCGGCGGTTTCTGCGCTGGATGTGTGCATTTCTCTGACCGGATCGGCATCGGATATTGCTTACCGAGCCGTCAGCACCAGCGGCGGTAGCTATACCTTCCAGCTTACCAATGCGGAGCGGGCCGTGCTGCGCAACAACACGACCTTAACGCGAAAAGTCGTGTTCCTGCTGCGCACCAAAATCGGAAGCACCTATTACTACGACACCGCAGAAAGGACATTTACCGTCACCAATAATGCGGCCACCCGACCCAGCGAAGCTATTGCCGTGGCCCCCGTCAGCGCCCTGTCTGCGCCGTTTAATGGCCTGTATATCCAGGGCAGAACACAGGCCAAAATCACGCACACGGCCAGCGGAAAGTTCGGCGCGACCATAAAGCAATATTCCGCCTCCGTAGAGGGTAAAGCCTATTCCGGGAAAACAGCCACCAGTGACGCACTGCAAACGCCGGGCGTGCTGACCATCACCGGCACGGCAACGGACAGCAGAGGCTTTTCCACTACAGCATCTAAACCCGTCACGGTGCTGGCGTACAATACGCCCTCTGTGGTGCGTAACGGCACCACGGGAAGTTTTGTATGCGCACGGTCTACCTCTGACGGAACAATAAGTGAAGACGGTACAGCGCTTTGTGTGGCGTGCGCCAAGTCCTTTTCCCCTCTGGCCAACAATAATAAATGCACATTGCGTCTGCGCTATGCGGCAGAGGGCGGCGGTTGGTCAAGCTGGATCACGCTTTTGGCAGAATCTTCCGGAAACGATTACGCAGGCGTGGTGCCCGGTGTCACCCTATCGGTATCGGTGGTATATACCATCGAGATTCAGGCGGTGGACAAGCTGGGTGAGAGCGGGTCGGTGGAAACGAGAATCCCCACATCCGAGATGACCTTTCACTTGGGCGAGAATGGTAAAGCCGTGGGTATTGGGCGGTACGCCAGCGAGAGCGGAGAGAGGCGGCTGGATGTGGCCTGGGATGCGCATTTTGAAAAGGGACTGCAAGTCAGCGGTGCCACAACGCTGGGCGGAAACCTAACAGGCAAATATCTTACCGGCACATGGCTGCAAACCACGGAGGCCTCAGACCTGGGCAAAACACCACCTAAGGTGGCGGTGCTGGATAATGCCGGCTGGGTGTATTACCGGACACCGGCGGAGCTGCGGGCCGATTTGGGATATGGGGACTATGTGTTAGAGCAAGGCACCAGTGGTATTTGGACTTACCGCAAATGGGCCAGTGGCGCGGCAGAGTGCTGGGGGCAGCCGTCTAAGAGCGTGGCATCATCCGGCACATTCCTTGGCGCGTATGCATTTTCCACATACTTCTCGTTGCCGACCGGGCTTTTCGCAAGTGTGGCGGAAGCCAATGTGAATCCAAAGTTCGGAAGCGGATACGCAATCCCTGCATATATAAATTTGACCAATGCATCAATCGGTGTTGACGCGCTATCAAATAACAGCGGCACGCAGACCTTTTCCGCGCATATCAGTGTAAAAGGCAAGTGGAAATAAAAAACTGGCATAAAATCAAATCAACCAAGCCCCCCAGAGGAGAAAGGAAATTACTGAATGGAAACAATCGTCGTGGCTATCATCACCGGCGGCCTGTCGCTGCTGGGGGTAATCATCACCAGCAACAAAACCACCCGGGATGTGCAGGCCAAACTGGACATGCAGCAGGCCGTAACCGAGACAAAGCTGGAAGAGCTGACCCGGGAAGTCCGGGAGCATAACAATTTTGCGCGGCGCGTCCCGGTACTGGAGGAGCAGATCAAGGTCGCCAACCACCGCATCGCGGATTTAGAAAACAATCATTAATTTTTGTGGTGCCAGACCCTGGCACAGAAAGGAGCAAAAAATGAATCTGGAATTTCTCAAAGACTACATCGTACTGCTCGTGGTAGGTATCTGCCTGTGTGTGGGCTACATTCTGAAGAATGTGGTTCCCACTGACAAGGTGAACCGTTACATCCCGCTCATTATGGGCGTGCTGGGCGTGATTCTGAATGTCTGGATCTGCGGTTTCCTCTTTACTCCGCAGATTCTCCTGGGCGGCCTGTTCAGTGGCCTTGCCTCCACCGGTCTGTATGAATTGTTCCGCAACCTGATCGATAAGGGAGGGAATGACAATGCCTAAAGTATTTCTTTCTCCCAGCAACCAGTACGACAACCGCTACGCCTACGGTGGCACCACCGAGGCCGTCCAGTGCGGCAAGATCGCCGAGGCCTGCAAGGCCGCCCTGGAGCGCAGCGGCATGACCGTGCAGGTGGGGCACATGATCCACATGAGCGAAAAGATCGCCCAGTCCAACGCCTTCGGCGCTGACCTCCATGTTCCCATCCACACCAACGCCTTTAACGGCACGGTCACCGGCACCCGGATGTTCTGCTTTAGCAGCGGCGGCGAGGGCATGAAGGCCTGCAAGGCCATCTTCGCCCGCCTGGCCCCCATCACCCCCGGCACAAGCGAAAGCATCCAGGTGAACGACTACGACGAGATCGTATACACCAACGCCCCCGCAGCCTATGTGGAGTGCGAGTTCCACGACAATGCCACCACGGCCAAGTGGATCGTGGAGCACACCACGGACATCGGCGAGGCTATCGCCCAGGGCATCTGCGACTACTTCGGCGTGACCTTCAAAGAGAAGGAGCAGCCCACGCCCGCCAAGTCCGTGGACGAGGTTGCCCGGGAGGTGATCCGCGGTGAGTGGGGCAATGGCTCCGACCGCCGCCAGCGCCTGGAGGCAGCAGGGTACGACTACGACACCGTACAGGATCGAGTAAACGCTATCCTGACCGGCGATGCGCCGGAGCAGCCCACGCCTGCCGAGCCGGTAGAGCCCGCCCCCGAGCCGGAGCAGCCTGCCACCGATAAGCTCTACCGCGTCCAGGTCGGCGCTTTCGCCAACCGCGAGAACGCCGAGAAGCTTCTGGCCAAGCTGAAGGCTGCCGGTTTCGAGGGCTTCATCCGGTAACAGAAATCATCTGGAGGGAGTATAGGCTACGACAACGCCGACCTTGCGCCCATGCGTAAGCATCCGCACCTCCACGGCTATGGTTTTGCACATGAACAGCAACCACAAGGCCGTAAGAGACTTTTTGTCAAAGCTGCCACCGAAACGAGCCATTGCGTTTGTCGAATCGTTTTTGCTTCCCGACAACGAAGCGATGGTAATCATAGAATGCGATGTACGCCGGAAAAGCTGCGTACAGGTATCTATGGAGCGGAATATGTCCGTGGAAACGGTGAAGCGGCACAGATGCAGAGCATACCACAAAATTGCACAGGAACTATTTATCCCCCTGCCTTAACCGGCGGGGGGATTTTTACTTTTCCTGACACTTTTCAGGCACTTTCGGGTGCCTGTTTTTTTGTACCATAAAAGCAGAAAGAAGGTGGCAAAATGTACGAACGGCTTATAGCCTGCGGATACACGGAGCAAATGGCGCAGGATATTTGCATTCTGTACGCAGACGATCCCCGGGGGCTTTTAGCGTATGTAGAAATTGCTGAAAGCCTATATAGGGATTGCAATCATGTATAAATATTTTAATCCAAATCCATGCGGGAAAAACGTGTCCGATTGCACTGTCCGTGCAATCTGTAAGGCCACGGGAAAGGATTGGGGCGAGGTTTATCTCCGGCTGTGCATGCGGGGCTACTTGGACGGCGACTTGCCAAACGCTAACGCCTGTTGGGGGTCTTACTTGCGCAGTATCGGATACCGGCGGCATATTATCCCGGACACTTGCCCGGACTGTTACACGGTCGGCAGGTTTGCCGATGAGCACCCGCGCGGGACGTATATTCTCGCCCTTTCTGGGCATGTAGTGTGCGTTCAGGACGGGATCATCTATGACAGCTGGAACAGCGAGAACGAAATCCCGCTTTATTTCTGGGACAAAGAAACGGAGGAATGAACATGGCATATCCCTATTTCAACCCCTATTATCCGCAGCCGATGCCGGACAACCTCATGCAGATGCGGCAGATGCAGCAGCCACAGATGCCGCCCATGCAGCAGCCTATGTCGCAGCCAGTGCAACAGAACCCCATCGCACAAGGCGGCGTACAGTGGGTAAGCGGCGAGCAGGAGGCAAGAGGTTATCTCATCGCGCCCAACTCTGCCGTAGCACTGTGGGATTCCACCGCCCCCACCGTTTACCTCAAGCAGGCAGACGCAAGCGGGAAACCGACGCTCAAGATTTATGACCTCGTAGAACGCACAGAAACGACCCCTAACGCGCCACAAAAGCCGGGCGTGGAATTTGTCACCCGCGAGGAGTTCGACCGTCTGGCGGTGCTTGTGGGCGAAATAAAGGGTAAGAAGAAACGCAAGGTCGAGGAGGACGAAGACGATGAGTAACCCGTTTATGGCCGCGCTGGGCGGCGGGCAGGGTCCTATGGGGAACTTTGCCCAGATGGTTCAGCAGTTCAACCAGTTCAAAGCAAATTTCAAGGGCGACCCCAAAGCCGAGGTCGAAAAGCTCTTGCAGAGTGGTAGGCTAAACCAGCAGCAGCTTAATCAGCTACAGCAGATGGCGAAGCAATTTCAAAGCCTGATGCAGTAATCATCAACATAAATCAACATCGTGGCCACGATTTGATGAATAACAATTTTTCAAAGGAGTGATACTATGTCTCTTTCTGACGGCGGCGTTCAGGCCACTATGCCTGTTGCGCCTACCGGCATGATGAACAGCGGCTTTGGCGGCTTCGGCGGCGATGGCGCGTGGTGGATCATCATTCTTTTCCTGTTTGTGTTCTGCGGCTGGGGCGGCAACGGCTGGGGAAACAACGCCGGCAATTCCGGCGGCGTGGTCGACGGCTATGTGCTGACCTCTGATTTTGCCAATGTCGAGCGCAAAATCGACAGTGTAAATCAGGGCCTTTGCGACGGATTTTACCAGCAGGCGCAGCTTGTCAATGGCACCAACATGGCGATGGCAAACGGCTTTGCACAGGCCGAGCTTTCCCGCAGCAACCAGCAGGCGGCGCTGATGCAGCAACTCAACGCCATGCAGATGCAGGCCGCTAATTGCTGCTGCGAAAACCGTGCAGCTATCGCCCAGGTGCGCTACGACATGGCGACGCAGGCGTGCGACACGCGCAACACCGTGCAGAACGCCACGCGCGACATCATTGACGCGAACAACCAAAACAGCCGCGCCATCCTCGACTTCCTGACGCAAAGCAAGCTGTCCGACCTCCAGACCGAGAATCAGAATCTGAAGCTGGCGGCATCTCAGGCCGCGCAGAACAACTATCTGATCTCGCAGCTGCGTCCGTGCCCTTCGCCCGCCTACATTACCTGTAATCCGTGGGCGGGCAGCGGTTACGGCGGCTGCGGCTGCAATCAGGGCGGCGGCTGCTGACAACTGCATAGCATAGCTTTTTGTTGGCGATTTTGTTGACGCCAACAAAATGGTCGGCCCCGTGCCGATACTACGACAACGCGGCGGGGCAATAGCTCCGCCGCTGTATTTTTAGAAAGGACTGAAATATATGGCTGAATATGTAAACCCCGGTATCGCAGTCGTCTCCGCTGGCCAAAATGTGCCGATGGTCTCCACGGCGGCTTGCGGCAAGCCGTGCATTGTCCACCGCGAGGGCAGCGGTCTTGTTACCCTGCGTGGACTGACGCAGCAGTGCAAGGCGCGCTTTCGGGTGAGCTTTGGCGCAAACATCGCCGTCCCCACGGGCGGAACGGTAGGCGCGATCACCACGGCGCTCGCTGTCAACGGCGAGGCGCTCAACAGCGCTACGGCGACCGTCACACCCGCTGCGGTGGAAAACTATTTTAACGTCTATGTCAGCGCCATCGTGGAAGTGCCGCGCGGCTGCTGCGTGACCGTGGCGGCGAAGAACACCAGCGCGGAGGCGATCAGCTTTGCCAATAGCAATCTGACCGTGGACCGCGTGAGCTGAGAAAGGAGAAAGTAATGGGTATGAAATCTATGTATGATCTGCGCGATATGCTCTGCAAGGAGCTGGACGAACTGGCCCGAAAAGGCGAATTGGGTGCGGGTGACCTGGAAATTGCCCACAAACTGACAGCAACCATCAAGAACATAGATAAAATTGACATGATGGAATCAGACGGCTATTCTGGCGGCGGTGATTGGGAAGCGGATATGCGCGGCGCCTATGGCCGGGGCAGTTCCTACGCGCGGCGCGGCTCGCACTATGTGCGCGGACATTACAGCCGTGCGGATGGCGCGGAGCATCTGCGCACCCAGTTAAACGACATGATGCGGGAAACTGATGACGAACGCGTCAGGGATGCCCTGCGCCGCGCTGTCAGCCTTATGGAGAATTAAAGGGGGATTCCCCATGATCGATGAAACCGAGCTGAAACTATGGATCGCACGGCTGGAAACAGAAGAATCAAGCTGGCCCAATTATGAGAAACTGGCGGCTCTCTACATTATCCGTAACGAGCACGGCGGGGAGCAACCGCAGGCGAAAGCGCCCCCAATGCTGTATTCCGCAGAGCCTGCGCCGGCCAAGACAATAAAACCCTCCGGCAGTGAATTTTTGAAAGCGGTCGGGAATGTGGCGCAGGATAGGGCGTGGGAAGTCATGGACGAGCTTATGGACACCCTAAAAATCGTCAATGAGAAAGCTTATAACAGCGTCCTGAAAAAACTAACCTAAATCGCTACTACTAACACATTACTAACAAAGTTAATCTTGGCAAAAATAAAAAGTCCGGGAACCCTTGAGATTCCTGGACTTTTTGGTGCGCGGTACAGGACTTGAACCTGTGACCCCATGCACGTCAAGCATGTGCTCTACCAGCTGAGCTAACCGCGCAAGAACGAATATTATAATACCGTGTTCCCGGCCGTTTGTCAATAGTTTTCTTGCCCGGATGGCATATTTTTTCATTTTCCCCCCTCGCCCTCCGTAGGGGCGGACGACCCTGTCCGCCCGATGCAGTGGGTTCTTGATGGTGCGTAGGGGCGGGGCTCTCTTGCCCACCGTTGTGCCGACCGATTCCCGGCCACTGTCGTGCCCGCCAATCGGGGCACTTCCTCGAAACCGGCTTGCTTCATCCGCCACTGGCGGCGCTTCGCCGATTTCCCCGCCCGCGGGCGACCGCAAGGGTCGCCCCTACGGAGTGTTTACCGATAGGATTTCGTAGGGGGCGGCGTCCTCGACGCCCCGCGTCCTTTACAAGGGGTGCGGTGGATGACCGGCGATGGTCTGCCCTCAGCCCGCCCTACGATGGCAAAATTTTCTACCCCGTTTCATTTGTATACCGGCCTATACTTTTCGTCAATCTCACCAACACCGCCCGGGGGCCTCCCGGAAAAATTTATGCGTTTATCTGATTTTCCCTGGAGTGACAATTTTTTCCTCTTGCAGAGAATATTTTTTTGTGTTATGCTCCGTTTAGCATCCGGAAAGGAAGCTGTGGTTATGACCAACGCAATGTGCGCCTCCCTCATGCATACCACTTCTGCGCAGGCCCCCTGCGCCGCTTCCTCCTGCGCGGATATGCACGCCATTCTGGGCATTATTATTCTGGACGCCAGCCTGCTGCTGGGGTCCGTTTTTGTATTGCTTTCCTCCGTGACCCGGACGGTGCGTTCCCTTCCTTCTTTGCAGGCGTGTTGACACGCCCACCTATTGCAGAAGCTCGAGGCCTCGCCCATCCGGCGGGGCCTCTTTATTTATAGATGTTTCCCTTCTGCTATGCCCAGCCAGCACAGAAGGGGAACCCCCATCAAGACAGAAAGCGAGAGGCAATCATGGAATTTCTTAACTTTGTTATGGCACTCAGCCCCATCATCGTGGTGCTGGTGGGCATCCTCGGATTCCGCCAGTCCGCCAAAAAAAGTGGCCCCGGTGGCCCTTATATGGACGCTGGTGCTGGCTTTTACCTACTTCAATGTCACCGGCGCCTCCTTTAAGGAGAATGTGGCCGTGTACGACGCCCTCCTCTGGAAGGGCATCAAGGATGGCCTGAAGATCGCGCTCATGGTCTTTGGCGCCTTTGTGATTCTGAACCTCCTCCGGGATACCGGTGCCTCCCTGGGTAACCTTATCTGCCCCAATAACACCGTGGCCGCCTGCGCCACCGTGGACCAGATCGGCAACGAAAATAAGGTCACGAAGCGCACCCTCCCGGCCTTTGCCATTATCCTGGGGGTGTACATGGTGCTGACCATGCTCTACACCTGCGTGCTGTTTCCCCATTTCGGTATGGAATAAATATTTTCTGTAAAGGAGATTTTGCAAATGACTAAGAATCGTGTGGTAGGCGTCATCGGCCTGGGCCATGTGGGAGCCCATGTAGCCTATTCCCTGGCGGTGCAGGGCATCGCCGACGAGCTGGTGCTGGTGGATCAGAACCAGCAGAAGCTCCAAAGTGAAGTGCAGGACCTGCGGGACGCCGCAGCCTACCTGCCCCACCGGGTCACCGTTCGCCCCGGAGACTTTGCCGACCTGGGCGAATGCGATGTCATCGTCAACAGCGCGGGTAAGATCGATCTGCTTCGGGGCAATCACGACCGGGTCAAGGAGATGGACTTCACCATTCCCGCCGTCCGGAGCTACACGGAGAAAATCAAGGCCAGCGGCTTTGACGGCGTGGTGATAAACATCACCAACCCCTGCGACATTGTCACCCGGGAGCTGGCACTGGGCCTGGGCCTGCCCAAGGGCCGGGTCTTCGGCACCGGCACGGGCCTGGACACCTCCCGCCTGCTCAGCGCTCTGGCCCGGCAGACGGGCATCGACCACAAGTCCATCACCTGCTATATGCTGGGCGAGCACGGCAATCAGCAGTTTGCCCCCTGGTCCTGCGTCAGCTTCCGGGGTATGCCTCTGGACAAGTGGGCCCAGACGGACGAGCGCTTCCGCTTTGACCGGGAGGCTCTGCAGAAGGAGTCCATCGGCGGCGCCTGGGTCACCTTCTCCGGCAAAAACTGCACCGAGTACGGCATTTCCACCACCGCCGCCCGGATGGTACACATTGTCCTCCACGATGAAAAGGCCATCATGCCCGCCAGCATGGAGCTTTGCGGCGAATACGGGGAGAGCGGCCTGTTCGCGGGCGTGCCCTGCGTCATCGGCGCAAAGGGCGTAGAGGAGGTAGTGGAGCTGCCCCTCACCGACGAGGAAAAGGCAAAATTCCATGCCTGCTGTGAGGGCATCCGCCACAACATGGAGCATTTGAAAGAACTCTAAAAAACTGCCGAAAAACCCTGCGGGTTTTTCCCACACCCTCCGGGGCGGACACGCTTGTGTCCGCCCTATCCTTTTGCCCCTTGCCCCAAACCATCCCCGCACGGCATTATCATTTCATCCGTAGGGGCGGGGTTCTACCCCGCCCGCGGGAGGGGCAGAGCCCCTCCCCTACGCACCGCAAGATACACTTCCGTAGGGGTCGGCCTCCCGGATGACCCGTTTTACCTCACCCCTTATAAAGGACGCGGGGCGTCGAGGACGCCGCCCCCTACGAAACCCTATCGGTAAACACCTCGTAGGGGCCGATGCCTACATCGGCCCGCCCACCGCACACCATGTAAAACTCCCTGTCATTGCGAACCAGTGACCGATGTCACTGGTGTGGCAATCCGCAACCCCCGTCTCCTTGGCCCCCTTGCCTAAAGGGGGCTGGCACGGCGAAGCCGTGACTGGGGGATTCTTCCCCGCACGAACTTACAGCAAACGCGCAGCCGTTCTCCCCGCAAGTATCCCTCCACCAACCTTCGGTTGGTCCCCCTCCCTTTAGGCAAGGGAGGCTTTTTTGCGTAGCCCGCCCCACCGCACATCTTGTGCCCGTCCGTAGGGGGCGGCGTCCCCGACGCCCCGTTCTACCGCACTCCTTGTAACCCTCCGTAGGGGCGACCCTTGCGGTCGCCCGCCCATCGCTCCCCGGCAGGGCACACGGGCCCTGCCCTACAAGGTGTTGCGTTATCGGGCCCGGGCGGACAGAGTCGTCCGCCCCTACAAGCATTTCCGTAGGGGCGATCCCCCAATGTCCCGCCGCACACCAAAACCTCCCCACTATTTTTCCCCGCCCCTTGTTTTGCCCCGGCGAATGTGCTATAATTTCTTAATTAAAGTCGAATCTTAGCGCCATTTTTTCCAGTGGTGCTTACGGAGGTATATTTTGGACAGAAAACAAGTGATCTTATCCCCGGAGGAGACCGGCCGCCAGCGGGAATATGAGCAAAAGATCCGGGCCCTTCATCAGGGCCGGGGCCGCACCCCTCTGGCCCTGGTGGACACCTTCGGCTGCCAGCAAAATGTGGCCGACAGCCAGCACATCATGGGTATGCTCCGGGCCATGGGCTGCGAATTTACCCGGGATGCGGACCGGGCCGACATCATCGTGCTGAACACCTGCGCCATCCGGGACCATGCGGAGAAGCGGGTTTTCGGCAACCTGGGCGCCCTGACCCATACCAAGAAGAAAAATCCCGATCAGATCATCTGCCTGTGCGGCTGCATGGCCCAGCGCCCGGAGATCGCCGAAAAGGTCCGCACCAGCTATCGCCATGTGGACCTGGTGTTCGGCCCCCAGGCCATGTGGAAATTCCCGGAGCTTTTATACCGGGTCTATACCCGGCGGGGCCGGGTGTTCTCCGTGGAGGACGAGAGCGGCACCATCGCCGAGGGAATGCCCATAGTCCGGGAGGGTCACACCCGGGCGTGGGTCTCCATTATGTACGGGTGCAACAACTTCTGCTCTTACTGTATCGTCCCCTATGTCCGGGGCCGGGAGCGCAGCCGCGACATGGACAAGATCGTGGCGGAGGTACGGGAGCTGGCCGACCAGGGCTTTAAGGAGATCACCCTCCTGGGCCAGAATGTAAACTCCTACGGCAAGGACTTGGAGCCCCGGCACGACTTTGCAGACCTGCTTCGGGAGCTGGACAAGCTCGACGGTGACTTTCTCCTGCGCTTCATGTCCTCCCAGCCCAAGGACGCCTCCTTCAAGCTCTTTGACACCATGGCCCAAAGCCGCCATGTGGCCCACCAGCTCCACCTGCCCGTGCAGTCCGGCTGTGACCGGGTGCTTCGGGCCATGAACCGCCCCTATGACCGGGCCCGGTATCTGGAGCTTATCAACTACGCCCGAAAGGTCATGCCCGACCTGGTGCTCACCTCCGACATTATCATCGGCTTCCCCGGCGAGACGGAGGCGGAGGCCATGGAGACGGTGGGCCTGGTGCGTCAGGTGGAGTTTGACGCCCTGTTTACCTTTATTTTCTCCCCCCGGCCCGGCACCCCGGCGGCCAAGATGGACGACCCCGTGCCCCGGGCGGAGAAGCAGAAGTGGTTTGACACCCTCTGCGCCACCCAAAATGACATCTCCGCCCGCCTCCATGCCCGCTATGTGGGCAAGACCCTCCGCTGCCTGGTGGACGGTGAAACGGACGATGCCCGCTGGCCCCTCTCCGGCCGCACCGCCGGAGGCCGTCTGGTGCATCTGGTGGGCGACAAATCCGCCCTGGGCCAGTACCGCGACATAAAGATCACCGACAGCAACACCTGGGCCCTCTTCGGCGAAATGGTGTAAGGCTATTCCTCAAAAAATCCATCCGTAGGGGCCGATGGTCCTGTTGCGGTGCCCAAAATTTCTGCGCTGCCTTACGGCGGACGCTGGAAATTTTGACCGCGGCCACTCGCTCACTTCGCTTCCTCTGCCACTGGCAGCGCTCAGTTCGCTCCCCACATCGGCCCGACCCACGCACCCCTTGTAATGTGTCATTGCGAGACCAGTTCGCAAACTGGTCGTGGCAATCCGCTTTCCCCGTCCCCTCGGCCCCCTTGCCTAAAGGGGGCTGGCACGGCGAAGCCGTGACTGGGGGATTCCACACCTCACCGCACTCCTTGTAACGCTCCGTAGGGGCCGATGCCTACATCGGCCCGCCGCACCTCACCTCTTGTAACGCTTTCGTAGGGGCGGGGTTCTACCCCGCCCGCGGGCAGGGCAGAGCCCCGCCCCTACGCACCCCAAGATAACACACCGCGCCCCATGTAAACCCCCTGTCATTGCGAGACCAGTGGCCGATGTCACCGGCTGCGACAATCCATAATCCCCACATCCCTCAAAAAAGGAGGCCGTCCCCATGCCCACCATTCAATGCTTAGATCCCCATATTGCCGACCTCATTGCCGCCGGCGAGGTGGTGGAGCGCCCGGCCAGCGTGGCCAAGGAGCTGCTGGAAAACGCCCTGGACGCCGGAGCCTCCGCCATTTCCGTGGAGGTGCAGCACGGGGGCCTCACCTATCTGCGCATCACCGATAACGGCTGCGGCATCGCCCCGGGCCAGCTTCCCACGGCCTTTCTGCGCCACGCCACCAGCAAGCTCCGCCGGGCGGAGGACCTGGCCGCCATCGGCACCCTGGGCTTCCGGGGCGAGGCCCTGGCCGCCATTGCCGCCGTGTCCCGGGTGGACATCTTCTCCCGGGAGCGGGGGGCGGATCGGGGCGCATCCCTGCACTTAGAGGGGGGCGTGCCCGGAGAGGTCACCGAGACCGGCTGCCCCGAGGGCACCACGATATGCGTCCGGGACCTGTTTTTCAACACCCCCGCCCGCATGAAATTTATGAAAAAGGACTCCGCCGAGGGCACCGCCGTCACCGGCGTGGTCACCCATCTGGCCCTGAGCCATCCGGAGGTATCCGTGAAGCTGATCCGGGACGGGGTTGAGGTGCTCCACACCCCCGGCGACGGCCAGCTCCGCTCCGCCGTCTATGCCGCCCTGGGTCGGGATTTTGCCCTGGGCCTGCTGCCGGTCTCCGGCTGCGGCGGCGACATTTCCGTGGAGGGCTTCGTCACCAAGCCCTTAAACGGCGGCGGCACCCGGGCCCGTCAGCTCTTTTTCGTCAATGGCCGCTTTGTGCGCAGCCAGCTCCTCACCGCCGCCCTGGAGGAGGCCTACCGCAACCGGCTGCTCAAGGGCAAGTTCCCCGGCTGCGTCCTGCACATCACCCTGCCCAAGAGCACCGTGGATGTGAATGTCCACCCGGCTAAGACCGTGGTGAAATTTCAAAATGAGCGGGCCGTTTTTGACGCGGTACACTACACCGTCAAGGACCTGCTCACCGCCGGGGAAACCCCGGCCCCCAAGCCCGTCCAGCAAACCTTTTACCGGTCTATGACCGTCCAGGAGTATAAGGAGCGGCAGACCCCGCCCCCGGCGGAAAAGCGCCCTCTGGGCAGCTACGGCTCTGCCCCGGCGGTGCATCCGGACGCAAAGCTCCCCCTGCGCGACAGCGTGTCCCCTCCGGCCCCGGCAGCCCCGGAGCCCCGGGAGGAGCCCCGGCCTGCACCGATGCCCGCCGCCCCGGCCACCTTCCCGGCAGCGGAAAAGCCTGTCCCTGCCAAAGCCCCCGTTCCGGAGGCCCCCATCCCGGAGACCCCCGTCCCCCGGCGCAATACCATTGACCTGCCCCTCCAGCAGACCCTTACCGACCATCCCGCCCCCTGGCGCCTGGTAGGCGAGGCCCTGGACACCTATATAATTTGCCAGGATGAAAGCGAAAATCTCTGGCTCATCGATAAGCACGCCGCCCACGAGCGCCTGCGCTTCAACGCCCTGAAGCAGCGCCGGGAGCCGCCCATGAGCCAGCTCCTGCTGCAGCCCCTGGCGGTGGACCTGGAGGCGGATGCCTACGATGCCGCCCTGGCCAGCCTCCCCCTTTTGGAGGAGTTCGGCTTCTCCTGTGAGGATTTCGGCGCAGGCACCCTTTTGGTGCGTGAAGTTCCCTCGGACATTCGCCCGGAGGACGCCGCCGCCACCCTGGAGGAGCTGGCCGAGGACCTGCGCCTGGGCCGGGCCGACCCCGATGCCGCCCGAGACAGTCTCCTGCAGACCATGGCCTGCAAGTCCGCCATCAAGGCCGGGATGCACACCTCTCCCGCAGAGCTGCGGGCCCTGGTGGACCGGGTGCAGTCCGGCGAGATTCAGTACTGCCCCCATGGCCGCCCCGTGGCGGTGAAGCTCACCCGCTACGAGATCGAGAAGATGTTCAAGCGGGCCTGAGACGGCTTTTATTGCCCTCTAAGGTGCAATTTTGCACTTTTCCACAAAGTTTTCCACCTTTTCCCAACCAAATCCGGCTGCCGACAGCAGACCCGCCCCGGCAGCAGAAAGATGTGACCTATTATGGCTGAACTGACCCCCATGATGAAGCAATATCTGGAAATCAAGGAGCAGAACAAGGACTCCATCCTGTTCTTCCGCCTGGGTGATTTCTACGAGATGTTCGGCTCGGACGCCCGGACGGCTTCCCGGGAGCTGGACCTGACCCTCACCACCCGGGACAAGGATAAGAACAAGTCCTTTGACGAGAAGGTGCCCATGTGCGGCATCCCCTACCACTCCTCCGAGGGCTACATCGCCCGTCTCATCGCCAAGGGCTACAAGGTTGCCATTTGTGAGCAGACCGAGGACCCCGCCACGGCCAAGGGCCTGGTGAAGCGCGACATTATCCGGGTGGTCACCCCCGGCACCGTCCTGGACGACACCTCCCTGGAGGCAGGCCGCAGCAACTTCTGCGCCGCCGCCTGGCTGGCCGAGGACAAGGCCGGCTTTGCCGCCTGCGACATCTCCACCGGCCAGACCCACGCCACGGCCTTTTCAGGCCCCGACGCCGGGGTTCACCTGCTCAATGAGGTGGCCCGGTTCTCCCCGGCGGAAATCATTCTCAACGATACCGCCGCCCAGGATGCGGCGCTGCGGATGCTCACGGAGAATAAGCTCTCCTGCCACCGGGAAGTTCGGGAAATTGACGGCCCCGCCGCCCGGGCAAGCATTGCCGGGCAATTCGGGGAAAAGGTCCTTTCAGACTTCCCCGCCGATAATTTCGCCCCTCTCCTGGCCCTGGGGAATCTTCTGCATTACCTCCACGAGACCCAGAAGGGCGACCTGCACCACATCGACACCCTGGACTTTTACCGTCAGGGTCAGTTTATGGAGCTGGACATCTCCGCCCGGCGCAACTTAGAGCTTACCGAGACCCTCCGGGGCAAGGAGAAAAAGGGCAGCCTTCTGTGGGTGCTGGATAAGACCAAAACCGCCATGGGCGCACGGATGCTCCGCAGCTGGCTGGAGCGGCCCCTGCTCAGCGTCCGGGATATTGACCGCCGGGCCGACTGCGTGGAGCGCCTGGTAAACGACACCGTCACCCGGGAGGAGCTGGCCCTGGCCCTGTCCGGCATCGGCGACATGGAGCGGCTTATGAGCCGCATTGTCTACGGCAGCGCCGGGGGCCGGGATGTGGTGGCCCTCCGGGCCGCCATGGAGAAGCTGCCGCCTATCAAGCGGCTGCTCACGGTCTTTCCCAAGGGCCGCCTTCAGGAGCTGTGCCGCACCCTGGACACCCTGGATGATCTGGCCGGGCGCATCGCCGCCACCCTTCAGGACGAGCCGCCCTTTTCCGTTCGGGAGGGGGAGTTCATCCGGGACGGCTTCCACCCGGAGGTAGACCGGCTCCGGGGCATCCTCCACGGCGGCAAGGGCCTCATGGCCTCCATGGAGGCCCAAGAGAAAGAGAAAACCGGCATTCGCACCCTGAAAATCGGCTATAACAAGGTGTTCGGCTACTATATCGAGGTCTCCAACTCCTTCAAGGATCAGGTCCCCGACACCTATATCAGAAAGCAGACCCTGGTAAACGGCGAGCGCTACATCACCCAGGAGCTGAAAAATCTGGAGAGCGACATTCTCACCGCCTCCGACCGGGTCTCCGCCCTGGAATATGAGCTTTTCACCGACCTGCGCACGGAGCTGGCCGGGCAGGTGTCCCGCATCCAGGCCAGCGCCTCGGCGGTGGCGGAGCTGGACAGCCTTTGTTCTCTTGCCTCTGTCGCCGTCAGCAACGGCTACTGCCGCCCCACGGTGGACGACTCCGGCGTGCTGGAGATTCACGACGGACGCCATCCGGTGGTGGAGAAAATGCGCCCGGACGCCCTGTTTGTCCCCAATGATACCTATATGGGCGAAAAAGAGGGCCGGGCCGCCATCATCACCGGCCCCAATATGGCCGGTAAATCCACCTATATGCGCCAGGTGGCCCTCATCGTGCTTCTGGCCCAGATCGGCTCCTTCGTCCCGGCCAAAAGCGCCCGCCTGGGGGTGGTGGACCGCATCTTCACCCGCATCGGCGCTTCCGACGACCTCTCCGCCGGCCAGTCCACCTTCATGGTGGAGATGACCGAGGTCAGCGACATTCTCCACGCCGCCACGAAAGACAGCCTCCTGATTTTGGACGAAATTGGCCGGGGCACCAGCACCTTCGACGGCATGAGCATTGCCCGGGCGGTGCTGGAATACTGTGCCGACCCCAAAAAACTGGGGGCCAAGACCCTCTTTGCCACCCACTACCACGAGCTTACGGACATGGAGCACAGCCTCCCGGGCGTGCAGAATTATAACATTGCCGTCCGGGCCCGGGGGGAGGAGATCATCTTCCTGCGCAAGATCGTCCCCGGCGGCGCCGACCGCAGCTACGGTATCGAGGTGGCTCGCCTGGCGGGTCTGCCCGAGGGGGTCATCGCCCGGGCCAAGACCATTCTCCGGGAGCTGGAATCGGAAGCCGGTAAGCCCCCGGCCCCCATGCAGGAGGAGGCCGACCAGGTCTCCCTGTCCAGCCTGGCCGAAACTGAGGTTTTGAGCCGCCTCCGCCGGGAGCAGGTAGACACCCTCTCCCCCCTGGAGGCACTGAACTTGCTCTACGAATTAAAGCAAAAGCTGCAATAAACGCCCCCTACGCACCATAGGAAACTCACCGCATCGGGCGGACAGAGTCGTCCGCCCCTACAAGCCGTTCCGTAGGGGCCGATGCCTACATCGGCCCGCACCACCGCACTACTTGTAATGTGTCATTGCGAAGCCAGTGCGCACACTGGCTGTGGCAATCCGTCCCACCCCACTTTCCACGAAAGGAGCCTACCATGGATAACCGTGTCATCTGCGTCGTCGGCCCCACCGCCACCGGCAAAACCAAAATGGGCGTAGCCCTGGCAAAGCGCTTCGGCGGCGAGGTGGTGTCCGTGGACTCCATGCAGATCTATCGGGGCATGACCATCGGCACCGCCGCCCCCACGGCGGAGGAAATGGACGGCGTCCGCCACCACATGGTGGCCATCGCCGACCCCGCCGAGAGCTGGTCCGTGGCCCGATTCACGGAGCAGGCGGACCTGTGCATTGGGGACATTCTCCGCCGGGGAGGACGCCCCGTCTTAGTGGGCGGCACCGGCCTGTACCTGGACTCCATTCTCTCAGGCCGCACCTTTGCCCCCGGGCACAGCGGCGGAGAGATACGAAAATCCCTTCAGGCGGAGATGGCCCGGGAGGGCATCGAGTCCCTTTACCGCCAGCTCCGGGAGATAGACCCCGAAACCGCCGCCCGCCTGCCTATCCGCGATGAAAAGCGCATTCTCCGGGCCTTGGAGGTCTACCGGGAGACCGGCGAGACCCTCACCGCCCACGATGCCCGCACCCGCCTCCGGCCCCCTAAATACCGGGCCTGCACCATCGGCCTCACCTTCCGGGACCGGGCCGACCTCTATGCGCGCATCGACCGCCGGGTGGACACCATGGTGGAGTGCGGCCTCCTCCGGGAGGTGGAGGCCCTTCTTCAAACCGGCCTCCCCGAGACCGCCACCGCTCTCCAGGCCATCGGCTACAAGCAGTTTCTCTCCGTCTACCGGGGGGACACGCTGGTGTCAGAGGCCGTAGCGGAGGTGAAGCTCCGCTCCCGGCAGTATGCCAAGCGCCAGCTCACCTGGCTGCGCCGCAAAGACGACATCCACTGGCTTCTCTGGGAAAAAGACCCCGATTTCCCGGCGGGCCTCCAAAATGCGACAGAATATCTCCTCGCCCAGGGCTTAGGATAGACCCGGGCGGACAAGCATAGAAAAATCTATCGTCCGCACCAAGACATAGAAAAAGGAGCAGACGATATGAAAAAGGCAAATTTACAGGACATTTTTCTCACCAAGGTACGCAAGCAGGCCGTTCCCGTCACGGTATTTCTGATGAACGGCTTCCAGCTTCGAGGCGTAATCACCGGCTTCGACAGCTTTTCCCTGGTGCTTGACAGCGACGGCCGCCAGCAGTTTATCTACAAGCACGCCGTCTCCACCCTTGTGCCCCTGCGCCCTCTCTCTCTGCGGGAGGAGGAAGGGGACGACTGACAGCGAAGGAGCAGCCATGCGATCCACTCCCATTTTCAAAATTCTCTCCCTGGCGGTGCTTGTGGCCGTGGTGACGCTTTTGGGCATAGAGGGCTACCGGTATTTCCACCGGTCCGTGTCCGTCTCCGTGGCCTACACCGGCCAGGTGACCGACAGCCTCTCCGTCACCGGCTGGGTGGTCCGTCAGGAGACGCCCCTGCCCGACACCTCCGGCACCCTCCTGCGCCAGGTTCAGGAAGGGGAGAAGGTCCACGCCGGCCAGGCCGTAGCCATGGCCTACGCCAGCAAGAGCGCTCTGGAGGTGGTGAGCCGGCTGGAGGACACGGAGCTGAAGCTGCAGCAGCTTCAGTTTGCCCGCAGCTCCTTTTTGGACAGCGACGCCGCCCTGAAGGTGGACAGCGATATTTCCGACAGCATTCTCCGCCTGCACATAGCCACGGCGGACGGCGACTATGCCACCGCCACCCAGGAGATGTCCGCCATGAAAACCGCCGTGCTCAAGCGCAGCTACAGCTATGAGTCCCTGGAGCAGATCGACCAGGCCATCGCCCAGACCCGCAGCGATATTTCCTCTCTGCAAAATCAGCTCTCCGGCGCCACCTCGGTAAAAACCGCTGTTGCCGGAGTCTACAGCGGCTCCACCGACGGCAGCGAGGAGACCCTCACCCCGGACTTTTTGACGGATGTGACCCCCGCCCGGCTGGACGCTCTCAGCACCGGCTCCGCCGTGAAGAGCGCCGGCAAGATCATCACCGATAACACCTGGTACTTCGCCGCCAATATCCCCGCCCAGCAGGCCCGGGAGCTTCAGGTGGGCCAGGAGGTCACTCTCCGCCTGAGCAAGGGCCTGCAGCAGGACACCCCTGCCTATGTTCAGTCCATCAGCGCCGAGGAGGACGGTCATGTGGCCGTGGTCCTCTCCTGCACCCGCTATATCTCCCAGGTCACCCTCCTGCGCCATCAGCAGGGGGAGATCCTCCTGCGGGAGTATAAGGGCCTCCGGGTCCCCTCCGCCGCCCTGCGCATGGACGAGGATGGCTCGCTGCAGCTTTTCTGCCGCCTGGGCGCCTATGTGTACAGCAAGCCCGTAGACCTGGTGTACCGGGGCGACGGCTTCTGCCTGGTCCGCTCCGCCCAGGGCGCCGCAGATGAGCGGATCCTCCGCCAGGGCGATTTGGTCATCTCCACCGCCCGGGCCCTCACCGACGGCATGATCTTCCCGGACAACTGACCGCCTAACCGGCATCCAATCTATCCGCAGGGGCGAACGACCCTGTTCGCCCTCCCGGGCCACTGCGTTACGGCGGGGCGATGTGGGCATCGCCCCCTACAAAATTCTATCGAAAACCCGTGCGTAGGGGCCGATGCCTACATCGGCCCGCAACAAAGACTTACTTGTTATCCGTAGGGGCGACCCTTGCGGTCGCCCGCCCATTGCACCTCTTGTTGCGCTTCCGTAGGGGCGGACGCCTCTGTCCGCCCGCCGACAACGCACCGCACCCCATATAAAAAACCAGTCATTGCGAGACCAGCGCGCACGCTGGTCGTGGCAATCCGTAACCCTCGTCCCCAATAAAGGCTCCCCTGCGCAAGGGTCGCCACCCACCCATTCCACCAACAGAAATAAAAAGGGAGGAATTTTCCATGTCCATATCCGAAAACATTGCGTCCATCCGCCTGCGAATCGAAGCCGCCGCCGCTAAAACCGGCCGCACCGGTGCGGACATCACCCTGGTGGGCGCCAGCAAAATGAACGACGCCGCCGCCTGCCGGGAGGCCATCGCCGCCGGCATTGATGCCCTGGGCGAAAACCGCGTTCAGGAGATGACCCGGAAGCTCTCGGAAAACGCCTACGACGGCGCACCCCTGCACTTCATCGGCCATCTCCAGCGCAACAAGGTCAAGCAGGTGGTGGGCAAGGCGGCGCTGATCCAGTCCGTGGGCTCTCTGGCCCTGCTGGATGAGATCGAGAAAACCGCCGAAAAGCTGGGCATCGTCCAGGACATCCTTCTGGAGGTGAATATCGGCGGCGAGGAGGCCAAGAGCGGCTTTGCCCCCGCCGAGGCCCCCGAGGCCGCCCGCTACGCCAAGACCCTGTCCCATGTGCAGGTGCTGGGTCTCATGACCATTCCCCCCGTGGAGTCGGCTCCCGGGGAAAATCTCCCGTTTTTTGCCCAAATGCAGGCTCTTTATGTTGACATAAATCAAAATATATACGATAATAAGTTTAAGTATTTGTCGATGGGTATGAGCGGCGACTTTGCCGAGGCCATCGAGTCCGGCAGCAATATGGTCCGTGTTGGATCGGCCATTTTCGGCGCCAGAGATTACAGCAAGTAAAAGCGGGAGGTAGTATACACATGAGCTTGATGGACGAATTCAAGAAGATCATCCACCCCTATGACGATGAAGATTACGACTATGAAAACGAGGATCAGTTCCCCACCCAGCGCCCCGGCAAGGAGTCCGCTTTCGACGACCGCAAGGAAGACCGCCGCAGCGACGACCGGCGCAACAAGGTGGTGAATATCCACGCCACCACCCAGCTGAAGGTGGTGCTGGTGAAGCCCGAGCGCTTTGAAAACGCCTCCGAGATCGCCGACCACCTCCGGGAAAAGCGCACCGTGGTACTGAATCTGGAGAGCACCAATAAGGACATTGCCCGGCGGCTTATCGACTTCCTCTCCGGCGTGGCCTACGCCGGTGACGGCAAAATCAAGAAGGTCTCCGCCAACACCTACATCATCACCCCCTACTCCGTAGACCTCATGGGTGACCTTATCGACGAGCTGGAGAGCAGCGGTCTTTACCTGTAAAGGCCCCATACCGGATAAAAAGACAGTACGGAGGGATTTATATGTTCACACCACAGGAAGTTTCCGAAAAAACATTCCCCAAATCCTCATCCTTTTCCAGCGGCTACGATCTGGCCGCCGTGGACGAGTTTTTGGACACGCTCACCGAGGACTATACAGCCCTCTATAAGGAAAACGCCGCGCTGAAGGCCAAGCTGAAGATTTTAGCCGAAAAGCTGGAGGAGTACCGCGCCACCGAGGACACCATGCGCTCCATGCTCCTGGCCGCTCAGAAGATGGCCGCCTCCATGACCGACGAGGCCAAGGAGAAGTCCGAGAAGATGCTTGCCGAGGCCCGGAGCCAGCGGGAGCAGATTCTGGAGGAGGCGCAGAACGCCGCCGCCGTGGCCAACCGCGACTTCCAGCAAAAGACCGAGGCCGCCCGGCAAAAGCTCTCCGCCGCCGAGGAGGCCATGCAGGACTATGTGGCCAAGAGCCTGGCCCTGTGCCGGACGCAGATGCAGTTTTTAGAGAAGCTGCCCCATAGCGACCTGCCTGCCCAGGAGAGTGCCGAAGCCCAGGAGACTGTCCCCGCTGCGCAGGCCGCTCCTGCCCAGGAGGCCGCCCCCGCCCAGGAAGCCGTCCCCGCCCAGGAGACCGTCCCCGCCGAGGAGGCTGTCCAGGCAGAAGAACCCCGGGACGACGCCCCGACCCAGGACACCGTCCGCATCATCGGAAAGGACATTCTCAGCGCTTACGAAAAGCAGCAGGCCCCCGAGCCCGACCACACCCTGCACCCGGACACGGACTTTGTCTCCGAGTTCAAGCTGGACCTGGACGAGCTGAAGTTCGGCCGCAACTACGACCCCGAAAAGAACTGACAAAAATGCAGAGGCTTGCCCACCCCAAGCCTCTGCATCCCCATATTGTCCCCATGTAAAAAAACTGTCATTGCGAACCAGTGACCGATGTCACTGGTGTGGCAATCCGCATCCCCCGTCCCCTTGCCTAAAGGGGGCTGTCACGGCGAAGCCGTGACTGGGGGATTCTTTTCCCATGCCTCTTGCAACCCCTCCGTAGGGGCGACCCTTGCGGTCGCCCGCGGGCGGGGCAGAGCCCCGCCCCTACGCACCCCTTGTACCCCCCCGTAGGGGGCGGCGTCCCCGACGCCCCGTTTTACCGCACCCCTTGTAACCCCCCTGTCATTGCGAACCAGTGACCGATGTCACTGGTGTGGCAATCCGTACCCCCGTCCCCAAAATAGCCCCAAAAGGAGATACCCCCATGGAAAAGCCCATCATCGCCCTTCTCTACGATTTCGATAAAACCCTCTGCACCACCGACATGGAGGACTACACCTTCATTCCCGCCCTGGGCTATAAGCCCGCCGAATTCTGGAAAAAGGCCAACGACTTCGGCTATAACAACCGCATGGACGGCCTTCTGGCCTATATGTATACCATGATCGAGGAGTGCCGGGCCCAAAACATCCGTCTGGACCGGGACTTTCTGGTTCGCTGCGGCCATGATATACAGCTCTTCCCCGGCGTGCAGGACTGGTTTGCCCGCATCAACGCCTTCGGCGAGAGCCAGGGCGTAGCCATTGAGCATTATGTCATCTCCTCCGGTCTCCGGGAGATCATCGAGGGCAGCGGCATCAGCCACGAGTTTAAGGAGATCTACGCCTGCGAGTTTTTCTATGATGCCCGGGGTCTGGCCTCCTGGCCCAAGCTGGATGTCAACTTTACCAATAAGACCCAGTTTGTCTACCGCATCAATAAGGGCGTGCTGGATGTGTCCGACGACCGCACCCTCAACGCCTCCATGCCCGACGACAGCAAGCGCATCCCCTTCACCAACATGATCTACATTGGCGACGGTCTCTCCGATGTGCCCTGCATGAAGATGATGCGCTCCTACGGCGGCGAGGCCATCGCCGTCTATCAGGAGGAAAACCGCCAGGGCGTAGAGGACTTGCTGAGCAAGGGCCGGGTGGATTTTATCTTCCCCGCCGACTACCGTGCCGGCACGGACCTGGAGACCACCGTCCAAAACATCATCCGGAAAATGGCCATTACCGATGCCCTGACCGAGGAAAACAGCCGCCAGCTCCGGCAGCTGGGCCGGGGCGACCTGCCGTATCAGGCCAGCCTATTTGAATAAAAACCAGAAAAAGCCTCCCGGAGCGTACCGATTGCGGCAAGCTCCGGGAGGCTTTTTTATTTTGGGCGTTTTCCCCGTCGGCCCACCTGCAGGGGCCGACGCTTGGGGCATTATTCCGGCTTTTCCGCGGCAAAGAGGGCCGCGCCGATGACACCGGCGTCGCTGCCCAGGGTGCAGGTCACGATGCGGGGGTGCTTTTTCGTGTAGGCGGAGCCATATTCCTGGCTCTGTACCTGGGCGCGCAGGGGCCGCAGCAGCGTTTCCCCCTGGTTGGCGATGCCGCCGCCCAGGGCTATGACCTCCGGGAAAAAGATATTCACCAGGTTGGCGATCCCCACACCCAGATACCGGATGTACTCCGCAACCACCCGGGTGGCTGCCGGATCTCCGGCCTCCTGCCCGGCAAAGGCCGTGCGGCCATCTACGCCGCCCTTTTCCCGGGCGATGCGGTGCAGGGCGCTGTCCGGGTGGGCCGCCATAGCCGCCTCCGTCCGGCGTATCAGCGCCGTGGCGGAGGCATAGGTCTCCCAGCAGCCCCGGCGGCCACAGGCGCAGCTCTCCCCGTCGGCCACAATGCACATATGTCCCAGCTCGCTGGCCGCCCCGGTAAAGCCCGTGAGCAGGTGCCCGTCCAGCACCACGCCGCCGCCTATGCCGGTGCCCAGGGTCACCACTACGGCGCTTCGGGTGCCCTTGGCCGCCCCCACCGCCGCCTCTGCCAGGGCCGCCGCGTTGGCATCATTTACCAGGCGCACGGAAAAGCCCGTGTCCTCCAGGGTCCGGCGCACATCATAGTTCACCCAGCCGATGTTGCAGGCGTACACCACGGTGCCCGCCCGGTCATCCACCGTACCGGGGCAGCCCAGGCCCACGCCGGCCACCTCCCGGCCCCGGCCCAGGGTACGGATCATGGCGCCAATATCCTCCGCCACCGCCGCCGGGCCTCGCCGCGGCCGGGTGGGGCAGGTCTGCCGGGCCAAAATTTCCCCGTCCTCCCGGACCACGGCCCCCTTGATGCCGGTGCCGCCCAGGTCGATGCCGATGTACTGCTTCATGTCCGCGCCTCCGCTTTTCTTTTTTACTAGCATACCATGCCCGGCCGGGGCTGTCAAAACCTCCGTAACGAAACGGTTTCTCTTTTGTCGGAAAAAACCGGTGGATTTTCCGACCATCTCAAACGGCCACACCGCTCCGGGAAGCGGTGTGGCCGTTTTTATAGGGTATTAAGGGGCATTACGCCACTTGCGCGGGCTTCTTATTGGCGCTGTTCCTTGATGGCAGCCTGGGCAGCGGCCAGACGGGCGATGGGAACGCGGAAGGGGGAGCAGGACACATAGTCCAGGCCCACCTTGTGGCAGAACTCCACGCTGCTGGGGTCGCCGCCGTGCTCGCCGCAGATGCCCAGGTGGATGTCGGGGCGGGTGGCGCGGCCCATCTCAGCGGCCATCTTCACCAGCTTGCCTACGCCGACCTGGTCCAGCTTGGCGAAGGGATCGTTCTCGTAGATCTTCTTATCGTAGTAAGCGCCCAGGAACTTGCCGGCGTCGTCGCGGCTGAAGCCGAAGGTCATCTGGGTCAGGTCGTTGGTGCCGAAGGAGAAGAACTGGGCCTCGGTGGCGATCTGGTCGGCGGTGAGGGCGGCTCTGGGGATCTCGATCATGGTACCCACCAGGTACTTCATGTCCATCCCGGCGGCGGCCAGCTCCTGGTCGGCGGTCGTAACCACGATGTCCTTTACATACTTCAGCTCCTTCACCTCGCCCACCAGGGGGATCATGATCTCGGGGACCATGGTCCAGTCGGGGTGCTTCTTCTGCACATTGATGGCGGCGCGGATGACAGCCCGGGTCTGCATGGCGGCAATCTCCGGGAAGGTAACGGCCAGGCGGCAGCCACGGTGACCCATCATGGGGTTGAACTCGTGGAGGGCGGCGATGATGTTCTTGATCTGCTCCACGGTCTTGCCCTGGGCCTTGGCCAGCTTCTCAATGTCGGCCTCCTCGGTGGGCACGAACTCGTGCAGAGGGGGATCCAGGAAGCGGATGGTCACGGGGCAGCCCTCCATGGCCTCATAGATGCCCTCGAAGTCGCCCTGCTGCATGGGCAGGAGCTTGGCCAGAGCCGCCTCCCGCTCCTCTACGGTGTCGGAGCAGATCATCTCGCGGATAGCTTCGATACGGTCGCCCTCGAAGAACATATGCTCGGTACGGCACAGGCCGATGCCCTGGGCGCCCAGCTCACGGGCCTTAGCGGCGTCGTGGGGGGTGTCGGCATTGGTGCGGACCTTCAGGCGGCGATACTTGTCGGCCCAGCCCATGATGCGGCCGAACTCGCCGCCGATGGTAGCGTCCACGGTGGGCATAGCGCCGTCGTAAATATTACCGGTGGAGCCGTCCAGGCTCAGCCAGTCGCCCTCGTGATAGGTCTTGCCGGAGAGGGTAAACTTCTTGTTCTCCTCGTCCATAGCGATGGCGGAGCAGCCGGAGACGCAGCAGGTGCCCATACCGCGGGCCACCACAGCGGCGTGGCTGGTCATACCGCCGCGCACGGTGAGGATGCCCTGGGCAGCCTTCATGCCCTCGATGTCCTCGGGAGAGGTCTCCAGGCGGACCAGGACCACCTTCTCACCCCGGGCAGCCCAAGCCTTGGCGTCCTCGGCGGTAAAGACGATCTTGCCGCAGGCGGCGCCGGGGGAGGCGGGCAGGGCCTTGCCGGCGGGCTGGGCCTTCTTCAGAGCCTCGGCGTCAAACTGGGGGTGCAGGAGGGTATCCAGGTTCCGGGGGTCGATCATGGCCACGGCCTGCTGCTCGGAGATCATGCCCTCGTCCACCAGGTCGCAGGCGATCTTCAGGGCCGCCTTGGCGGTGCGCTTGCCGTTACGGGTCTGGAGCATATAGAGCTTGCCGTGCTCCACGGTGAACTCCATGTCCTGCATATCCCGGTAATGGTCCTCCAGAGTCTTGCACACATCCACAAACTGTGCATAGGCCTCGGGGAACTTCTCGGCCATCTGGTCGATGGGCATGGGGGTGCGCACGCCGGCCACCACATCCTCGCCCTGGGCGTTGGTCAAAAACTCGCCCATGAGTTTCTTCTCGCCGGTGGCGGGGTTACGGGTAAAGGCCACGCCGGTGCCGCAGTCGTCGCCCATGTTGCCGAAGGCCATGGATTGAACGTTGACAGCGGTGCCCCAGGAATAGGGGATGTCGTTATCCCGGCGGTATACATTGGCCCGGGGATTGTCCCAAGAGCGGAACACGGCCTTGATGGCGCCGATGAGCTGCTCCTTGGGGTCAGAGGGGAAGTCGGCGCCGATCTTGGCCTTGTACTCGGCCTTGAACTGCATGGCCAGCTCCTTCAGATCCTCGGCGGAGAGCTCCACATCCTGGGTGACGCCCTTCTTCTCCTTCATCTCGTCGATGAGCTGCTCGAAATACTTCTTGCCTACCTCCATCACCACATCGGAATACATCTGGATAAAGCGGCGATAGCAGTCCCAGGCCCAGCGGGGATTGCCGGACTTGGCGGCGATGACGCCCACCACATCCTCATTCAGGCCCAGGTTCAGGATGGTGTCCATCATGCCGGGCATGGAGGCCCGGGCGCCGGAGCGCACAGACACCAGCAGAGGATTCTCATGGTCGCCGAACTTCTTGCCGGTGATCTTCTCCATCTTCTCGATGTACTCCATGATCTCGGCCATGATCTCGTCATTGATCTTCTGTCCGTCCTCATAGTACTGGGTGCAGGCCTCGGTGGTAATGGTGAAGCCCTGGGGAACCGGCAGACCGATGTTGGTCATCTCAGCCAGGTTTGCACCCTTGCCGCCCAGCAGCTCGCGCATGGATGCATTACCCTCGGTAAACAGATAGCAGAATTTTTTGCTCATAATACCCTCCAATATACCTTTTTAATAATAGCAGAATTCATTATAGCCACAAAGATAAGAAAATGCAACATATTCTCTCCCTTTTTTCTATTTTTTACCCTTTTGCCGAATTCTCTCGTCCCTTTTGCAAATAAATGGCGCAAATCACAAAAAAAATACGGGAGCGGTTGAGAAAATGCCGGAGCTGTGCTATACTGGTACTGTATTTTATTGTCATGGCAGGGTGTATTTTTCGGAAAAGGGGAGGGGGAGCCCAATGGATCCTGTGCTGGAGAGCCGTATTCGCCGCGGGGCCCGGCAGGGTGCGCTGCCCCACAGCGTCATCTTTTCCGGCAGCGGCGATCTTTTGGCCGCCGCCCGGTTCTACACCGCCGCCTTAGAGTGCCGGCAGGCGGATAAGCCCTGCCTGCGCTGCCCCGCCTGCGGCAAGGTGCTCCGGGGCACCCATCCCGACTGCGTCACCGCCGAGGACAGCCAGCACAAGGATCTGTCCGTGGAGGTGCTGCGGGCCCTGCGCTCCGATGCCTATATCCAGCCCAACGAGGGCGCGTGCAAGGTGTTCCTTTTCCCCGACTGCCGCCGCCTGACGGTCCAGGACCAGAATGTTCTCTTAAAGCTTGTGGAGGAGGGGCCTGCCTACGCGGCGTTTCTTTTCTGCGCGGAAAATCCCTCGGTGCTGCTGCCCACGGTGCGCTCCCGGTGCGCGGAGCTTTCCGTGCGCCCCACGGAGCAGGAGGCGGCGGCGCCAAGCCCGGAGGCCCAGGCACTTTTGGAGGCTATGGCCGGCGGCGAGAGCCCGGCGGTTACGCAGGTGCTGGTGGGCTTTGAAAACGGGAAAATGACCCGGGAAAAGCTCCAGCAGGTGCTGCGGGAGTGCCGGGAGGGCAGCCTGCAGGCCCTGCGTCTGCGCTGGGGCGCACCCCCGGAGACTCTGTGCGCCGACGGGGTAGGGCCCCTGAGCCGAAGGCTTACAAAAAAGCAGCTTATGCGGCTGTGTGAAATGCTGGGCAAATTCGCCCAAGAATGTGAATGGAATGTGGCGGTGGGCCAGGTTTTAGGCGCCGTCGCCGTAGAATGGGAGGATATCCTATGAAGGAAGTTATCAGCGTCCGCTTCCGCAGCGGATGCAAGAATTATTATTTCAGCCCCGGGCAGCTCACCGTTGCCCCGGGCCAGGATGTGATCGTGGAGACCGCCCAGGGGCCGGAGTATGTCACCTGCACCCAGGGCAACCACACCGTGGAGGATCATCAGGTGGTGGAGCCTCTGCGCCGGGTGCTGCGCCCGGCCACGGAGAATGACCGACGCAGCCTGCAAATGGCCCGGGCCCGGGAAAAGGAGGCCTTTGCGGTCTGCCAGAAGAAGATCGCCCAGCGGGGCCTGGAGATGAAGCTGGTCCGGGCGGAAAGCTCCTTTGACGGCAATAAGCTGCTCTTTTTCTTCACCGCCGACGGCCGGGTGGATTTCCGGGAGCTGGTAAAGGATCTGGCCGCCGCCTTCCACGCCCGCATCGAGCTGCGCCAGATCGGCGTCCGGGACGAGGCAAAGATGCTGGGCGGCCTGGGCATCTGCGGCCGTCCCTTCTGCTGCAGCCAGTATATGGACGATTTCATCCCCGTGTCCATCAAGATGGCCAAGACCCAAAATCTCTCCCTGAACCCCGCCAAGATCTCCGGCACCTGCGGCCGCCTTATGTGCTGCCTGAAGTACGAGCAGGAGGCCTATGAGGATGCCGCCCGGCGTATGCCGAAAAACGACTCCTTTGTCCAGACCCCCGACGGCCCCGGCAACATCAGCGCCGTAAACCTGCTGAAGGAGCAGGTCACCGTCCGGCTGGACGATCAGCCCGAGTCCCCCCGGTGCTACCACAACTGCGAGATCTGCGTCCTGCGCAACGGCAAGGGCAGCCGCGACGGTATCCAGGTGCCCCGGGAGCGCCCCGCCCGAATGGTGGTGGAGGAGAAGCCCGAGGAGTTCCCGGCGGTGGTGTCCGACTTCCTCTATAGCTCTCCCGAGGCGGCAGAGCCCCCGGCGGAGGAAAAGCGGGAGTCCGGCCGCTCCGGCCGCAATCGCCGCCGCAGAGGCAGCCGCCCTGCCGAGGATAGGTCCCCGGAGAAAAATCCCCCCAAGGCCCAGAAGCAGCCCCCCAAGCAGAGCGAAAAGCAGGCCGATAAGCCCCGTCCCCCGCGCCGCCGGGGCGGGCAAAAGCCCGAGGGAGCCGCTCCCCAGGCGGCCAAGCCCCAGCCTCCCAAGCAGGCCGCCGGAGGCGAGGTAAAGAAGCCCCGGCACCGGAGCGGACGCCGTCACCCCCGCCGGGGTCCCGGCGGCAGCGGCAAGACGGAGGCATAACAGCCATGGGAAAATTTCAAGGTGTCCTCCTGGTCAGCGACTTTGATAATACCTTGGTCTATACCGAGGAGGTTCTTTTGGGCGGCGGTTCTCTGCCGCCCCTTTCCCGGGAAAACCGCCGGGCCCTGGAGTATTTCACGGCCCAGGGCGGCCTCTTTTCCGTGGCCACAGGCCGGGCCCTGCCCAGCTTTGCGCCCATTGCCCCCACGCTGCCCATGAACGGCCCCACCGTCCTCTTTAACGGCGCGGCCATCTATGATTTTGCCCGGGGCGAGTACCTCTGCACCGCCTTTCTCCCGGACTCCATCCGCCGGGACCTCCACGCGGTAGAGCTGGCCTTCCCGGGTCTCGCCGCCGAGATTTATCACGACGGCAGCCAGATCCACACCCTCCACCCCAACGATTTGACCCGCAACCACATGGCCCTGACCCATTCCGCCGCCACGGAGGCGGACTCCATCCTGCAGGTGCCCATGCCCATCAGCAAGGTGCTGTTTGAGGAGACGGGCCAGCGGGGCCGGGACTTGGAGCGGTATATCCGCAGCCAGCCCTGGGCCCGGGACTTTGAGATCGTCCGCTCCGGAAAATTTTTCCTGGAAATCACCGCCAAGGGTGCCACCAAGGGGGCCATGACCCAAAAGCTGGCGTCTGTCCTGGGCATCCGGGCGGAAAATGTCTGCTGCGTAGGGGACCAGGCCAACGACCTGACCATGCTGGCCGCCGCGGGCCACGCCTTTGCCCCGGCCAATGCCATCGAGGCCGTGCGCCGGGCGCCGGGGGTGGAGCTGCTGCCGGACTGCCGGGAGGATGCCCTGGCGGCGCTGATAGACCGGCTGGACGGTCTTTATGCCTGAATCGGCAGAAGATTGCGGCCAAAATGCGCTTTTTTCATCAAAAAAACAATTTACATCCACCTAAAGTATGGTGTATAATATAAGCATTATGACCGAAACGGTTTTGCGTTTTATCTTATAATTTTGAAGCCTCAGGAGGAAATCACTATGTCTAATTACATTCTTGTTATCAACCCCGGCTCCACCTCTACCAAGATCGGCGTGTTTGAAAACGGCACCCTGCTCTTTGACAAAACCCTGCGTCATCCCGCCGAGGAGATCGCAAAGTTTGCCACCATTCCCGACCAGAAGGGATGGCGTAAGGAGCTGGTGGAGCAGGCCCTGATCGAAAACAACTTCGACATGAAGAAGCTCACCGCCATCTGCGCCCGGGGCGGCCTGGTAAAGCCCATTCGTGGCGGCACCTACGCCACCTCCGATGCCCTGCTGGCCGACTGCGTAGCCGGCGTCCAGGGTCAGCACGCCTGCAATCTGGGCGGCCTCATCGCCCGGGAGATCGGCGACGAGCTGGGCATCCCCTCCTTCATTGCCGACCCCCCCGTGGTGGACGAGCTGCAGGCCATTGCCCGCTATTCCGGCCATCCCCTGATCCAGCGGGTCAGCAAGTTCCACGCCCTGAACCAGAAGGCCGTGGCCAAGCGCTACGCCAAGGAGGTGGGCAAGAAGTATGAGGACCTGAACCTCATCGTCTGCCACATGGGCGGCGGTGTGTCCGTAGGCGCCCATGTAAAGGGCAGCGTGGTGGACACCGAAAACGCTCTGGACGGCGAGGGCCCCTTCTCCCCCGAGCGCTCCGGCAGCCTCCCCACCGACGCCGTGATGAAGCTGTGCTTCTCCGGCGACTATACCGAGGAGGAGCTGCGGAAGATGTTCGTGGGCCGCGGCGGTCTGGTGGCCTATGCCGGCAGCACCGATATGCGTGACCTGCTGAAGATGGCCGAGACCGATGCCAAGGTAGCCGAGGTCATCGACGCCTTCCACTATCAGATCGGCAAGGAGATCGGCGCTATGGCCGCCGCCATGCACGGCCAGGTGGATCAGATCATTCTCACCGGCGGCATTGCCTACGGCAAGGAGACCGTCCAGGCCCTGAAGGATATGGTGGAGTGGATCGCCCCCGTCACCGTCTATCCCGGCGAGGACGAGCTGCTGGCTCTGGCCCAGGCTGCCCTCCGGGTCCTCAACGGCGAGGAGCAGGCCAAGGACTATCGATCCCTTTCCGCTGCACACATACCCCCAAAAAAAGTACAGAGTCCCGGTCCCCGGAGAGCCTTCTCCGGGAACCGGGACCTTTTTTTGTCTTTATGGCCTCGTTTCTTCACCGAAACGGCACCAAATTGCACCGAAACGGCACCGTCTCCGGTGCCGTTTCCCATAGATTATAGGGTGAAAATTTTTACGCCTTCATCACAAAGGCCTTGCCGTCCACGGCGCGCATGGTGGCCAGGATGCCGTTGAGGTGGTCGTACTCGTGCTGGATAAGCTCGGACAGATACCCCTCGCAGGCAAGCTCCTGCACCTGCCAATTTTCGTCCCGGTAGCGGACGATGCAGCGCCGATTCCGCCGGACCTTTACCAGCAGGCCCGGGAAGCACAGGCAGTCGTCCATCAGCTCCATCATCTCGCTGCCCACCAGCTCCAATGTGGGGTTCACGATGACCCGGCGCACCCCGTCTAAATCCAGGCAAATAAGCCGCTTTTTAATGCCGATCTGGGGGGCGGAGATGCCGTGGCCGAAGCCTGCATCCTTTAGGCATTCAAACATATCCTCAATGTCGGGCCGCAGCTCCTCCAGCTCCTCCCGGGTCACGGCGGAGCTCACCTCATACAGAGCCGGGTCGCCCAGCAGCAATACTTTTCGCTTCATTTTCCGTTCTCCTCTCACTTTTGCAGACCCTTTCGCCGCAAATATTACACATAGTATACTACCAAATTTGCCCTCTGTCCAGCGGGGAGTCACACGATCTGCTCCAGGGCATTTCATTTTTGCGATTATTCTTCGTCTATATACTCCATCACATCCTGTACGCGGCATTGCAGCAGCCGACAGAGCTGGTTGATGGTGTGTGTCGATACATTGTCGCCGTGCTTCATGGCGTAGAAATTCGACAGCGGAAAGCCCAGCTTCCCAAGCCGGTATGAGGTCACGCCCTTTTCCTCCATGGTCCGAAACAGCGGTTCGTAGCTTATCATTGGCAGACACCCCTTTCGTACCAAACAGTATAAAAACCATATACGGATTTCGGTATCTGCTATAATTCGTATGTACGGATATTGACACATGTTAACTCTGTATGCTATACTGCAAGCAGTCTGTTTTACACAATTTGGCGAGAAAAGGGGGATGTTTTTTGAGTGACTTCATGTTGGCTCTGCCAGGTATTCTTTTCTGGGTGGTGCTGTTTGTGGTGATTAAGTCCTCAAGAACAAAACGGGAGGAAGAAAGCAAGCATCCCCAAAATACCGCGCAGCGGGAACTCGCGGACGATGTTATCGCCACCATTGAACGGGTAGCCCCCGATCTCGAAATTGCCCGTGTTAGTTATGATTCTTATTATGGTAAAGCGGGCGGTATATATTTTCGGTCATGGAGCGGATATAGCTATAACTACGCTTATGCATCCCATGGATATAAAAATGTCTCTCGCGATGCAGCAAAGTTCGTGGCTGATGAAATTGCAAAGCGCTTCGGAAAGGGAGGGGGCAAAGTAGGAGGATGGAGCGAATATGATTATTTCGAAGTGTGGATACCAAGAAAATAATAGAAAGACCTGCCTTTAAGGAGAAAACACGATGGAACTGATTCAAATAGATTCCGTGAACATATACTCGAGCTTAAGATATATCTCGCAGAGTTCTCCGCTTCCAATCGCTGTTTTTGTGGACGCGGAAACGGGCGTTGTCTACTTTAACGGCATGTACCCCCGCTACGATGCCAACGGTCGGGTCATGGTCATCCCCAGAGACCGGCTTCCGGCTATCCTCGCCCGTGGCAGGGCGCAGGCCGCCGCCGCAGCGGCAGATGAAGAGAGAAAGCGCACCACCATCCAGGTCTGACGCGCACTCCCGGCAAACAGCCTCAAAAAAAATAACCGCTGACAGCAACAAGAGGAAGCAGCCTCCGACTGCTTCCTCTTTCTCTATTATGGTATCAATCGCTATCCAGCTTGAGTACAGCCATGAAGGCTTCGGTAGGCACCTGCACCGTGCCGAGATTCCGCATCTTCTTTTTTCCCTCTTTTTGCTTCTCCAGCAGCTTTTTCTTGCGGGTGATATCGCCGCCGTAGCACTTGGCCAGAACATCCTTTCGCATGGCCTTCACCGTTTCCCGGGCGATGATGCGCCCGCCGATAGCCGCCTGGATGGGGACCTCGAAGAGCTGGCGGGGGATATTATCCTTCAGCTTTTCGCACAGACGGCGGGCCCGGGGATAGGCCTTATCCTTATGGGCGATGAAGCTCAGGGCGTCCACGCCGTCGCCGTTCAGGAGCAGGTCCACCTTCACCAGGTCACTGGGGCGGTAGCCGGAGAGCTCGTAGTCCAGGCTGGCGTAGCCCTTGGTATTGGCCTTGAGGGTATCGAAGAAATCATAGATGATCTCGTTCAGGGGCATTTGATAGTGCAGCTCCACCAGATGGGTGTCCAGGTACTGCATATCCTTGAACTCGCCCCGGCGGTCCTGGCACATGGGCATGATATTGCCCACATACTCGTTGGGGGTGATGATGGAAACCTTCACATAGGGCTCCTCGGCGTGCTCAATAACGGCGGGGTCGGGATAATTATGGGGGTTATCCACCTTGACCAGGGTGCCGTCGGTCTTATACACATGATAAATAACGGAGGGGAGGGTGGTGACCAGGTCCAAATTGAACTCCCGCTCCAGCCGCTCCTGGATGATCTCCATATGGAGCATACCCAAAAAGCCGCAGCGGAAGCCGAAGCCCAAGGCCACGGAGCTTTCCGGCTCGAAGGTCAGGGAGGCATCGTTGAGCTGGAGCTTTTCCAGGGCGTCCCGGAGGTCCGGATACTTGCTGCCGTCCTCGGTGTAAATGCCGCAGTAGACCATGGACTGGGCGGGACGGTAGCCGGGCAGGGGCTCCGAGGCGGGATTTTCCGCGTCGGTGACGGTGTCGCCCACCTGGGTATCCTTGACGGTCTTGATGGAGGCGGTGAAGTAGCCCACCTCCCCGGCCTGCAATGCGTCGGTGGGCTCATTGCCCAGGGGCTTGAGGTAGCCGCACTCCAGGATGGTATACTGGGCGCCGGTAGCCATAAGGCGAATGGTCTGACCCCGGCGCAGGGTGCCCTGGCGGATACGGAAATAGACCACCACACCCACATAGGGGTCATACTGGCTGTCGAACACCAGGGCCTGGAGGGGGGCGTTGGGGTCGCCGCTGGGGGCGGGGACACCCGCCACGATGTCCTCCAATACCGCGTCGATATTCACGCCATTTTTAGCGGAGATCTCCGGGGCATCCAGGGCCGGCAGGCCGATGATGTCCTCCACCTCCTGCTTGGCCTTCAGGGGATCGGCGGCGGGGAGGTCGATCTTGTTGAAAACGGGAAGAATTTCCAGGTCGTGATCCAGGGCCAGGTAGGTATTGGCCAGGGTCTGGGCCTCTACCCCCTGGGTGGCGTCCACCACCAGCACCGCCCCCTCGCAGGCGGCCAGGGACCGGGAGACCTCGTAATTGAAGTCCACATGTCCCGGGGTGTCGATGAGGTTCAGGGCGTAGATTTCCCCGTCCTTCGCCTTATAAAACAGGTGGACGGCCCGGGACTTGATGGTGATGCCCCGTTCACGCTCCAGGTCCATATTGTCCAGGAGTTGGTTTTCCATTTCCCGCTGGGGGACGGCGTCGCACTTCTCCAGCAGGCGGTCCGCCAGGGTGGACTTGCCGTGGTCGATGTGGGCGATGATGGAAAAATTGCGGATGTGGGATTGATCGAACATAGGTATTGACCTCCGATGAATGGGGATTTTGGGGGGTGCAGGGGGGACGGGGACGCGGATTGCCACAGCCAGTGACAGGAGCCGAAGAAATTCGCGTGTCATTCCGAGACCAGTCCGCAGACTGGTCGTGGGAATCCGTAATACCCCTGCACAAATCCAAAGGGGAACGGATTGCCACAGCCAGTGTGCGCACTGGCTTCGCAATGACAGGGAGTTTTACATGGGGTGCAGTAGGCGGGCCGATGTAGGCATCGGCCCCTACGGAAGCGCTTGTAGGGGCGGACGACCCTGTCCGCCCAGTCCCGGTAACGCAACACTTTGTAGGGCAGGGCCCGTGTGCCCTGCCGTGGGTGCGGTGAGGAATCCCCCAGTCACGGCTTCGCCGTGCCAGCCCCCTTTAGGCAAGGGGGCCAAGGGGACGGGGATGCGGATTGCCACACCAGTGACAGGGTTTTTGCAAGAGGTGCGGTAGGCGGGCCGATGTGGGGAGCGAACCGAGCGCTGCCAGTGGCAGATGAAGCGAGGTGAGCGAGTGGCCGCGGTCAAAATTTCCAGCGTCCGCCGTAAGGCAGCGCAGAAATTTTGGGCACCGCAACAGGATCATCGGCCCCTACGAAAGGTTACAAGAAGTGACTGCGTGCGGGGGCGGGCTGCTGCGCTGCATCAGGGGAGCTTTTTGCAGCGCTCGTCGGTATTATGGACCACCTGGGCCACGCTTTGGCCCAGGCCGGGATAGGCGGTGAGGGACTCGGCGGTCATGGGGGGGCAGGGCTCTGCCTGAAGGGCCTGCTGGTAGCGCATACGGCTGACGGCCATATCCGCCTCCACCGCTCCGGCATCAAAGGACACCGCATCCACGCCGAAAAGCTCCTCATTGCCCTTGCCCCGGCGATACAGGTGGCGCAGCAGCAGGTACATGGCCCCGCTGAGATAGTCCCCGGCGGCGGTGATGGCGCTGCGGCTGCCGGTTTTGCCCAGGAGGTCAAAGAGGACATTGGCGGTATTCACCACCAGCTTCTTTTGCAGGGTGGCCATGATGCTGCCCCGAAGATTGCCCTTTTCATCCGTGGAATCATACAAATCATCGGCCACGATGATGGCCCCGTCCCGGCTGAGGGTGCGGCCCAGCAGATAGTCCGCCGACACCTGATAGTAGTCGCAGGCCCGGACCACAAAGGCCAGACCCGGCTCGCGGATGCCGTTTTCATAGTGGCTCAAAAGCGCCTGGGAGATGCCCAGCTGCGTGGCCGCCTTGCGCTGGGAAATGCCCCGCTCCTGCCGCAGCAGGCTCAGGGTCCGGGAAAAATCCGTTGCCACAAGGTCGCCCTCCTTTCTCTCTCTTCTTTCTCTTATACAGGAAGTAAATTATACCGCACTTTATACGGATTGTAAACGATTTTTTTCGGGGAAATTTGCACAATTACAGGATTTGCCGTGTATTTTTCCTTGACGGAACAGAGGAAATAGAGTATGATTGGTTTGTAACTATTTTGTAACCTTTAGGATGGATATAGATATGAACGATCAGAAAAAGCGGGGCCTATTATGGTATCTGGGTGAGCATCCGGATCTTTTGCAGCACTACACCGACCTGCAGGGGTTGGTGCGGCGGGTGCTGCGCTTTTTCCGGCGGAAGCTGGACCAGGCCCGGCAGGCGCTGCGGTACTTCGGACGGGAGCGCAAGGCCCGGCGGTTTCCGGAGTCGGACCATCGGCTGGCCCAGATGGTGCTGTTTATTTGGGGAAATCTTCCCCGGATCGGCAGCCGGTTTCGGGAGCGGCTGTACCACCTTCGCCGGCGCAGCATCCGCTTCGGCAGCAAGCGGCGGGCCTTGTTTGAGAAAATTCGACTGCATCCGGCGCTGTTTCTCGGCTCGGCGGTGGCTGTGGCGGCCATTGCGGTGGTGCTGAGCCTGTACACCATCGGCGTGAATGTGTCCTACGACGGCATCAGCCTGGGCACCACCAGCTCCAAGCGGGCGGTGCGCACGGCGGCGGCCAACATCGAGGAGGTCACCCGTGAGGTTTTGGGCGACGAGAGCTACGCCGTGGACAAATCCCTCCTGCAGCAAGAGACGAAGGTGGTGCTGCGCAGCACCGTGCAGACCCGGCAGGAATTTGAGACACGGCTTTCCAAGCAGCTGGGCAAGGTGGCCTACGGCTATGTGCTGTATGTGGACGGGGAGCCGGTGGCGGCCACGGAGTATGAGGGCGCTATGGAGGAGCTGCTGGAGCAGCTGAAAACCGGGTACATCACCGACCGGACCGTGGAGTGCTATTTTGTGGAGAAAACCGAGATCCGGCAGGAATACACCACGGCGGACCTGATGATGAATCTGGGCTACATCGCCGAGAAGCTCAACGCCACCAAGGCCGGGGCCGTGACCTACACGGTGCAGGCCGGGGACACCTTCTACGACATCGCTATGGAGCATGACATGGGCGTGAACACGCTGCTGAATCTGAACCCCGGCTATCAGGCGGACATGATCCATGTGGGCGACACCCTGACCATCAGCAACGCCGTGCCTTATCTGACGGTGGTGGATGTGGAGAGGCAGAGCTATCTGCAGGATGTGGCTTACAGCGTGGAATACCAGGATGACTCGTCTATTTACGAGGGCGATTACCGGGTGCTGAAGGCGGGCACCTACGGCAAGGAGGATGTGACCGCCAATGTGACCTACATCAACGGCACAGAGGTGAGCCGGGATGTGGTGGCGGCGGTGACCCTGAGCCAGCCCATTGCGGAGCTGCAGGCCCGGGGCACCAAGGAGCGGCCCTCCTGGGCGGCTACGGGCAGCCTGCGCTGGCCCTGCAGCGGCATTATCACCTCCTACTTCGGCTACCGGGACATCGGCGTATCCGGCGCCTCCTCTAACCACGGAGCCCTGGACATTGCCGCCGGGTGGGGCACACCCATCTACGCGGCGGACGGCGGCACCGTCATCTCCTCCGGGTGGGACGGCGGCTACGGCTACCGCATCCGCATTGACCACGGCAACGGCATGGTGACCCTGTACGCCCACTGCAGCAGCCTGGAGGTGGGCGTGGGCGAGCATGTGTACAAGGGACAGCTCATTGCCTACATGGGCTCCACCGGCATCAGCACCGGCAGCCACTGCCACTTCGGCGTGTATATTAACGGCACTGCGGTGGACCCGCTGAATTACCTGTGACGCGCAAGGCCCACAAAAACGATAAAAAATATAAAACAGGAAGCGTCCGAGAGGGAATCTCGGACGCTTCCGTGTTTACTATGGATATTAGCCTCTTACAGCTCGGTATAAAATTCCTCCAGGGGCTTGCGCTGGGTATGGAGCTTGCTGGGGTGGGCGTCCGGGGCGGGATAGCCTACGGGGAGGAGGGCGATGGGGGTGCGGCCGGCCAGCTCCGGCAGCGCAAGTGCCAGCTTCTCCGGGTCAAACACGCCCACATAGGTGCTGCCCAGGCCCAGGTCCGCCGCCTGCAGCATGATCTGGGCGGTGGCGATGGCGGCGTCGATTTCGCCGTGGTTTTTCCCGTCGATACCCGTGCGCACCCAGGCGGCGGCCGGGTCGTAGCACACCACCAGCACCACCGGGGCGCCGAAGTGCATGGTGGTGCAGCGGTCTACCCGGGCCAGGGCATCCGGGCTTTTGCACACCAGGAGATACTGGGGCTGGTTATTATGGGCCGTGGGGGCGGACTGGGCCGCCTGCAGCAGCAGGCGCAGCTTCTCCTCCTCGATGGGCCGGGGGTCAAACTTCCGCAGGGAATAGCGGGCCAGAGCCAATTCGTTAAAATTCATATTTCTCACCTCAGCAGAGCTTTGCGCCGGCGGGGATGGAGTCGTCCAGCAGCAGCAGGTGCAGCTTTTCCTCGCCCTTTTCCTTGTGTACGGCGGAAATGAGCATGCCGCAGGAGGGAATGCCCATCATCTTCCGGACGGGGAGATTCAAAATGGCCACGGCGGTCTTGCCCACCAGGTCCTCCGGCTCATAGTAGTGATGGATGCCGGAGACGATGGTGCGGTCGGTGCCGGAGCCGTCGTCCAGGGTGAACTTCAGGAGCTTATCGCTCTTTTTCACCGCCTCGCAGGCCTTGATTTTCACGGCCCGGAAATCGGAGCGGCAGAAGGTGTCGAAGTCTACCTCCTCCTGCTCGAAGGGCTCCACCTCCAGGTCGGGGAGGGCGGCCTTCTTCTGCGCCTCCTGGAGGGCGGTGAGCTCCGCCAGGGCCTTCTCGGCGTCCAGGCGGGGGAAGAGGGCCTCGCCCTTGCGGACGGTGACGGTATCGTTCAGATGGCCCCAGGTCTCGGCGCTCTCCCAGGTGCGGCAGCCCTGGCAGGCACCGATCTGGTCGAAGATCTTGTCGCAGCTGGCGGGAATAAAGGGGGTGAGCAGGACGGTGCAGATGCGCACGGTCTCCAGCAGGTTATAAAGCACCGTGGCAAGGCGGGCCTCCTTGCCCTCCTCCTTGGCCAGCTTCCAGGGGGCGTTTTCGTCGATATACTTATTAGCCCGGTCGATGACCTTGAAAATCTCCTCCAGGCCGTTTTGCAGCTGGAGCTTATCCATCTCCGCCTGGTAGCGGCCCCGGAGGGCGGTGGCCAGGTCCTTCAGCTCCCCATCGGCGGGGCTATCCTCCCGGGCCTCGGGCAGGGTGCCGCCGAAATACTTCTCCACCATGGCGCAGGTGCGGCTGACCAGGTTCCCCAGGTCGTTGGCCAGGTCTACATTGATGGTGTTAATCAGCAGCTCATTGGAGAAATTGCCGTCGGTGCCGAAGGGGAAGGTGCGCAGCAGGAAGAAGCGCAGGGCATCCACCCCGAACAGCTCCGCCAGCACATAGGGGTCCACCACATTGCCCTTGGACTTGGACATCTTGCCGCCGTCGATAACCAGCCAGCCGTGGCCGTACACATGCTTGGGCAGGGGCATTTCCATGCTCATGAGCATGGCGGGCCAGATGATGGAGTGGAAACGGACGATCTCCTTGCCCACAATGTGATAATCCGCGGGCCAATACTTATCGTAATCATCGTACTGCTCGTTGCAGAAGCCCAGGGCGGTGCAGTAGTTGAACAGGGCATCCACCCACACATAGACCACATGGCCCGGGTCAAAGTCCACGGGAATGCCCCAGGTGAAGCTGGTGCGGCTGACGCACAGGTCCTCCAGGCCGGGCTTGATGAAGTTATTGACCATCTCGTTGACACGGCTGCGGGGCTGGAGGAAGTCGGTATCCTCCAGGAGATGCTGCACCCGGTCTGCGTACTTGCTCAGGCGGAAGAAGTAGGCCTCCTCCTGGGCATCGTGGACCTCCCGGCCGCAGTCGGGACACTTGCCGTCCACCAGCTGGCTCTCGGTCCAGAAGCTCTCGCAGGGGGTGCAGTACTTACCCTTATAGGCGCCCTTATAAATATCGCCCTTTTCGTACATCTTCTTGAAGATCTTCTGCACGGCGCGGCAGTGATAGTCGTCGGTGGTGCGGATGAAGCGGTCATTGGAAATATTCATCAGCTTCCAAAGATCCCGCACACCCTTTTCGCCGTTTACGATCTTATCCACAAAGGCCTGGGGGGTCATGCCCGCCTCCTGGGCCTTGGTCTCGATCTTCTGGCCATGCTCATCGGTACCGGTGAGGAACATGACATCGTAGCCCTGGAGGCGCTTGTAGCGGGCGATGGCATCCGTGGCCACGGTGCAGTAGCTATGGCCGATGTGGAGCTTGTCGGAGGGGTAATAGATGGGGGTGGTGATGTAGAACGTTTTCTTTTCCATGGGTGTATCTCCTTTTCCGCCGCTCCGAATGGAAGAGCGGCTTAAAATTGTAGATGGGATTTTGCAAGGGGGCGGTGGGTTTCCTGTGGTGCGTAGGGGAGGGGCTTTGCCCCTCCCGCGGGCGACCGCAAGGGTCGCCCCTACGGAGGGTTACAAGAGGCGCGGTGAGACGGGCCGATGTAGGCATCGGCCCCTACGGTGTGTTTACCGATAGGATTTCGTAGGGGGCGATGCCCACATCGCCCCGCGTCCGTTACAAGGGGTGCGGTGCGGGGAAGGAATCCCCCAGTCACGGCTTCGCCGTGCCAGCCCCCTTTAGGCAAGGGGGCCGAGGGGACGGGGGGACGGATTGCCACAGCCAGTGTGCGCACTGGCTTCGCAATGACACATTACAAGAAGTGCGGTGGGCGGGCCGATGTGACCATCGGCCCCTACGAAAGGGTTTGTGCCCCGGGCAAAAAACAAAATCGCCCCCGGCTTTTGCCAAGGACGATGCGCTGCACCGTGGTACCACCTTGCTTCGCGGCCTGCTCACGCAGGCGGCCTTATGAAGTGTCGCTACACTTCCGCGCTGTTACGGGCGCGCCCGTCCGAGCCTAAGGCCCAGGAGGCCCTCGACCCGGCGGCTCCGGAGCCATGTTCCCCCGTCCGTCCCGCGCCCGCTTTCACCTACTCGGGCTCTCTTGGGCGGTCTGCCAACGGGGTACTCTTTCCTTCACTGCCATTTTGAACCTGTCGAAAATTCCTTCGGAATTTTCCGACAAAAGGCTTTTAATTTTTTTCCGCCTGCGGGCGGAAAACTCTGCGAGGCTTTTATGCTTTCGCGTTTTAGCCTTTGTCATTCCTTATTATATTATTCTACCGGGGCGGCTTTGTCAATATTTTTGTTGGGTTTTGAAACGGGCTGTGCTATAATGGCAAAAAAGACCCGGAAGGAGCGACCTATGAAACTTGTAAGCTGGAATGTAAACGGACTGCGTGCAGCCCTGGGCAAGGGCTTTTTGGACTATGTGGCGGCGGAGGATCCGGATGTGATCTGCCTGCAGGAGACGAAGCTGCAGCCGGAGCAGGCGGTTTTCGACCTGCCGGGCTACCACCGCTATTTTAACTCCGCCGACAAAAAGGGGTACTCCGGAACGGCCATTCTCACGAAAACCGAGCCCCTGTCCGTGACCTATGACTTCGGGGACGATATGCACCGCCACGAGGGACGGATCATCACGGCGGAGTACCCGGCCTTTTACCTGGTGTGCTGCTACACCCCCAACAGCCAGGACGGGCTGAAGCGCCTTCCCTACCGGATGCAGTGGGAGGACGACCTGCGCGCCTATCTCCGGGAGCTGGACGGGAAAAAGCCCGTGGTCTACTGCGGCGACCTGAATGTGGCCCACCGGGAGATCGACCTGAAAAATCCCAAGACCAACCGCCAAAACCCCGGCTTTTCCGACCAGGAGCGGGAGAAAATGTCGGTGCTTCTGGACGCGGGCTTCGTGGACACCTTCCGCTACCTTCACGGCGATGTCACGGACCGCTACTCCTGGTGGAGCTATCGCTTCCACGCCAGGGACAAAAATGTGGGGTGGCGCATTGACTACTTCATTGTATCCCAGCGGCTCAAGGACAAGGTGAAGGCAGCGGACATCCGCGACAACATTTTTGGAAGCGATCACTGCCCGGTCTATTTGGAACTGGAGGTTTAATATGCTGAAATTATCTGTGAATTACTTTGCAAAGCCCGGACGGCGGGAGGAATTTTTGCGCCGTGTGGTGGAGGAGGGCATTCTCACGGCCATTCGCCGGGAGGAGGGCTGCCTGCGGTACGACTACTATCTCTCCTGCCAGAATGAGGACGAAATCCTCCTGCTGGAGCAGTGGGACACCGACGAGCACCAGCGCATACACATGGAGCAGGAGCACATGAAGCGCCTGCGGGTCATCAAGGACGAGTGCATCGCCGAGACGAAGCTGAATCGGGACTGAGCCATGCTGTTTGACACCCACGCCCACTATGACGACGAGCGCTTTGACGGCGACCGGGAGGCGCTGCTGGCGGGTATGCCGGAGAAAAATGTGGGCCTTATTGTAAATCCCGGCTGCGATGTATCCTCCTCCCGGACGGCGGTGGCCCTGGCGGAAAGCTTTGGCTTTGTGTACGCCGCCGTGGGCATCCACCCGGAAAACTGCGGAGACTTTGAACCCGGCATGATGGACCGGCTGCGACAGATGGCGAAAAATCCCAGGGTGGTGGCCATCGGAGAGATCGGCCTGGACTACTACTGGGCGGAAAATCCGCCCCGGGAGCTGCAGCAGGAGGTGCTGCGGCGGCAGCTTCGGCTGGCGGAGGAGCTTGGCTTACCCGTGATCATCCACGACCGGGACGCCCACGGGGACACCCTGGACATTGTGCGGGAATTTCCCCGGGTGCGGGGGGTATTCCACTGCTTTGCCGGGTCTGCGGAAATGGCACGGGAGCTTATCAAAATGGGGTGGATGCTGTCCTTTAACGGGGCGGTCACCTTCAAAAACGCGAAAAAGGCCCCGGAGGTCATCGCCGCGGTGCCCCTGGAAAAGCTGATGATCGAGACCGACGCGCCGTACCTGACCCCGGTGCCCCACAGGGGGGAACGGAACGACTCGTCCTATGTGCGCCTGGTGGCGGAGAAAATCGCCCAGATCAAGGGCCTGACACCGGAGGAGGTGGAAAAGGCCACCTGGGAAAACGGACGGCGGTTTTTCGGCGTGTGACGGACACTTTCGCCGGAGAGGGAAACGGGTGCCACGGTAGTGACAGTGAGTTTTACATGGGGTGCGGGACGGCGGGCCGATGTAGGCATCGGCCCCTACGGAAGCGTATCTTGTGGTGCGTAGGGGAGGGGCTCTGCCCCTCCCGCGGGCGACCGCAAGGGTCGCCCCTACGAAAGCGTTACAAGAGGTGCGGTGAGGGAAAGAATCCCCCAGTCACGGCTTCGCCGTGCCAGCCCCCTTTAGGCAAGGGGGCCATCAAGGGCGGGGTCCCTGTGTTCGGGCTTGACAGATTGGCGCAGGGAAGTATAATAGAAGCAGAACGGGCGCTGCGACAAGCGGTTGGCCCTGGGAAGCTAAGATTTCACAATGGAAACCGTCACTTTGCCGAGTGGCGGTTTCTGCGTGTTCGGACTTGACAAATTGACGCGGAAAGGTATAATAGAAACAGAAAGGGCGCTGCGACAAGCGGTTAGCCCTGGAAGGATTTTAAGGTTCTAAATAGAAACCGTCACTTGCCAGAGTGGCGGTTTCTGCGTTTTACGATGATCGTCACCGTGAAGGCTCCGATATGTAAAGTGATACGCATGAGCCTCACCCCCTTTCGGGTGGTGTGGCCAACCGCCTGCCGTTCGTGCAGCGCCTGACGAAATTATATCTATTTTCAGCTATTTTGTCAATATTAGATGAAAGTATTTCAAAAAAAGAGAGGGGCATCCCCTCTCTTTTTCGTGTTGCATTTTTACCGGTTGCCCCGCTCGTAGGCTACCACGACACGGCGGTTGGGCTCGGTACCGATGGAGTAGGTGGTGACGCCCTCCTTATCCTGCAGGGCGGCGTGGATCACATGGCGCTCATAGGCGTTCATGGGCTCCAGGGTCACGCTGCGGCGGTATTTCAGCACCTTGCCGGCCACCTTATTGGCCAGGCTCTCCAGGCTCTGCTCCCGCTTGGCACGATAGTTCTCCGCGTCCACATGGATGCGCACCCGCTTATCTCGGCCGCTGTTCACGGCGTAATTGGTCAGCTGCTGGATGGCATCCAGGGTCTCGCCCCGGCGGCCGATGAGGGCGCCCAGGCGCTGGCCCTCCAGAATGACCTTATAGCGGTTCTTCTCCTCCTCGTACACCTTCACCTGAGCCCGGCAATCCATATGCTCCAGCAGGCCCGTGAGGAAGGCGCGGATGCGGTCGGCATCCTCGGTTTCGCTGACGGGGGCGGCGGGCTGCTCGGGCTGCTTCTCGGGTGCAGGCTCGGGCTTACCCTCCGGCTTTTTCTCTACGGGTTTTTTCTCCACAGATTTTTTCTCCGCAGGCTTGGCCTGGGGGACCTCCGGCTCATCCACAACATCCAGCTCGTAGCTTACCCGCACCTTGGCAGGGCTACTGCCGATGCCCAAAAATCCGCTCTTGGAGCGCTCCAGGATCTCCACGGAAACATCGTCCCGCTCCAGACCCAGCTGGCTCAGGGCGGCGCGGATGGCCTCCTCCTCGGTCTTGCCTGTTACATCAATATAACGCATGACAAAACTCCTTATTCCTCATAATGGTGTTCGCTGTAAGCACGGCCACGGGCGTAGGGGCGCTGACCCACCCGGCCGTTTTCATTGGTGCTGGCACGCTTTTCGGCCTTTTTGGAGGGCTGACCCTTTTTCTTATTGCCGTTATTGCCGGACTTGGCCTTCTCATACTGCTGTTGCTGCTGAAGCATACGCTCCCGAGAGGCCATCATCTTGGCGGCCCGGGCCTCCCGCTTGGCACGCTCCTTTTCGGTCTCCTCCCGGTCCAGGATCTTATTGAACCGCTTATTGAGCAGCTGCTCCTGAATGACGGAGAAGGCGGTGTTGGCAATCCAGTACACGCACAGAGCGGCGGGGAGAATGTAGCCCATCCACAGGGTCATCAGCGGCATGAGGTACATCATCATCTTGCTCTGACTATTGGCCGCGGCGCCGCTGGACTTCATGCTCACGACGGTCATAAGGAACTGCAGGGCCGTGGCGATGACGGGCAGCAGCAGCACACCGATGACGGGCCAGCCACCGGTGGTGATCTGCTTAAAGAGGGTGGAGCCCTGGCTGGCCAGGTCCATGCCCAGGAAATTGTAGTCCAGGTTGATAAGCCCGTCAAACTGGCCCTGGAAGCTGCTCCAGTGCTGGTGGACGAACTTTGCCAGGTAGATCTGCTCATAGGCCGCAGCCTGGCCCCCCTCTGCGGCGGCATAGCCCAGCTTGGCCGCGGCGTCGGAGATGGCAGTGATGGTATCCATGCTGAGACCCATCAGGTAGCGCAGGGGCTGGCGGATGATAGCGTACAGAGCGATAAGAATGGGGAAGGGCAGGAAGGACCACAGACAGCCGGACATGGGGTTTACGCCCTCCTGGGCGTAGAGGTTGGCCATTTCCTCCTGCTGACGCTGCTTATTATTGGCGTAGCGGGTCTGGATGTCCTTCATCTTGCCCTGCATACGGTTCATGCGCAGCATACTCTTCTTACCCTTGAGCTGGAAGGGCAGGATCACCAGCTTCACAACCAGGGTGAACAGGATCAGCGCCAGGCCGTAGGACCCGGTGAGAGAATAGAATACCCGGGTCAGCCAGGCAAACGGCACACAGATATAATATCCGAGTTGTGCGAACATATTTTTTTCCTCCGTAAGTTGCTTGGGAAAACCTGTTTACGGGACGGGGTCATACCCGCCCTTGTGGAAGGGATTGCACCGCAGGATGCGCTTGGTGGCAAGAAAGGTCCCCTTGACAGCGCCGTATTTCTCCACCGCCTCCAGGGCGTACTGCGAGCAGGTGGGGATGTAGCGGCAGCGGGGGGGATAGAGGGGCGAGATCCCCTTCTGATAAAACCGGATGGCGGCCATAAATGCTTTTTTCACAGCGTCTCCTCCCGCAGAAGGGACAGCCGGCGCAGGCAGTCAAGGTAAGCCTCGTTCATCTTTTCGTAGGGGCCCTTGACGCTGCGGCCCCGGCCCACCACGATGATGTCCCAGCCCGGGAGCATTTTCTCCCGGTTCAGGCGGTATATCTCCCGGATCCGGCGGCGCACCCGGTTGCGCACCACGGCGTGACCCAGCTTTTTGCTCACAGTGACCCCCAGGCGGCTCCGACCCTCCCGATTTTTCTGGCAGTAGACCACCAGATACGGGGAAACGGCGGAGCGGCCCTTGCGGTAAATGCGGCGAAATTCGTGATTTTCCTTGACCGTTACGGCTGCTTTCATGACTTTTCCTCGGCTTTTCAAGCACATTTGCCAATGGGCATTTGCATAGACGAATAGGGACGGCAGTTTTCCCTTCCACCGTCCCTGCTATTCAAGAGCTATGCCGGATGCACCTTCCGTGACCTCAGAGGGTCAGACGAGCACGACCCTTGGCGCGGCGACGGGCCAGGACCTTGCGGCCGTTGGCAGTAGCCATTCTCTTGCGGAAACCGTGCACCTTGGAGCGCTGGCGCTTCTTGGGCTGATAGGTACGGAACATTGCAGGACACCTCCATTACATAGAAAATCCGGCGGCGGCAACCGGGCCGCCACACTTACTCGACGGCGGGCGAAGATACCTCCGCCCCGCAGTTGATAAGCTCAGGTGCCGAAAGAACGACACTTTATTTATTATACATACCGGGAATGGGGCTGTCAATAAAAAATTTTCAGCGGCAGGGGGTTTTCCGGGCGGGGGAGGGAAATATTTTTTATACATATTCTAATATATAAGTGTGGACTTTTGGCGGGATTTCTGCTATACTTAGTGTGCTATGATGTGGGTTTTATTCTGTACGGCGCCCGGACAATGATATGGGGTTTTACAAGGGGCGCGGTACGGCGGGCCGATGTATAGTCATCGGCCCCTACGAAAGCGCTTGTAGGGGCGGACGACCCTGTCCGCCCGGGCCCGATAAAGCAACGCCTTGTAGGGCAGGGCCCGCGTGCCCTGCCGGGGGTGCGGGAAAAATCCGGGTCGGGCCGTCGAGGACGCCGGCCCCTACGGAGGTTTGGCAAGAAAGTGCCTGCGTGAAATCCCCCAGTCACGGCTTCGCCGTGCCAGCCCCCTTTAGGCAAGGGGGCCAAGGGGACGGGAGAACGGATTGCCACAGCCAGTGTGCGCACCGGCTTCGCAATGACACATTACAAGTAGTGCAGTAGGCGGGCCGATGTAGGCATCGGCCCCTACGAAAGCGCAACAAGAGGTGCAATGGGCGGGCGACCGCAAGGGTCGCCCCTACGGAAGCGTTACAAGAAGTGCGGTGAGGTCAGGAATCCCCCAGTCACGGCTTCGCCGTGCCAGCCCCCTTTAGGCAAGGGGGCCAAGGGGACGGGAGAGCGGATTGCCACAGCCAGTGTGCGCACTGGCTTCGCAATGACACATTATAAGAAATGCGGTGCAAGCCCGGGCGGGCGGACAGAGGCGTCCGCCCCTACGGAGGGTTTAACGATAGAATTTCGTAGGGGGCGATGCCCACATCGCCCCGCGTCCGTTACAAGAGGCGCAATGGGCGGGCGACCGCAAGGGTCGCCCCTACGGAGGTTTACAAGAGGTGCAGTGAGGAATCCCCCGTTTCTTCGTCCCTTCAAAATAATTTTTTCTTCGTTGCTCCTATCCATGCAACGAATGTGTTTTTCCGGTCATAGATAGAATCATTTGCTTGGAAAGGAGAACGATCCCTTGAATTCACTATCAGATGTATGGAGCAGCGTACTGCAGCGGATGTCTACCCAGCTGGCCCCTACCACCATCAATACCTGGTTTGACGAGGTGGAGGTGGTGACTATGGAGGACTCCGCCTTTGTGCTGCACTGCGGCAACGAGTTTAAGAAGAAAACCATTGAGGCCCGTTTTCTGCCCTATATCCGGGACGCCCTGCGGGACCTGTTTTCAGCGGACTTTGAAATCAAGGTCCTCAACGACGACCAGCTTTCCGCCTACCACGGCATTAAGCCCGACCATCCCGGAGACCCCGGGGACTGCGGGGCCTTCACCTTCGAGACCTATGTGGTGGGGCCCAACAACAAGCTGGCCTATGCCGCCGCCCACGCGGTTTCGGAGCGGCCCGGGGCCAACTATAACCCCCTGTTTATCTACGGCGATTCGGGACTGGGCAAGACCCATCTGCTCTACGCCATCGCCCACGGCCTGAAGCAAAATCACCCGGAGGCCAAGGTGGTATACATCAAGGGCGACGACTTTACTAACGAGCTGGTGGCCTCCATCCAGGAGGGCAAAAACGCCGAGTTCCGGGAGAAGTACCGCCAGGCGACCCTTTTGCTGGTGGACGATGTGCAGTTCATCGCCGGTAAGGTCCAGACCCAGGAGGAATTTTTCCATACCTTCAATGCGCTGTATGAGTCCGGCAAGCAGATCGTACTCACCTCCGACCGTCCCCCTCGGGAGATGACCAAGCTGGAGGACCGGCTGCGCACCCGCTTCGAGTGGGGCCTGATGGTGGATGTGGCGCCTCCGGACTACGAGACCCGCCTGGCCATTATCCGCAACAAGTCGGCCATGCTGGGGGTGCAGCTGTCCGACGCGGTTTCGGACCTGATCGCGGAAAATGTTACCGCCAATGTCCGGCAGATCGAGGGCACCCTGAACAAAATTTTGGCCTATTACGACCTGATGGGAAGCTCCATGAGCCAGGAGGACATTCTCAAGGCCATCCGGGACATGATCAAGAAAAATAACGAGTACATCCCCACGGCCCAGGCGGTGGTGAACTATATCTGCTCCACCTATCACATCGACGAGGATGTGCTGCGGGGCCAGAGCCGGGGCCGGGAGGTGGTGGCGGCAAGGCAGATCGCCATGTATCTCATGCGCCGGATCATCTGCATGAATCTGGTGGACATCGGCAAGGAGTTCGGCGACCGGGACCACACCACGGTGCTGCACTCCCTGGACAAGGTGGAAAAGCAAATGCGCAGCGACCCGGCCTTTGCCGAGACGGTGAAGCAGATCACCACCAATATCAATACCAACCCGGGCTGAAGAGACGGGAGAGCGCAAGGGTCGTCCCTACGGAAAGGTTGGAACGCTTGCGTAGGGCGGGCTGCCCTCAGCCCGCCGCCCGATAACCACTGCACCATTCCGGCGGCGTGAGGGCACGCCGCCCTACGGGTGGATTACAAGAGGTGCGGTAGGAAGAATCCCCCAGTCACGGCTTCGCCGTGCCAGCCCCCTTTAGGCAAGGGGGCCAAGGGGACGGGGGTACGGATTGCCACAGCCGGTGTGCGCACCGGCTTCGCAATGACACATTATAAGAAATGCGGTTCAAGCCCAGACGGGCGGACAGGGTCGTCCGCCCCTACGGAGGGTTTCCCGATAGGATTTCGCAGGGTCTACCCCACCTTCTCCACATTTCCTGTTCTCTGTGTGTGGATTCCCTGTGGATAAACTTCCCCTCCCCATTTCTCCCCTCTTCCTGTGGAAATTCATCATTTCCCCTGTGGACAAAAAATCCATGCATTTCGCGGCCTTACGGGGGTTTTCCACAAAAGTTTTCTCTACGACTATTATTACTAAAAAATACTTAGTTTATGTTCTGTGGGCAGAAAATATGCCCGGAAATTTCGGAATTAGAAAGGAATCTGTGCCATGCTGAAATTTTCCTGCGAAAAGGCGCTGCTGCAGCTCGCCGTGAATACCGCGTCCCGCACCGTGGCCACCAAAAGCTCTATCCCCGGCCTGGAGGGCCTGCTGCTGGAGGGCACGGAGGTGCTGACCCTGTCCGGATACAATATGCAGACCGGCATCCGCACCCGCCTGGAGGCCGACATCCGCGAGCAGGGGCGCATTGTGCTGAACTCCCGGCTTTTCGGGGACATCATCCGCAAAATGCCCGATGATGTCATCGTGTTCTCCGCCGACGAGAAGTACATGGTCACCCTCACCTGCGGCGAGACACGGTTTGAAATTCTGGGCCTGTCCGCCGACGATTACCCGGAGATGCCCGAGGTGGAGAGCGAATACGCCCTCACCCTGCAGCAGGGCACCCTGAAGGCGATGATCAACCAGACCTCCTTCGCCGTCTCCACCAACGAAAACCGGCCCATTCACACGGGGTCCCTGTTTGAGGTGGAGATGGGGGGCGTGACGGTGGTGTCCGTGGACGGATTCCGCCTGGCCCTGCGCCACGAGAAGCTGGAAAAGCTGGAGGGCGGCGCCTTCCGCTTCGTGTGTCCCGGCAGCGCCCTGAACGAGGTGGAGAAGATCTGCGAGGATAGCGAGGAGCCTATTACCGTGAGCCTGGGCAAGCGGCATCTGCTGTTTGAAACGGGGTCTACGGAGCTGATCTGCCGGAAGCTGGAGGGAGAATTTTTGGACTACAAGAACGCCATCCCTCGGAATAATCCCATTCGCCTGCTGGTGGACACTAAAACCATGCTCAGCAGCCTGGACCGGGTCAGCGTGGTTATCAGCGAGAAGCTGAAAAGCCCTGTGCGCTGCATTATGGACAAGAATATCATAAATTTCTCCGCCAAGACCGGCAACGGCGAGGCGGAGGATGTGTGCGTCGTGGAGGGAGACGGCCAGGGGCTGGAGATCGGCTTTAACAATCGCTATCTTATGGACGCCCTGCGCTTTGCCCCGGCGGACCAGGTGATCATGGAGCTGAACACCGGCATCAGCCCCTGCGTGCTGACCCCGGTGGACGGCGGCGACAACTTCCTTTACATGGTGCTGCCGGTGCGGCTGAAGGCATAAGGAGCGAATCAAATGAAAATCGTGACCATCACAACGGAATACATTAAATTACAGGACCTGCTGAAGCTGGCGGACGCCGTAGCCACCGGCGGAGAGGCGAAAATCCGGGTGCAGGAGGGGGCCGTGGCGGTAAACGGCCAGGTCTGCACCCAGCGGGGAAAGAAAATAAGGCCCGGCGACACCGTGGTCTATGAAAAAAACGAATACGGCGTACAGTATGAGGATCAATAAGCTGACCCTGGAGGGCTTTCGCAATTACCGGGGGCAGACCTTGGAATTTGACCCGGCGTGCAATGTGATCCACGGGGAGAACGCCCAGGGAAAGACCAACCTTTTGGAGGCTATGGTCTATCTCTCCTGCGGCAAGTCCCCCCGGACCCGGACGGAAAGGGAGCTGATCTCCTTTGACGGCGGCGAGGCCCGGATCATCGGGGAGATTTATTCCCGGGAGCGGGAATTCATCACCGACATCACCCTCCGGGCCGGAAGTCGGCGGAAAATGACCGTGAACGGCGTGGCTGCCAAGAACGCCTCGGAGCTTTCCGAGACGCTGCACACGGTGTTCTTCAGCCCCGAGGATCTGTTCCTCATTCGGGAGGGGGCGGCGGCCCGGCGGAGATTCATGGATCAGTCCCTGTGCCAGCTGCGGCCCCGGTACGCCCGGGCCTTGGCGGAGTACCACCGGCTTTATGAGCACAAGACCCGTATTTTGCGGGAT